>NZ_JBITIB010000029.1:0-117510 GCF_044458565.1 Streptomyces sp. NPDC050433 | reverse complement strand
GTCCGACAACCGCTCACCCGCAGGCGACTTGACCTGCCCCACCCTCGCCACACCACAACCAACGAGAAAGAAAGGCCAAAGTCACCGGCATTGGGTCTAGCTCAGACCCGCCGTCCTCGCCCGCTGCACCGCCGGGCCGATCGCCGAGGCGACCGCCTTGACGTCGGCCTCTGTAGAGGTGTGGCCGAGGGAGAACCGGAGCGTGCCGCGCGCCAGTTCGGGGTCCGTGCCCGTCGCGAGCAGTACGTGGCTGGGCTGCGCGACCCCCGCCGTGCAGGCCGACCCGGTCGAGCACTCGATCCCCTGCGCGTCCAGCAGCAGGAGCAGGGAGTCGCCCTCGCAGCCTGGGAAGCTGAAGTGGGCGTTGGCGGGGAGGCGGTCGACGGGGTCGCCGCCGAGGACCGCGTCCGGTACGGCCTTCCGTACGGAGGCGATCAACTCGTCGCGCAGGGCGCCGATGTCGCGCGTGAACTCGCCCCGCCGTTCCGCGGCCAGCCGCCCCGCGACGGCGAACGCCGCGACGGCCGGGACGTCGAGGGTGCCCGAGCGCACGTGCCGTTCCTGGCCGCCGCCGTGCAGGACGGGGACGGGGGTGTACTCGCGGCCGAGGAGCAGCGCGCCGACGCCGTACGGGCCGCCGATCTTGTGCCCCGTGACGGTCATCGCGGCGAGTCCCGACGCGCCGAAGTCGACCTCGGTCTGGCCGAACGCCTGGACGGCGTCCGAGTGCAGCGGCACGCCGAACTCGGCGGCGACCTCGGCGAGTTCACGTACCGGCAGGATGGTGCCGATCTCGTTGTTCGCCCACATGACGGTGGCCAGGGCCACATCGTCCGGGTCGCGTTCGATGGCCTCGCGCAGGGCCTCCGGCGAGACCCTGCCGTACGTGTCGACGGGCAGGTACTCGACGTTCGCGCCCTCGTGCTCCCCCAGCCAGTGAACGGCGTCGAGGACGGCGTGGTGTTCCACGGGGCTGGCGAGTACGCGCGTCCTGGCCGGGTCCGCGTCGCGGCGGGACCAGTAGAGACCCTTCACCGCGAGGTTGTCGGCCTCGGTGCCGCCGGCGGTGAAGACGATCTCGCTGGGCCGGGCGCCGAGGGATTCGGCCAGCTCTTCGCGCGCCTCCTCGACGGTACGCCGGGCCCGCCGCCCGGCGGCGTGCAACGAGGACGCGTTGCCGACCTCGGCGAAACGAGCGGTCATCGCCTCGATCGCCTCGGGAAGCATCGGGGTGGTCGCGGCGTGGTCGAGATAAGCCATGGTGCTTTCGATTCTACGAGCCGCGACGGGTGCGGATCGCCGTGGGCGGGCGCGTGAGCGGGGCACGGGGCGCGCGGGCGGGCCGGAGAGGCGTCGCACCGTACGCCGCTCGCTGCCTGCTCCGGGGCCGTCCGGGGCCGGTCCGGCGGGAAAACCGCCACGGGGATGGCGGCGGCCCGACCGGTCGCGGCAGGAGAGCCGAGATGTTCGTCACCACCGGGCCCGACCGGCGGCGGGACCGGGGGATGTCAGACCCTCGAATTAGCCTGGTGGGCATGGATGGATGGACTCTCGGCCACACGTTCAGCAGCTCGTCCGGTGAGGTCCGGTGGGGCACCCTCGGGCCCGACGAACCTGTTGACGGACGGCCGGTCGTGCTGCTGCACGGGACGCCGTTCTCGTCGTACGTGTGGCGGGGCCCCGCGCGGGCGCTCGCGGAGCGGCATCGGGTGTACGTGTGGGACATGCCCGGCTTCGGGGCGTCGGAGATGCGGCAGGGGCAGGACGTGTCGCTGGGCGCGCAGGCGCGGGTCTTCGGCGAACTGCTCGGGCACTGGGGACTGGAGCGGCCCGCCGTCGTCGCGCACGACTTCGGGGGGTGTGTCGCCCTGCGCGCGACGCTGCTGCACGGCGCGCGGTACGGACGGCTGGCGCTGGTGGATCCCGTGGCGCTCGCGCCGTGGGGCTCGCCCACGTATCGGCTCCTCGGTGAACACGGCGGTGTCTTCGGGCAGTTGCCGCCCGGACTGCACCGGGCGCTCGTGCGGGAGTACGTCGGTTCCGCCAGCCACCCCGGACTGCGCGGGGACGTCCTGGACGCGCTGGTGGAGCCCTGGTGCACGGAGGCGGGGCGGCCCGCGTTCTACCGGCAGATCGAGCAGAACGACCAGCGCTTCACCGACGAGATCGAGGGCCGGTACGGCGAGTTGGACCTGCCGGTGCTGATCTGCTGGGGCGAGGAGGACACCTGGATCCCGCAGGAGAAGGGGCGGCAGCTCGCCCGGCTCGTCCCCGGTGCCGAGCTGCGGCTGATCGCGGGCGCCGGCCACCTCGTGCAGGAGGACGCTCCCGCCGAACTCACCCTGGCACTGGGCGACTTCCTCCGTACCGCTCCGTGATGTCGCCCCCGCTACCGCCCCTCGGGCACCCTCGCCTCCCGTGGTGCCCTGGCCAGTTGGCGGGACTGGGCCACCAGACGGTCCGCGCTGTCCCAGACTTCCGCGTCCTCCTCCAGATAGCCGCCCGCCAGGTTCCGCGTGGTGACGAAGACCCGCAGCGGCCCCGGTGCCGGGCGGCTGCGGATGTGGGTGGTCAGTTCGACCGTCGGGGTCCAGCCCATGAGCCCGAGGTCGAAGGCGGTCGGCGGGAAGGCGTCCACCGTCAGCAGCAGCGAGAGCGGGTCCGGCTCGCGGGGGTCCGCCAGCGAGAACCATCCGCGCACCTCGCCCTTTCCGGAAGGTGAGCCCACCGCCCAGCCCGCCGTCTCCGGGTCCAGCCTGACCACCACGCGCTGCGTGAAGCCCGAGTCGCCCGGAAGGGCGGCCGGCCCGTCCTCCGTACCGAGGCACCGCTCCGGCGGCGGAAGCGTGGGCGGCTTGACCGAGGTGCGGACGTCGTCGCTGAGGGAGTCCAGCGCGCCGTACGCGGCGAGGACGCGGACGCGTTCGACCTCCGTGCCGTCGGGCTCGTACTGGTAGAGCGACGCCTGCCCGGTGGTGAGGGTGCGGCCGGACCGTACCGCCTCCGTACGGACGACCGCCGGGCCGGGCTTCGACGGGGTCAGGTAGTGGGCCGTGACCGTGAAGGGATCGGGGTGCGGCAGCGCGTCGCGCAGCGCGCGGGCCACGATCGCCAGCAGATAGCCGCCGTTGACGGCGGAGAGGATCGCCCACCCCTCGGACAGTTCGGCGTCGTAGACGCCCGGTTCACGGAGGGTGACGGAGGTGTCGCGGTCGAACTCGTTGCCGACGTCGCCGTCGTACTCGCCGCCGAACTCGCCGTCCGCGATGGATTCCTGCGCTGCCTGTGCCATGAACAGAACCGTACAACATCGCCTTACTGAGCGGTAGCTTAGATGTTCGATCCCGGCTCCTCGGCCGCCGTCGAGCGCCGGTTGTAGGCACGCGGCGCCCGCCAGTGGAAGCGCATGGCCAGCAGCCTCAGCACGAACGCCGTGACGGCCGCGAGCCCGCTCGTCAGCCCGTTCAGCGCGTCGAGACGGATGCAGATCACCACCGTCGTCGCGCCGACGATCGCGGGTACGGCGTACAGGTCGCGGTCCCAGCGCAACAGCGACGGGACCTCGTTGGCGAGGACGTCGCGCAGCACACCACCGCCCGCCGCCGTGGCGAGACCGAGCGCGGCGGACGCGGTGAGGCCGAGCCCGTACTCGTACGCCTTCACCGTGCCCGTCACGCAGAACAGCCCGAGCCCCGCCGCGTCGAAGACGTTCACCGCGCCCTGGATGCGTTCGACATGCGGGTGCAGGAAGAAGACCAGGACCGTCGCGACCAGCGGCATCGTGAAGTAGCCGAGGTCGGTGAAGGCGGCCGGCGGTACCGCGCCGATGATCAGGTCCCGGAGCAGCCCACCGCCCAGCCCGGTGGCCTCGGCGAGCACCGCCATGCCGAAGACGTCGAAGTTCTTGCGGACGGCCAGCAGCGCGCCGGATATCGCGAAAACGAAGATGCCCGCGAGGTCGAGCGAGTGCTGGACGGAGGGGGTGAACAGTTCCTGGAACACCCGACAGTTCTACCGCGCGCCCCACGAGCCCCGTCCCGGGGAGACTCAGACAGCCTCCGTCAGCGCCTCCGGCTCCGTCTGCGTCACCGCCGCGATCCCCGTCGCCCGCGTCCGCTCCACCGTCCCCGCCTCGATCTCCGCGGCGAAGTGGCACGCCACCCGGTGGCCGTCCCCCAGCACCGTCAGCTCCGGCCGCTCCGTCGCGCAGCGAGTCTCCTGCTTCCACGGGCAGCGCGTGTGGAAGCGGCATCCGGCCGGCGGGGAGGCCGGGGACGGCAGGTCGCCGTGGAGCAGGATGCGTTCGCGGCGGTCCTCCACCTCCGGGTCGGGCACCGGGACCGCCGACATCAGGGCCTTCGTGTACGGGTGCCTCGGCTCGGCGTACAGCGCGTCGCTGGGGGCCTCCTCCACCAGCGAGCCCAGATACATGACCCCGATAACGTCCGAGATATGGCGGACCACGGCCAGGTCGTGGGCGATGACGAGATACGTCAGCCCCTTGGACTCCTGAAGCTCCTCAAGGAGGTTGATCACCTGCGCCTGGATGGAGACGTCGAGCGCCGAGACCGGCTCGTCGCAGATGATCACGTCCGGTTCGAGGACGAGCGCCCGTGCGATGCCGATGCGCTGGCGCTGGCCGCCGGAGAACTCGTGCGGATAGCGCGAGAGCGCGTTCGTCGGCAGGCCGACCTCCGCGAGGATCTTCTTGATCCGCCTCCGGCGGTCCTCCTGGTCGGCGCCGATGCCGTGCGCCGCCATGCCCTCGGAGAGGATCGACTCGATGTTCTGCCGGGGGTTGAGGCTGCCGAGCGGATCCTGGAAGACCATCTGGAGGCGGTGCCGGATCTTCCGCATCTCCTCCTCGGGCAGCTTCGCCAGATCCGTGCCGTCGAAGACGACCTCGCCGTCGGTGATGTCGACGAGGCGCAGGACGGCGCGGCCGAGGGTGGTCTTGCCGCAGCCCGACTCCCCCACCAGGCCGTACGTCTGGCCCGCCTCGACCTTCAGCGAGACGCCGTCGACGGCGTACACATGGCCGACGGTACGGTCGAAGAAGATGCCCTTCTTGACGGGGAAGTGGACCTTGACGCCGTCCAGTTCGAGCAGACTCATGAGGAGACCTCCGCCGTGGGTTCCACCGGATCAGCAGGATCGGAAGTGCCGGCCGGCAGGACCGGGTTGACGCAGCGCACCTGGTGGCCGGGCGCGCGCGGTTCGGTGAGTTCCGGCGTGCCCGTCAGGCACTCCATCGTGTAGAAGTCGCACCGGGGCGCGAACGCGCAGCCGTCCGCCCACGCGATCTTGTCGTTGATCGACCCCCGGATCGGCCGGAGCGCTTCGCCGCGCGGTGCGTCCAGGCGCGGGATGGAGCCGAGCAGACCGTGCGCGTACGGATGGGTGGGGTGCGCGAACAGTTCACGGCGGCCCGCCGTCTCCACCGCCCGCCCCGCGTAGAGCACATTGACCTGGTCGCACAACCCGGCGACGACGCCCAGATCATGAGTGATCATCAGAAGCGCCGTGCCCTCCTGATCCACCAACTCCTTGAGCAGTTCTAGGATCTGGGCCTGGATGGTGACGTCGAGCGCCGTCGTCGGCTCGTCCGCGATCAGCAGGCGCGGCGCGCACGCGACCGCCATCGCGATGAGCGCGCGCTGCCGCATGCCGCCCGAGAGCTGGTGCGGGTACTCCTTCAGCCGCCGGTCCGGGTCGGGGATGCCGACGCGGTCGAGCAGCGTGGCGGCCTCCTTACGGGCCGGTTCGCCCTTCAGCCCGCGGTGACGGGTCAGGATCTCGGTGACCTGCACGCCGATGGGGACGACCGGGTTGAGCGAGGAGAGCGGGTCCTGGAAGATCATCGCGAGCTGGCTGCCGCGCAGGTCGCGGATCTTCTTCTCGCCCATGGACAGCAGGTCGGCCCCGTCGAACTCGGCGCGACCGCCCACGGTCACCCCCTTGCGCGGGAGCAGCCCCATCAGGGCGAGCGCCGTCACGGACTTGCCGCAGCCCGACTCGCCCACCAGGCCGACGACCTGGCCCTCGGCGACATCGAAGGAGACGCCGTCGACGGCCTTCGTGTCGCGCCGAGTACCCCGCCCCGTACCGTGCCCGGCGAAGGTGACCGACAGTGCGTCAACTGACAGTAGCGACATGGGACTTCAGCCTCGCAGCTTCGGGTCGAGAGCTTCCCGCATCGCCTCACCGAGCAGCGTGAAGCCAAGAGCGGTGACGATGATCCCGACCGCCGGATAGACCGACATCATCGGCGCGTTGTCGAAGAAGCGCTGTGCCTGCGACAGCATCACGCCCCACTCCGGGATCGCCGGGTCGGGATTGCCGAGGCCCAGGTAGGACAGGGCGGCGGCCTCGATGATCGCGGTGGCGAGGCTGAGCGTCGCCTGGACGATCACCGGGCTGAGCGAGTTGGGCATGATCTGGGTGAGGACGATACGGCGCTTGCGGATGCCCACCGCCTTGGCCGCCAGGACATAGTCCGAGCTGCCCTGCGCGAGCATCGAGCCACGCAACAGCCGTGCGAACACCGGCACTTGGACCACGCCCACCGCGATCATCACGGTGGTCAGCGACTGCCCCAGCACGGCGGCCACGGACACGGCCAGCAGCAGCGAGGGCAGCGCCAGCATGATGTCGGTGACGCGCATGATGACGGTGTCGACGCGCTTGCCCGGCTCCCCGCCGAGCGTCGCCGCCGCGCCCGACACGGCGCCGATGACCGCGCCGGCCACCAGGCCGATGAGCATCGACACGACGCCCACGAGCAGGGTCTGCCGGGCGCCGACGAGCATCCGGGAGAACTCGTCGCGCCCCAGGTGGTCGAGACCGAACCAGTTCTCGCCGCGCGGTCCGACGAAGCGCCCCTGGTTGGGGAAGACCTCGCCGCGCCACTCCTGCACGGTGGGGCTGTACGGGGCGAGCCACGGGCCGACGATCGCGACCAGCACGAACAGGCCGATGACGACGCCGCCGATGATGGCCGTCTTGCTGGTGCGCAGCCGCCGGAACGCCTCGCGCCACAGCCCGGCGCCCGAGGTGGTCTCGGTCCGCTCGGTGAGCTGTGCGAGCCGGTCGATCTTGTCGGCCTTCTTCGTCATCTTCGGGGTGAGATCGGGGATCGCGTTCACGTCAGTGCACCCGCACTCTCGGGTCGATGAGGCTGTACGCCACGTCGACCAGCAGATTGATCAGGACGTACACCAGCGCGATGAAGAGGATGAAGCCCACGAGCACGGGATAGTCGCGGGCGTCGATCGACGTACGGATGAAGGATCCGATCCCTCCGAAGCTGAAGACGGACTCGGTGAGGACGGCGCCGGACAGCAGGCTGCCGGTCAGCAGGCCGACCGCGGTGATCACCGGCAGCAGCGCGTTGCGCAGGACGTGCCGGGCGCGTACGACGCGCTTTTCCAGGCCCTTGGACTCCGCCGTACGTACGTAGTCCTCGCCCAGCACTTCGAGCACGCTGGCCCGCGTCATCCGCACGATGACGGCCAGCGGGATGGAGGCGAGCGCGACGGCGGGCAGCACCAGATGCATGATCGCGTCCCACGACGCGTCGAACTCACCGGTCAACAGGCCGTCCAGGACGGCGAATCCGGTGACCTTCGTCGCGTCGATGCCGGTCGAAAGCCGCCCGTAGCTCGGGAAGATCCCGAGGTTGACGGCGAAGAGGCCCTTGAGGAGCAGCGCCAGGAAGAAGACCGGGATACAGATGCCGAGCAGCGAGCCCGACACGGCGGTCACATCGAGCCAGCTGCCGCGGCGCCGGGCGGCGAAGTAGCCCAGCGGGACGCCGACCACGACCGCGATGAGTATCGCGGCGACGCTGAGTTCGACGGTCGCCGGGAAGCGCAGGGTGAATTCCTCCCACACCGGCTGGCCGGTCTGGGTGGAGGTGCCGAGGTCCAGTTCGAAGATCCGCTTGATGAACCGCCAGTACTGGACCCACACCGGCTCGTCGAGTCCCAACGCCCGGTTGATACGGGCCACTTCGGCCTCGGTCGCCCGCTCGCCGAGGATCGCCGACGCGGGTCCGCCGGGCAGCCGGTTCAGCCACAGGAAGAGGAGAACCGACAGACCGAGCAGGGTGGGTATCAGCTGTAGCAGTCGTCGTGCGACGAGTCGCAGCACCCCGCGTGCCCCTTTCTTCGGTGCGTAAGGACGTAGGAGGGGTCCGCCCGGCCGCGGTTCGTGCGCCGCCGGCCGGGCGGACCCTGGCAGATGCCGTTACTTGAAGGACGCCTCGGAGAAGTTCTCCTGCGTCAGCGGGGAGACCTTCGGCGGGTTGATGTCGTCGGCGAAGGCGATCGCCGGCGGCGACGAGGAGATCGGCACACCCGGCAGGTACGCCATGATCGTCTCGTTGGCCTTCTTGTAGAGGTCCGTCCGCTTCGCCGGGTCGGTCTCCGTCGACGCGGCCTTCATCGCGTCGAAGATGCCCTTGTCCTTGAAGCCCCACTGCTTGTCGTACTCGGCGAACCAGGTACCGATGAAGTTGTAGCCGTCGTTGAAGTCACCGGTCCAGCCCAGCATGTGCAGCTCGCAGCCGCCCGCCTCGGTGGCGTCCAGATAGTCCGGCGCCCACTTCATCGGCTTCGGCGTGACGGTGATGCCGGCCTTCTCCAGGTCGGCCTTCATCAGCTCGAACATGTCCTGCGGAGCGGGCATGTACGGGCGGGTGACCTCGGTCGGGTAGCAGAACTCGACCTTCAGCGCGCCCTCACCGGCGTCCCCGAGGAGCTGCTTGGCCTTGGCGGTGTCGAAGGGGTACTTCTGTACGGCGTCCGAGTAGCCGGCGACCGTGTCGGGCATGAACTGCGTTGCCACGACGCCGCCTTCGGGAAGCTGCGTCTTGACCAGGTTGTCCCGGTCGATGGCGTGCGCGATGGCCTGCCGGACCTCGGGCTTCTTCAGCGCCTTGTTCTTCCCCTGGCTCATACCGACGTAGAAGATGTTGAAGACGTCGCGCGTGGGGACCTGGAAGCCGTCGCTCTCCAGGGTCTTCACATCGGCGGGCGCGACCAGGTCGTAGCCGTCGATGTCACCGGCCTGGAGGGCCTGGCGGCGGCCGTCCTCGGTGTCGATGGTGCGGAAGACCAGATTCTTGATCTTCGCCTTGGCGCCCCAGTAGTCGTCGTAACGCTCCAGCGAGACTTCCTTGTTGCCCTTGTTCCACTCGCTGATCTTGTACGGCCCCGTGCCCGCGACCGTACCGGCCACCTGGCTGTACTTGGGGTACGTGATCGCGTCACCCTTGGCGGTGGCTTCCTGCTTCGCGTACTCCTTCAGGGCCTTCGGCGAGTGGATCGCCAGCGCCTGGAGGGAGAAGCCGCCCGGCAGGTTCGCGGAGGGCTCGTTGACCTCGATGACGGCGGTGCTGTCGTCCTTCGCGGTGCAGGACTTGTAGTTCGCCTTCGGCGTCTCGGGGTCCTCGTTCTTCGCGAAGCCGCCCATGACGGTCTGCCAGTAGTAGGAGACCGCGCTGGACTGGTACGTGCCCGTCCAGTTGAACCAGTAGTCGTAATTCGCGCAGACGGCGGCGGCGTTGAACTTCTCGCCGTCGTGGAAGGTCACGTCCTTGCGGAGGTTGAACGTCCAGACCGTGCCGGCCTCGTTGCTCGACCACTTCTCGGCCAGCGCGGGGGCCAGCTCGCTGCCGCCCGACTCGTGCTTCAGCAGCGCCTCGAAGGCCTGCCGGGTGACCCGGAAGGTCTCGCCGTCGCTGGCGAGCGCCGGGTCGAGCGAGCCGGGGTCACCGGGGCCGCCGAAGACGAAGGTGTCCTTCGCGCCGCCCGAGTCACCTTCCTCGTCGCGCTCACTGGAGCAGCCGGTGGCGATCAGCGCGACGGCCAAGGCCGTGACGATCGCTCCAGCGGCTCGGGACTTGAATATTCGCATGGTCCACCTCAGGGGTCCGACGAGTCGTGAGCTCGGTCTTGACGGCCGAACATTACAGTCAAGAAAGTGCCAAATGAACAGATCGCAATGCGGAGTTGCAGACCTGAGATCCGGACGGTCGACAAATGGACCAACTCCGGGGCATCACACCCCAACCAGTCAAGTCATCCCAGGTGAGACGCAGTTGGGCGGGGTGAAACCGGGTGAAACTCCCGTACGACGCGGAAGCCCCCCGTCCGCATGGTGGACCATGCGAGCGGGGGGCATGCCCATGTACGCGTACGGCTACTCCTTGGTGAGCCCCTTCGGGGCCTCGGAGGTCTCCGGCGCGCTCGCGTCCTTCGCGGTGCCACCGACCGCCGTGTCACCGACCGCCGTGTCACCCACGACCGCCTCACCCACCAGCGCGATCGCCTCCCGCGCCGACGCCAGCACCTTCGTGTCGTCCGGAATCTGGTCCGGCGCGTTCTCCGGGTGGTGGCAGGCCGCCTCGTGCCCCGGCTCCAGCCGGATCAGCGGCGGCTCCACCGTCCGGCACACCTCGGTCGCCTTCCAGCACCGGGTGTGGAACCGGCAGCCGCTGGGCGGCGACAGCGGCGACGGCACATCGCCCCTAAGCAGGATCCGCTCGCTCTTGGCCCCGCGCCGCCTCGGATCCGGCACCGGCACCGCGGACAGCAGCGCCTTCGTGTACGGGTGCATCGGCCGCTCGTACAGCGACTTGCGGTCCGACAGCTCGACGATCTTGCCGAGGTACATGACGGCGATCCGGTCCGACACATGGCGGATGACCGAGAGGTCGTGCGCGATGATCACGTACGTGAGCCCCAGCTCGTCCTGGAGGTCGTCCAGCAGGTTCACCACCTGCGCCTGGATCGACACGTCCAGCGCGGAGACCGGCTCGTCGGCGACGACCAGCTTCGGGCTCAGCGCCAGCGCCCGCGCGATACCGATGCGCTGGCGCTGACCGCCGGAGAACTCGTGCGGATAGCGGTTGTAATGCTCGGGGCTCAGGCCCACCAGGCCCAGCAGCCGCTGGACCTCCTTCTTGACCCCGCCCTCGGGCTCCACGTTCTGGAGCTTGAACGGCGCGCCGACGATCGTGCCGATCGTGTGGCGCGGGTTCAGCGACGAGTACGGGTCCTGGAAGATCATCTGCACGTCGCGGCGGAGCGGCCGGATCTTGCCCGCCGACATGTGCGTGATGTCGTGGCCCTGGAACTCGATCCGCCCGCCGGTCGGTTCGTCCAGCCGCGTGATCAGCCGCCCCATGGTCGACTTGCCGCAGCCGGACTCGCCGACGACGCCGAGCGTTTCGCCGGGGTGGACGTCGAACGACAGCCCGTCGACCGCCTTGACGGCGCCGACCTGGCGCTGCAACAGCCCCTTCTTGACGGGGAAGTGCTTGACCAGCCCCTCCACCCTCAGCAGGGGCTCACCCGCCCTGTCCTCTACCGTCGTGTCCGCCACAGCGGGATCCTTTGCGTTGCTCATCGCTTCGGCGCTCACAGCTTCGGCGCAATCTCTTCGGTCCAGATCTTGGTCCGCTCCTCCTGCGACATATGGCAGGCGGAGTGGTGCCCGGCGCCGACCTGCCTCAGCTCGGGGCGCTCCGTGCGCGTGATGCCGTCCTTGGGCACATCCGCGTAGGGACACCGCGGGTTGAAGGCGCAGCCCTGCGGCACGTTGATGAGCGACGGCGGCTGGCCCTTGACGGGCACGAGCCGTTCCGTCTGCTCGCGGTCGATGCGGGGCATCGACCCCAGCAGGCCCCAGGTGTAGGGGTGCTGCGGCTCGTAGAAGACCTTCTCGGCCGGTCCGCGCTCGACGCACCGGCCGCCGTACATGACCAGCAGGTCGTCGGCCATCTCGGCGACCACCCCGAGGTCATGGGTGATCATGATGACGGCGGAGCCGAACTCCTTCTGCAGATCCCTGATGAGATCGAGGATCTGTGCCTGGACGGTCACGTCCAGGGCGGTCGTCGGCTCGTCGGCGATGAGCAGTTCGGGGTTGTTGACCAGGGCCATCGCGATCATCGCGCGCTGGCGCATACCGCCGGAGAACTCGTGCGGATAGCTGTCGACACGCTTCTGCGGTTCGGGGATGCCGACCCGGTCCAGCATCTCGATCGCCCGCGCGCGGGCGGTCTTCTTGCTGACCTTGTGGTGGACGCGGTACGCCTCCACGATCTGCGCGCCGATGCGGTAGTACGGGTGCATCGCGGACAGCGGGTCCTGGAAGATCATGGCCATCTTCCGGCCGCGCAGCCGCCGTACGTGGTCGGGGTCGGCCCCCACCAACTCCTCGCCGTCCAGCCAGACCTCGCCCGATATCGCGGCGTTGGCGGAGCGGTGCAGGCCCATGACGCCGAGCGAGGTGACCGACTTGCCGGAGCCGGACTCACCCACGATGCCGAGGGTCTGGCCGGCCCGGACGTCGAAGCTGACGCCGTCGACCGACTTCACCAGACCGTCGTCGGTGCTGAAGTGGATACGCAGGTCGCGTACGGAGAGGAAGGGCTCCCCCGAGCCGGACCCGCCGGGCCCCCCGGCCCTGGCGACCACCGGCTCCCCCGGAGCGGACGCGGGATGGGGCACCTGTACGGCTGACTGCTCCTTGGAAACCTCGCTCACGAGTACCTCACCCTGGGGTCGATGGCGGCGTACACCAGGTCCACCAGCAGATTGCAGAAGACGATGAAGAAGGCGGCGAACAGGGTCACACCCATCACGATCGGCAGGTCGGCGTCCTTCACCGACTGGATCGCGTACGAGCCCATGCCCTGGAGGGAGAAGACCTGTTCGGTGATGACGGCGCCGCCGAGCAGCAGGCCGAAGTCCATACCGAAGATCGTGACGATGGGCGTCAGCGCGGACCGCAGTCCGTGCTTGGCGACGACCGTGCTCTCCCGCAGGCCCTTGGCCCGTGCCGTACGGATGTAGTCCTCCCCCATCACTTCCAGCATGCCGGCGCGGGTGAGCCGGGCGTACAGGGCGGAGTAGAGGAAGGCGAGGCTGCACCAGGGGATGATCAGGTTCCACGCCCAGTCCGCCGGATTCTCCGCGAACGGGACGTAGTTGACACCGTCGCCCCACAGGGGCCACTGGACGGTGAACAGGGCGAGACCGAGCATGCCGGTGAAGAAGATCGGCAGCGAGACGCCGGCGAGGGCCAGCGTCATGGCGAAGCGGTCGAAGATCGAGCCCCGCTTGAGCGCCGAGAGGACACCGATGGCGACACCGGAGAGCAGCCAGATCACCGCGGCACCGATGGCCAGGGAGAACGTGATCGGCACCCGGTCCATCAGCTCGGGCCACACCTCGACGTGCGTCTTGAAGGAGTAGCCGAAGCAGGGCGCGTTGCACATGGACGGGTCGGGGCCGAAGTTGTACTCGGCGCCGACGAAGATGCCCTTGATGAAGTCGAAGTACTGGGTGTAGAGGGGCTGGTCGAGCCCCAGGTTCGCCTTGACGGCGGCGATCGAGTCGGGGTTGGCGTCCTTACCGACGTACTGGACGGCCAGCTGGTCGATCGTCTGCCCACCGAGCCGTGGGACAAGGAAGAAGATCGCGAAGGTGACTGCGCTGACCACCAGCAACAGCATTACCGCGGCGATCACGCGTCGGATGATGTACGCAGTCACAGCCGATCGGCGCCGGGTCCGCCGGCCGGGGGTGACCCGGCCGACGGACCCGATGCCTTCACCTGCCTTTCAGGCATTTCGGGGGGTTGGGAAGGCTCTACCGCGGAATCAGGTGGTGGAGCCGATCAGCAGGTAGTCGTACATACCGAGGTACGCCTGGGTCACGGTGACGTTGGTCGCCGAGTCCGGGCGGTACAGCAGGTTCTTGCGGTAGATCAGCGGCACGGCCGAGGCGTTCTCCAGGACGAGCTTGTCGACCTCGCCCCACGCCTTGGTGCGGGCGGCCTCGTCGGTCTGCGCGATGCCGTCCGAGAGCGCCTTGTTGATCTTCGGGTCGTCCAGCTCCATCAGGTTGTTGCCGCCCGAGGGCTTGATGGCGGAGCCGTTGACGATCTGGTCGAGGAAGCCGAAGCCGGTCGGCCAGTCGGCGCCCCACGCCATCATCATCATGCCGAGGTCGTGCTCCTTGACGTAGCTCGGAACACCGGCGAAGTTACCGAAGTACTTGCCCGACGGGTACTGCTTGATCTCGGCCTGGATGCCGACCTTCTTCAGCGAGGCCTGGATGGCGGTCGCCATCTGCACCTCGTCGGGGCGGTCGGAGCGGGCCGTCAGGTTGGTCTTGAAGCCGTTCGGCTGACCGCAGTCCGCGAGCGCGGCCTTGGCCTTGGTGACGTCGCCCTTGTTGCCCTCGGTCTGGTACAGGTCGAACTTCTGGTACCCGTTGACCGTCGGCGGGAGCAGAGTGCTCGCCACGTCGCCCTTGGTGTCGCCACCGAGCGCGGCCTGGACGGACGCCTTGTCGATCGCGTAGTGGACGGCCTTGCGGCAGTCCGCGTTGTCGAAGGGCTTCACCTTCGTCGACAGCGCGAGGTACGAGGTGGCGCCGGCGTACGAGTTGTCCGTCTTCGCCTTCTCGCTCTGCTTGGTGAGGACCTTGGGCTGGGTCTTCGTCTGAAGGCCGGTGCCCGCGGCGTCCACCGTGATGTTGTCGCTCATCAGGTGCTGGTCGACCGTGGTGGGGTTGACCTTGAACTTGATGGTGATCTTGTCGGCGAGCGCCGGGCGGATCGGGTCGGTGGCCTTGTCCCAGTGCGGGTTGCGCACGAGGGTCGCGCTGCGGCCCTCGTTGTACGACTCGAACTTGTACGGGCCCGACGACGAGATCGCCTTGACGTACTCGGCGCCCTTGTCCTTCGCCTGCGGCACGGGGGCCGTCTGCGAGAAGGTCGCCAGGTAGTCGAAGTCGGCGAACGGCTTGTTGAGCTTGAAGACGATGGTCTGGTCGTCCGGGGTCTCGATGGACTTCAGGCCCTCGGCGGACTTGTCCTTGTACGGACCCTTGTACGCCTCGCCGCCCACCAGGTACGCCTTGAAGTAGGTGGGGCCGTGCGACAGGGCCTCGGGCGCGAAGTTGCTGCGCTCGATGGCGTACTTGACGTCCTTGGACGTGACCGGGCTGCCGTCGTCGAACTTGACGCCCTTGCGGAGCTTGTACGTCCACGTCTTGGCGTCCGCGCTCGGCTCACCCAGCGACTCGGCGAGGTCGGGGACGACCTCCAGGCCTTCCTTGCCGGCGGCCGGCTTGAAGGTGGTGAGCGTACGGCCGTACAGCCGGGAGAAGTTCTGCACCCAGCCGTAGTAGGTGTTGCCCGGGTCGAGGGAGTCCGGCACGTCCGAGTGCTCGAAGGTGACGGTGCCCCCCTTCTTGTCGGACTTGTTGACGACCGAGGTCAGTCCGGCGTCGACGCCGGCGCCGCCGCCCTTGCTGTTGTTGTCCTTGCTGTCCGAGCCGCCGCAAGCCGACGCGCTGAGCGCCAGCACGATGGCTGTCGCCAGGACAGCTGTCGCTTTCTTGGTCTTCATCCTGAGGAAAGCCCCTCTATCAATGGATACGGCACGGAGCTGAAGGTCGGCCGCTGTGGATGGTGCTGGGTGATGCGGTTATTACCGGGGGGGTCACTTGCTGCGGGGGTCGAGTGCGTCACGCAGACCGTCACCCAGCAGGTTGAACGCCAGCACGGTGATGAAGATCGCCATGCCTGGCACGAACATGTAGTGCAGATCGACCTCGTACAGGTCCACCGCGGTGGTGAGCATGCCGCCCCACGAGGCCTGCGGCGGGGCGATGCCCACGCCGAGGAAGCTCAGACCGGCCTCGAAGAGGATGTTGGTGGGGATCAGCAGCGTCGAGTAGACGAGGATCGGCGCCACCAGGTTCGGCAGCAGTTCCCTGAAGAGGATGAAGGGCCCTCGGGCCCCCAGACTTCGGGACGCGTCGACGAACTCGCGCCGGCGCAGGCTCATGGTCTGCGCGCGCACGATCCGGCCCATGTAGGGCCAGTTGAAGAAGCCGATCACGAAGATCAGCACACCGATCCGCAGGGGCAGTCCGCTGAGTCCGAAGGCGCCGTCCTGGAGGGCGGCCGAGATCGAGATCGCGAAGAGCAGCAGCGGGAAGGCGAGGAAGGTGTCCATCAGCCGGCTGACGACGGCGTCGACCCAGCCTCCGTAGTAGCCGGCGACGACGCCGAGGAGGGTGCCGATGGCCACGGAGAGCAGGGTGGCTCCGGCGGCGACGAGGAGCGAGACCCAGGAGCCCTCGATGATGCGGGCGAGGAGGTCACGGCCGAGGCCGGGCTCCACACCGAGCGGATGGTCCCAGCTCGTCCCGCCCCAGGCGCCCTTGGGGGCGAGGAGCTGCGGGTCCACCAGGTCCTGGTTCAGCGCGTTGGGGTCGAGACCGAAGACGGCCTGGATGGGCTTGGCCAGGATCGCGAGGAGGACCAGGAGGATGACAACGATGCCGCCGGCCACGGCGGCCTTGTCGCGCTTGAAGCGCGTCCAGGCTATTCGGCCGAGCGAACGACCCTCGATCTGGCTCTGCTTGGCGCCCGTGAGCACTGCCTCCGGCTGCACTTCGGCAGCCGACTTGGTGGTCTCGATCGGTGCGGTCACAACGTCTTCGACCCCTCCTGGCCGGCGGTCCCCGGCCCCGTACCCGCCGTTGTAACGGCCTGTCTCGCATCAGTTGGCGCACGCTGGGTGCTTCGGTGCCGGTGTCGCGGAAGCGTCCCGTCAAGGGCTTCCCGTGGAGCGATGCTGGGCTGCTCGCACAAAGGACCGACGGTCCCCGCTGCCGGGAGTCTTCATGGCCGTAGTGATCACCCGCCAGTGGTCAAGGGGAATGTTTGCCCAAACGTGATGGAGTCAGACACCTACCGTTATCCGGACGTTGTGATCGCCTGAGCGGAACGGCGAGGCGTTTTCGCCACGTTTCGATACGGCTCGCGGCGTCCGGAGGACGTACGGTACGTCGTCCCGTACGGCTCGGGGTACTGGTCGGTACGCCACCGCGCGGGTCAGTAGGCGCGCGGGGCGGCCGGCGGGTAGCCGTAACCGGGGGCGGCCGGGGGTGCCCCGTGGGCCTCCCGGTCGTAGAACGGCCGGGAGTTGGCCCGCAGCCACATCGTGACGGGGTCGTACTCGTCGGACATCGCGACGGTGGAGACCGGCAGCCCCTCGGGCACCGCGCCGATGGACTGCTGCATCATCGCGCGCACCGCGTCGACGGACGCCGGGCTCGTGTCGTACAGATCCAGACCGATCGTCAGATACGGTGCGCCCAGGGCGGGATGGACCCAGGCACGGCGCAACGACCGTACGGCGGGGGTGCGATGGGCGTTCTGGGTGAGCAGCGCGTAGAACTGCGGGATCTCCACGGCCGGTTCGGACAGCCGCAGCGGTCCCGCCGGCATCCGGTCGAGACCGGTGGCGATCCGGCGCAGGTCGGGCCACGGGATGCCGACGCCGCCGCCGGGCGCGTGCGGGTTCAGCCAGATCCCCCAGCGTTCGGGGTAGAGGGCGCGGGCGATGTCACGGCCGCCCACGACCTCGTGCGCGCGGTTCCAGCCGCTGACGGACAGCTCCTGGGCGGAGGTGACGCAGGGCGCGTAGCCGAGGCCGTCGACCTCCATGTTCCCGTACTGCGCGTCGGGCGAGCCCGCGCGGCCGTGCCAGAGCAGCATCCACACCTGGCCGGAGGAGCCGTCGGCGAGTGCCTGGAGCAGCGCCTCGTAGGCGTCGTAGCGTCCTGGCGTCACCTGGCGCAGCATGTGCTCGACCTGCCCCGTCGCCGCGGTGCCTGACGCGCTCACTCTTGGTCCCGCCCCTCTTCGTCCACCATCCGGACCGGCCTCCCCGCTTCGGGCGCGTGACCGGCCGGCCCATCAAACCAGCTTAGACCGGCGGCTCATGGCCGGTTCCGGCGCCGGCCGCCACGGCGTGTTACCCGGGCGGTGCGACCGTCCGCTGGTAGAAGGGCCGCACCCGCTCCAGCATCCAGGTGCCGACCGGATCCTGGGTGGCGTCCAGCAGTACGAGATTGACCGGCCAGCCGACCTGGACACGGCCGAGGGCCCGGCCGAGGGCGTCCATGGGCGCGTTGCGCTCGGCGGCCTCCCAGGAGGAGAGCTGGACGCCGACGAAGAGCACCGGGGGCTCGCCCTCGATGCTGGCGAGACCGCGGCGGGCGGTGAGGACGACGCCGGACGCCTCGAACTCCTCGGCCGCCGCCGTCAGGAAGTCGACCGGATCCTCCTGCCAGTCGGGCTCGAAGAGGCGCACCCTGCCCCCGCTCGCGGGTCCGTCCAGCGGCGTACGGCCCACCCGGCACAGCTCCGCGACGGCGAGCGGCGGCAGCGGCGCGCCGACCATGCCGCCGGGGTTCACGGCGATGCCGAGCCGCGGGGGCAGACCGCGGGCGAACTCACGGGCCGGGGCGACGGTGAAGGGCATATGGGCGCCGACGCACTGGAGGAACTGCTGCTCGGAGCTGAAGACGGGGACGTACGGCGCGCCCTCGATCTCCAGGGTGGGCAGATCGAGCGCGGGGCTGTCGGGTCCGCCGCCGTTGGGCAGCGGCACCCACAGCCGGCTGCGCCCCAGGACCTCGACCAGCCGCCCGCCCGCGGCCGCGTTCCCGAGCGAGGCCGCGAGCACCTCTTCCAACTCGTTGCCCGGCCATGCTGTGTTCACTGACTCTCCCGATGTCGCCGCGCGCGCTGCCCGCCGCCGCCCCTGGTACCGCGCAGAACCCTAACGCCGACCGCGGGGTCGCCGCCCCTGTGCCCGGTCGAGGAGGACCGCCCGTCACGCCGCCGGGAAATCGATCCGGTGCAGCGCGCCCGCCGAGTCGCGGTCCAGCAGGACCGCCGAAGCGCAGCCCGCCGGGAGACGGCCCCCCTCCGCGTCCGCGACCAGGCGGGCCACCGCGCGGCGGTGGCGGGCGAAGGCGTAACCGGAGACCCCGCGTCCACGCTCGCGCTGGCCCGCGCGGGCCGTCTTCGGGGTCACGTCGAGCAGGACCAGATGGAGCCGTCTGCCGCGTCTGCGCGCCTCGCGTGCCAGCCAGCGCCGGACCCACGCCTGGGTGCCGCAGTCGTGCACGACGACGCTCTCGCCGGAGCGCAGCGCCCGCCGCAGCCCCGCGTAGTGCGCGAGGCGCACCAGCGGCCGGTAGACGGCGTACGGCAGCCGGCCGGGCACCCTGCGCGCCCAGCGGTCACGGGTGTCCTGCGAGTCGATCCCCCGTCCGGCGGCGGCCCGGCCGATCAGCGTGGACTTCCCGCTGCCCGGCAGGCCGGAGACGACGACCACGTCGCCGTCGCCGAACGTCAGGCTCCGGGGCCCCGCGCGCCCCCGCTCCCGCAGATCCCGGACGACCGGCGGCACCGCCGCCAGGGCCCGGCGCGGGACCGCCTGCGGCTGGGCGGGCACCCCCGTGGTCGTCGCGTACGCGCCTGCGCGGGACCGCTGCAACGTCATCGCCCTCCCCCTGTCGGGTCCATCGCCATGGCCGAAGACCCTTGCCCATGAAGTGTAAAGAACTGGTAATACGGCACCAAGCCTTTTGCTGATCACTGCCCTGTCGGCCGAGGCCGACGCATGCGATGATGTGCGCGCCAACTCCATACCGGCCGTTCGAATCCGCGCGGGAGAGTCCTGGTCACCATGGGTGCCGGGCGCCGAAGGAGCAAGTTCCTCCCTTGAATCTCTCAGGCCCAGTACCGCGCGGACGAGGCAGATCTGAAAAGCGAGTCGCCGCCAGGCGGTTCCACCCAAGGTGCAAGTCACGACCTCCGTGCGCATACGTGTGTACGTACGGTCGTGATGAACCTCTCAGGTTCCGATGACAGATGGGGAGGATTGTCCTCTCTGTCATGCCCTGGGAGCCACACCTATGAGCAATACGTCTCACACCCCCGCCCCCGAAGCGGCCGGTCCTGACGCCCCGCGCCTCACCGCGCTCGACGCCGTGCACCGCTCGCTGGGCGCCACGATGACCGACTTCGCCGGCTGGGACATGCCGCTGCGCTACGCCAGCGAGCGCGAGGAACACCTCGCCGTCCGTACGAAGGCGGGGCTCTTCGACCTCTCCCACATGGGCGAGATCACCGTCACCGGTACGCAGGCGGCCGAGGCGCTGGACTACGCGCTGGTGGGCAACATCGGCACCCTCGCCGTGGGCCGGGCCCGCTACACCATGATCTGCCAGGAGGACGGCGGAATCCTGGACGACCTGATCGTGTACCGCCTCGACACCCACGGCGCCCCCGAGTTCATGGTCGTCGCGAACGCCTCCAACGCGCAGGTGGTGCTGGACGAGCTGACCGGCCGCGCCGCGGACTTCGACGCCGAGGTGCGGGACGACCGCGACGCGTACGCGCTGCTCGCCGTCCAGGGCCCCCAGTCGCCCGGCATCCTGGCCTCGCTCACCGACGCCGACCTGGCCGGGCTCAAGTACTACGCCGGGCTGCCCGGCACCGTCGCCGGTGTGCCCGCGCTGATCGCCCGTACCGGCTACACGGGTGAGGACGGCTTCGAGCTGTTCGTGGCGCCCGGGCACGCGGAAGGGCTGTGGCAGGCCCTGATGGCGGCGGGCGCGCCCGCCGGACTCGTACCGGCCGGGCTCTCGTGCCGCGACACCCTCCGTATGGAGGCGGGGATGCCGCTGTACGGGCAGGAGCTGACCACTGGTCTCACCCCCTTCGACGCGGGCCTGGGCAGGGTCGTCAAGTTCGAGAAGGAGGGCTACTTCGTGGGCCGTGAGGCGCTGGAGGCCGCCGCCGAGCGCGCCGAGACCGCGCCGCCGCGCAAGCTGGTCGGGCTCGTCGCCGAGGGCCGCCGGGTGCCGCGTGCCGGATACCCGGTGGTGGCCGGCGACGCCGTGGTGGGCCATGTCACCTCGGGCGCCCCGTCGCCCACGCTGGGCAGGCCGATCGCCATGGCCTACGTGGACGCCCCGCACGCCGCGGCGGGCACGGCGGGCGTCGGGGTCGACATCCGGGGCTCGGTCGAGCCGTACGAGGTCGTCGCGCTGCCCTTCTACAAGCGCCGGAAGTAGCCCCCGTACCGCGAGGTACCGCACCCGCGTCTCACTCCGCAAGACACATGTTCCGCACCACTCCCCCGCGTACAGGAGAATTCACGCCATGGACAACCCCCAGCAGCTGCGCTACAGCAAGGAGCACGAGTGGCTGTCGAGCGCCGACGACGGCGTCTCGACGGTCGGCATCACGGAGTTCGCGGCGAACGCCCTCGGCGACGTCGTGTACGCCCAGCTCCCGGCGGTCGGTGACTCGGTGACCGCGGGCGAGACCTGCGGCGAGCTGGAGTCGACCAAGTCGGTCAGCGACCTGTACTCCCCCGTGACGGGTGAGGTCACCGAGGCGAACCAGGACGTCGTGGACGACCCCTCGCTGGTGAACTCCGCACCCTTCGAGGGCGGCTGGCTGTTCAAGGTACGCGTCGCGGAGGAGCCGAAGGACCTGCTCTCCGCCGACGAGTACACCGAATTCTCCGGCAACTGAGACCCCAGGGACTGTGATGACTTCGAAGTCGCTCCTCAACTCCTCTCTCCATGAGCTCGACCCCGACGTCGCCGCCGCCGTCGACGCCGAACTCCACCGCCAGCAGTCGACGCTCGAAATGATCGCGTCGGAGAACTTCGCCCCCGTCGCCGTCATGGAGGCGCAGGGCTCCGTCCTGACCAACAAGTACGCCGAGGGCTATCCGGGCCGCCGCTACTACGGCGGCTGCGAGCACGTCGATGTCATCGAGACCATCGCGATCGACCGGGTGAAGGCCCTCTTCGGCGCCGAGCACGCCAACGTCCAGCCGCACTCCGGCGCGCAGGCCAACGCCGCGGCGATGTTCGCGCTGCTGAAGCCCGGCGACACGATCATGGGTCTGAATCTGGCCCACGGCGGCCATCTGACGCACGGCATGAAGATCAACTTCTCCGGCAAGCTCTACAACGTGGTCGCCTACCACGTCGACGAGGAGACCGGCCAGGTCGACATGGCCGAGGTCGAGCGCCTGGCCAAGGAGTCCCGCCCGAAGCTCATTGTGGCCGGCTGGTCCGCGTATCCGCGTCAGCTCGACTTCGCCGCGTTCCGCCGGATCGCGGACGAGGTCGACGCGTACCTGATGGTCGACATGGCGCACTTCGCCGGTCTGGTCGCCGCGGGTCTGCACCCCAACCCGGTGCCGCACGCGCATGTCGTCACCACGACCACGCACAAGACGCTGGGCGGCCCGCGCGGTGGCGTGATCCTCTCCACGCAGGAGCTGGCGAAGAAGATCAACTCCGCGGTCTTCCCCGGTCAGCAGGGCGGTCCGCTGGAGCATGTGATCGCGGCGAAGGCGGTGTCCTTCAAGGTCGCGGCGAGCGAGGAGTTCAAGGCGCGCCAGCAGCTCACGCTGGACGGCGCCCGCATCCTCGCCGAGCGCCTGGTCCAGGACGACGTCACCGAGGCCGGCGTCTCGGTCCTGTCCGGCGGTACGGACGTGCATCTGGTCCTGGTCGACCTGCGGAACTCGGAGCTGGACGGCCAGCAGGCCGAGGACCAGCTGCACGAGATCGGCATCACGGTCAACCGCAACGCCGTCCCGAACGACCCGCGCCCGCCGATGGTCACCTCCGGCCTGCGGATCGGCACCCCGGCGCTCGCCACCCGCGGCTTCACGGCCGAGGACTTCACCGAGGTCGCCGATGTCATCGCGGCGGCGCTGAAGCCGGAGTTCGACCGCGACGCCCTGGCGGCGCGTGTGACGGCGCTGGCGGCGAAGCACCCGCTGTACCCCGGCCTGTAGGCGCACCCGCGGCGAAGGCCCGTACTCACGGCGGCACCGCGCGCACCCGACCGGCGTGCGCGGTGCCCCGTACCGTTCCACCCTGTATATGCGGTTTCTGCACCACCCCGGCAGACGACGGCGTCGGGTGCCCCTCCCTGCAAGGAGTCCCACCGTGGCCATCTCGGTCTTCGACCTGTTCTCGATCGGCATCGGCCCGTCCAGTTCCCACACGGTCGGCCCCATGCGCGCGGCGGGCCTCTTCGCCCGGCGGCTGAAGAACGAGGGCCTGATGGCCCACACCGCGTCCGTACGCGCCGAACTGTTCGGCTCGCTCGGCGCCACCGGGCACGGCCACGGGACGCCCAAGGCGGTGCTGCTGGGCCTGGCGGGCGAATCCCCCCGTACGGTCGACATCGAGTCCGCCGACGCGCGGGTGGAGGCCATCCGCACGGATGGCCGGATCAGTCTGCTCGGGATGCACGAGATCCCCTTCGACGCCGACGCGGACCTGATCCTGCACCGGCGCAAGGCCCTGCCGTACCACGCGAACGGCATGACGGTCTTCGCGTACGACTCCACGGGCGCGACCCTGCTCGAGAAGACGTACTACTCGGTGGGCGGCGGCTTCGTCGTGGACACCGACGCCCTTGGCGAGGACGGGGCGGGCGAGGACCGCATCAAACTGGACGACACGGTGCTGACGTACCGTTTCCGCAGCGGTGACGAACTGCTGCGGCTGGCACGCGACACCGGGCTCTCGATCTCCGCGCTGATGCTGGAGAACGAGAAGGCGTGGCGCACCGAGACCGAGATCCGCCAGGGCCTGCTGGAGATCTGGGCGGCCATGCGGACGTGCGTGTCACGCGGCATGACGCGCGAGGGCATCCTGCCCGGCGGCCTCAAGGTCCGCCGCCGCGCGGCGAATTCGGCCCGGCAACTGCGCGCCGAGGGCGACCCGGCGGCCCACGCGATGGAGTGGATCACCCTCTACGCGATGGCGGTCAACGAGGAGAACGCGGCGGGCGGGCGCGTCGTCACCGCCCCCACCAACGGCGCGGCGGGCATCATCCCGGCGGTGCTGCACTACTACCTGAACTTCGCCGCGGCCGGCCACACGGACGCCGAGAAGGACGACGACATCGTCCGCTTCCTGCTCGCCGCCGGCGCGATCGGCATGCTCTTCAAGGAGAACGCGTCCATCTCGGGCGCCGAGGTCGGCTGCCAGGGCGAGGTCGGCTCGGCCTGCTCGATGGCGGCCGGCGCCCTCGCCGAGGTCCTGGGCGGCAGCCCCGAACAGGTCGAGAACGCGGCCGAGATCGGCATGGAGCACAACCTCGGACTGACCTGCGACCCGGTCGGCGGCCTCGTACAGATCCCGTGTATCGAGCGCAACGGCATGGCGGCGGTCAAGGCGGTGACGGCCGCGAAGATGGCGCTGCGCGGCGACGGCAGCCACAAGGTGTCCCTGGACAAGGTCATCAAGACGATGAAGGACACCGGGGCCGACATGTCGGTCAAGTACAAGGAGACCGCGCGGGGCGGGCTCGCGGTGAACATCATCGAGTGCTGAGGGACAGCGTTTCAGCGGTGCGTCAGTCGCTCGCGGCCCCGGCCCGGTCGGGGCGGCGCGGCTCCACTCGGTAGACGGCCCACGTCCGGGGAGTCTCCGACACCCACACGGCGGTCAGCTCCGGATACTCGTCGGTCCACCGGCTGGAGATCCACAGGGCGATGTTCTCGGCCGACGTGGAGATCGGCATGACGTCGTTGAGGTGCCGGTGGTCGAGGGTGTCGTCCAGCCAGGTCTTGAAACGGTCGAGATCCGCGTAGTCCCGGACGAAGCCTGCCTCGGTCAGCTCGTCGGGGTGCGCCGACAGTTCCATGACGACGATGTAGTTGTGCCCGTGCATACGGGCGCACTGGTGCCACGAGGGCAGTTTGTCCAGCACGTGACTGGCCGAGAAGTGGAACTGCTTGCTGATACTGACCAGACCGGCCACCCCCAGCTTCAGCTGTCCGGCCGGCATTCCGTCGTGGTCGCGCATGCCCTCACTCACCGCTCAGTTCGCCCAGCACGACGAGCCGGTTGAGCGGCTCCCGCAGGAATTCCCGGCGCGTCTCGTCGTCGAGACTGCCGGCCTTCCGCATCACGTGTTCACGTGCCTGCTCCAACAACGTCATCGCCTCCGGATCGGCACCGACCGCGGCGAGGGCCCGAGCGGCGTGGTACAGGACTTCCTCGCTGCGCAGCGCCGGCATGTCGCCCGTCCGCCGCAGCAGTTCGACGGCCTGCCGGGCGAAGTCCGCGGCGCCCGCCGTATCACCCTGCGCCTGCCGGACCCGGCCGCACAGGGAGAGCGCGGCGATCTCGCTGCGGACCATGCCGGTCCGCCGGGTTTCCACGACGGTGTCGGTCGCCAGACGGTGCGCCGTCGCGAGTGCTTCGGGGCTGCCGTGTGCGGTGGTCAGCATCACCGTCGCGTACAGGTTACGGACGATGGGCACCAGGTTGATCAGCCAGGTGCGCTCGGTCTCCAGCCACGCGTCCTCGATCAGAGCCAGGCTCTCGGCCCGCCGGCCGGGGTCCGCCGCCCGCAGGAGCGCGAGCAGCGCGGTGTTGTACGCGTGCCAGCCGCTGTCACCTCCGCGGGAGGACTCCACCTCCCGTGCCTCTTCCAGCACCCTCTCCGCGGCCGGGTACGCGCCGAGGCCGAGGTGGATCTGCGCCAGATAGTTGAGCGCGATGGGGAGTTCGGCGTGCAGCGGTTCGTCGCGCAGCCGATCGGTGCACCGGCGCAGACGGCCGAGCGCCTCGCCGAGGCGGCCGAGGTCGAAGAGGGTGATGCCGAGCTGCATCTCGTTGAGGTTCCGCGCGTGCTGAAGGACGGGGTCGCCGCTGCCGCCGAGCCGGGGCTCGGAGGCGTACAGCCGCTCGGCCTCCACCAACTGCTCCAGCCCGTCGGTGAGCCGGCGCTTGGACGCCTGCCGGCCGTACTCGACCTTCGCCACGAACAGGGCGACCGGATCATTCTGCTGTTCGGCGATGCCGACCGCCTCCTGGAGCTTGTCCAGGGCCGGCACCAGCCCCTCGGTGGCCAGCAGGGTCTTCCCGCGCAGCAGCGTCGTACGGGCGATGAGTTCGGGAGCCTGGCAGCGTTCGGCCGCCTGCTCGGCCTCGGCGGCCAGGGCGTCGATACCGGGCTGTCCCCGCGACTCCTGCTGTCCGCGCCACCGGACCTCGGTCAGCGACAGCAGCAGCTCGATGGCCTCGACCAGCAGCCGGTCCCGTCCCGGCTCGCCGCGTGACAGGGAACGGGCCGCCTGGATCGCCGTCTCGCAGTGCCGTTCGGCCTCCGCGAAGGACAGCCCGTCGATGGCGGCCGACCGGGCCAGCGCGTAGTGCGCCCGCGCGGACGCGGCCAGACACTCATAGCCGCCCTGGTCAAGATGGTGAGCGATCTCCAGGCGCCGCTCCAGCGGGGAGTCGTACGCCCTCTCGGCCGACAGGGCCGCGGCGATGCGGGCGTGGCGCGAACGCCGCTGCTGTGGGCTCTGCTGGGAGTACAGCACCTTCCACAGGGCCTGGTGCTCGAACTGGTAGCAGTCCGACGCCTCGGTCTGCGCCCAGGCGGGCGGATCGGCGCGGGTGATGAACTGGCGTGCCCGTGCGATCCGGTGCAGACGGTCCATCACCTCCGTGTGGGGGGTGCCGACCGCCTCGGCCACCGTTCCCGACAGGAAGACGGCGCCCTGGGTGGCCGCCGTGATGAGCAGGTCCCTGTCGCCGTCGTCCAGGCGCCGCATCCGGTCCTCGACGACCCGCGAGAGGCTTTCGGGCAGCACCACCTGGTCGCCGTTTCCGGGCCGCCACTCGTCGAGGCAGAGCTGGACGAAGATGGGATGTCCGGCCGTCAGCAGATTCAGCCGTGCCGAGAGCGCCGGCGGGGCCAGCGGATGCCGTAACCGGACCAGTTCGGCGACCGCGTCCTGCGGGAGGCCGTCCAACGAGTGGGAGCGGAGGAGCGATTCGCTCTCCCAGCGCCTCAACAACTGCTCGACGCTCGCAGCCCCGTCGTCCATCGCCTCACCGGTCGCGTGGCTCAGCACCAGTCCGATGGGCTCACCGGGAAGGGCCCGCAGCAGGCGGTCCAGGACGAGGAGGCTGCTGGGGTCGATGTTCTGGACGTCGTCGATCACCAGGATCACGGGCGGTCCCGACCGTGCCTGTTCCAGCAGGGAATCCACGATCTGCGCCGCCGCGCCCTGCTGGAACGGAAGAAGCGAATCGAAGGGCATGGAACCGGAGTTGAGAGCGGCCTCGGTGACTTCCCGCCCTATCGTCAGCACCGCGCCCAGCCCCGGTACGAGCGAGGACAGCAGTTCCGGTGCGGAGGTACTGACGCCTCTGCCCGCGCCGCCGAGCAGGCGGCGTACCCGGCCGGGCTGCTCCGCCTGCGCGCCGAGCTTCAGCAGGATGTCGACCACCGGCCCGTACATCAGCCCCTGCCCGATCTCCGGGTGACAGCGCGCCGTGACCACACGGCAGTTCACCCCGCCGGGCTCCGCCTCCCCCAGCCGCCGTACGAACTCGCCCAGCAGGGACGACTTGCCCATCCCCGAGACCCCGTCGACCAGCAGGGCGCTTCCCCGCCCCGTGCCCAACGCCAGGACCATGGAGCGCAACTCCTCCATCGGCTCCACACGGTCGACGAAAACGGTCTGCACGACAGGCCCCCGTAAGTCCATCTGCTGGTCGGTCGGCGCCCGTCCATCACTGTCCGCGCGCGAACGGCCACAGTAGAGTAATCCGGCCCTCGGGCGCGATAACCGAGGGGCTCGGTCACTCACGCTCGGCTACTCGACGCTCCCGTCGGTGCTTCCGCCGTTGTTCCGGGTTCTGTTCCTGCCGGAGCGCTTGACGAGTTCGCCCGCAGCGAGGCTCGCTGTCGCCACGCCGCGTACCCACCGGGGTCCACCGCGCGACGACCACACCACGGCGCCGCACCCGGCCACCGTGAGAGCCGGAATCACCGCGAGCAGTACCATCGTCGGCTTCTCCCTTTCTCGGTCGCGCCAGGATACGGGGGCACCAACCGGCCGTTCAGGCGCCCGGTCCGCAGGCGATCAGCAGGGGCAGCAGCGGGGCGGCCGACGAGGTCAGGACGATGCCGGCGCGGGTCGCGCGGCCGGGTTTCGGGTGCGGGTCGAGGACACGGCGGATGCGGATGAGCGCGCCGGAGCCGCCCGCTCCCATCGCGACGTACGGCGTCCGGCCGGCCGCGACCTCGTACATCGCGGCGGCGAGCACCTCGCGGGGGTGGCCGCGCAGGGCCCGGTCGTCGGCGGCCATCTCCAGCAGCAGCGCCGTCTGTTCCCGCACCAGGCGGGCGAGCGGGAGTCCGGGAAACGCGCGGGCGAAGGCTTCCGTCACGGCGAGCAGCAGGTGGTGGCGACCGGCGATGTGGGCGTGCTCATGGGCCAGTACGGCGCGCAGTTGCTCGTCGTCGAGGACGCGCATCGCGGCACTGGTGACGACGACGCGCGGGGCGCGGCCCGGCAGGCAGTAGACGGCCGGCACCTCGTGCTCCACGACCGTGGCACCGTATTCGGGCGCGGGGCTGCCGACCAGGGTGAGCAGGTCACGTTGGCGGCGGCGGGCGCGGCGCATCCGCCAGCTGATCCGTACCAGGGCGAACGCCGGGAGCAGCACGAGAGCCGCCGGGAGCAGCACGGCCGCGAGGTCGGTGGGGGTCGGGGGCGCGTTCCGCGCCGGGCCGCCGGTCATCAGGCCGCACGCGGTGAGCAGGCCGACGAGACCGTCGTGCATGTGCGGCCCGGAGAGAAGCAGATGGTAGAAGGCGAGCGCGCCGGAGACCACGAACGTCACGGCCAGCCCGAGCCAGGCGGTGATCGCGGCCGTCGGGACGCGGTGGAGCCGGGTCGCCCGCGCCAGGAGGTACGGGGCCAGGGTGCCCGTCACGAGGGCGTGGCCGGCCAGTACGGCGGCCGTGGTCACGGCGTGCCTCCGTGCCGCTTCGCCACCCGCAGGGCCTCGCGGAGCGCGTCTGCCTCGCCCGGTGAGATCCGCTCCACGAAGCTGAGGAGGGCGCCCGCCGGATCCGGATTGCCGCCGAGCGCTTCCTGCATGAGGGCTGCGGTGTACTGCTGGCGCGTGCAGGTGGGCTCGTACAGCCAGGCCCGCCCCTCCTTCTCCCGTCGGAGCATCCCCTTGCGGTAGAGGATGTCGGCCACGGTCTTGACGGTGCTGTAGGCGATGGGCCGCCGCGTGTTGATGTCCGTGAGCACGTCGCGTGCGGACGCGGGACGTCCCCAGGACCACAGGCGGTTCATGATCTCCGCCTCCAGCTCACCGAGTTGACGCACACCCCGCTCCCTCCGTCGCCGGTGACCGCCCATCCTATGTCTCCTGCCTCCCGCGCTATCGTTAAACTACTTAGCAGTTACGCATGGGCAGGAAGGGTGGCGCGGTGAACGCGAGTGGGTTCGGGCGGGCGGGGAGCGCCGTGGGGCGCCTCCTGCTGATCGTCGTGCTCACGCTCGGGGTGTTCGCCATGCACACGGTCGGGCATCCCGACGAGGCGTACGGCTCGGGAGCGGGCGCGACGGCCCACGCCGCCCCCGAACTCCCGCATACGCCGCCGACGGACGAGCCGGTCATGGGGATGGACGGCACCGGCATGGACATGGCCTCGCTGTGCGTGGCGGTGCTCAGTACGTGGGCATCGGCCGGGCTCCTGCTGGCTGCGTTCGCCCGGCGGCTCCCCTGGTTCACCGGTCCGCTCGCGGGCGCCGCCCTCGCGCCGAGGCCCAACCCCCCGCCCCGTACACCGGAGTTGACGTTTCTGTCGGTCCTGCGGATATAGGCCGAGCCGCCCTCAGAGGCACGAAGCCGCGTACGCACACATCCGCAGGACCGAGCACGAGGTGTACCGACATGAGTTCCATCAAGCGCGCCGACCGGCGCGCCCGTTCCCTGACCCGTCGTCTCGCCGTGGTGGGCGCGATCAGCGCCTCGGCGCTCCTGCTCGCCGCGTGCGGCGACGGGGACGACAGCCAAGGTGAGGCGTTCAACGACGCGGACGTCGCCTTCGCCCAGGGGATGATCCCGCACCACCAGCAGGCCGTGGAGATGTCCGCACTGGCCGACGGCCGTGCCTCCGGCGCCGAGATCAAGACGCTGGCCGGGGAGATCAAGAAGGCCCAGGACCCGGAGATCACGACCATGCGCTCCTGGCTCAAGGACTGGGGCAAGCCGGAGTCCGCCGACGAGAGCATGCCCGGCATGGACCACGGCTCGGGCGGCGCCGCCGGGATGATGTCCGACCAGGACATGACGGATCTGACCGCCGCCAAGGGCGTCGCCTTCGACAAGAAGTTCGCGGAGTTGATGATCGAGCATCACAACGGGGCGATCGAGATGGCCCGCGAGGAGCGGAAGAACGGCGAGAGCGCCGAGGCGAAAAAGCTCGCCGCCGATGTGATCAAGGCCCAGACGGCGGAGGTCGAGCAGTTGAACATGATCCTCGACCGACTCTGATCCGTAGGGCCGTACGGGATCCGTAGGCCCGTACGGATCCCTGCGCCCACCGGCCCGTTCCGGGCGCTCGGAACGGGCCGGTGACCCGCACCGTTTCCAATATACCCCTGGGGGGTATATCATTCCTTTGTCGGGCCGGCACTGGGCCCGAGGCTCCGACGGACACGGAAAGAGGGGCGAGACCCATGGACCACACCGACCACGCGGGACACCTGCCGGGCGGCGCGTCCTGGAGCATGGCGGCCAAGGCGACGCTGCACTGCCTGACCGGGTGCGCCATCGGCGAGATCCTCGGCATGGTCATCGGCACCGCCCTGATGTGGGGCAACGTACCGACCATGGTCCTGGCGATCTCCCTGGCGTTTGTCTTCGGCTACTCCTTCACGCTCTTCGCGGTCCGCAGGGCCGGTCTCGACTGGAAGTCCGCAGTCAAGATCGCGCTGGCCGCCGACACGGTGTCCATCGCCGTCATGGAACTCGTCGACAACGGCATCATCGCGCTCACTCCCGGAGCGATGGACGCGCACCTGTCCGACGGATTGTTCTGGTACGCGCTCCTCGGCGGATTCGCCGTCGCGTTCATGATCACCACTCCGGTCAACAAGTGGATGATCGGCCGAGGCAAGGGCCACGCCGTCGTCCACTCCCTCCACTGAACCGGCGCCGCGCCCGCCGGCGGCGCGCCGCCGTCAGCGCGGGATGTGCCAGAGCACCACACAGGCGGCGCCGGTCAGCGCGGTGAGACTCGCGCAGACCAGGCGCCGCCTCAGCAATTCGTAACGCGCGGTGTACTCCGCCCGCAGTTCGGCGGCGCGCGCCACCACCGTCTCCAGCGCCCGGCGGGACATGGCGATGTGGTCCTGGGTGTAGAGGCCGACCACCTCTTCGTGCTGCGCGGTGGTCAGCCACGGCATCCGGTCGGCGAAGATCACGGCGTGCGTCCTGGCCTCCCGGACCCGGCTCTGGGCGAGCAGATAGCCCTCCAACTGCTGGATGCCCACGGAGGCCTCGCCCGGCGTCGGTGACGACTCGCCGGTCACGACCGGCCCTTGTCGTCCCCCGGAGGACCGACCACGCCCGCCTCCGGCTCCACGACGCCCCTGTGGCCTCCGTTGTGCGCTTCGTCGACGGCGGAGAACTCCGGGTGGTGCAGGTCGAACGCCGGGGCTTCGGAGCGGATCCGCGGCAGCGTGAGGAAGTTGTGCCGCGGCGGCGGGCAGGAAGTCGCCCATTCGAGCGAGCGGCCGTAGCCCCACGGGTCGTCCTCCCCGACGTTCTTCCCGTACTTCGCGGTCTTCCAGACGTTGTAGAAGAACGGCAGCATCGACAGGCCCAGCAGAAACGAGCTGATCGTGGAGATGGTGTTCAGCGTGGTGAATCCGTCGGCGGCGAGATAGTCCGCGTAACGCCGTGGCATACCTTCCGCGCCCAGCCAGTGCTGTACGAGGAACGTGCCGTGGAAGCCGACGAACAGCGTCCAGAACGTGATCTTGCCGAGCCGTTCGTCCAGCATCTTGCCGGTCATCTTCGGCCACCAGAAATGGAAACCGGCGAACATCGCGAACACCACCGTGCCGAAGACGACGTAGTGGAAGTGCGCGACCACGAAGTACGAGTCGGAGACATGGAAGTCCATCGGCGGTGACGCGAGGATCACCCCTGTCAGACCGCCGAAAAGGAAGGTGACGAGAAATCCGATCGACCAGAGCATCGGTGTCTCGAAGGACAGCGAGCCTTTCCACATCGTGCCGATCCAGTTGAAGAACTTCACACCGGTCGGCACCGCGATCAGGAATGTCATGAAGGAGAAGAACGGCAACAGCACGCCACCGGTGACGAACATGTGGTGCGCCCATACGGTGGCGGAGAGACCCGCGATGGCGATCGTCGCGCCGACCAGACCGATGTAACCGAAGATCGGCTTGCGGCTGAACACCGGAATGATCTCGGTGACGATTCCGAAGAACGGCAAGGCGATGATGTAGACCTCGGGATGGCCGAAGAACCAGAACAGGTGCTGCCACAGCAACGCGCCGCCGTTGGCGGAGTCGAAGATGTGCGCGCCGAATTTCCGGTCGGCTTCGAGGGCGAGGAGCGCGGCGGCCAGTACGGGGAAGGCGAGCAGGACCAGTACGACGGTGAGCAGCACGTTCCAGCAGAAGATCGGCATCCGGAACATCGTCATGCCGGGTGCGCGCATGCAGACGATCGTGGTGATGAAGTTGACCGAGCCGAGGATCGTGCCGAAACCTGAGAAGGCCAGACCCATGATCCACAGGTCCGCGCCGATGCCCGGTGAACGGACCGCGTCCGACAGCGGCGAATAGGCGAACCAGCCGAAGTCCGCGGCCCCTTGCGGAGTGAGGAAGCCGGCCACCACGATGGTCGAGCCGAAGAGATAGAGCCAGTAGGCGAAAATGTTCAGCCGAGGGAACGCCACATCGGGCGCCCCCAGCTGGAGCGGCATGATCCAGTTGGTGAATCCGGCGAACAGCGGCGTCGCGAACATCAGCAGCATGATCGTGCCGTGAATCGTGAACGCCTGGTTGAACTGCTCGTGCGACACGATCTGGATACCGGGACGGGCCAGTTCGGCGCGCATGACCAGCGCCATGATTCCGCCGATGATGAAGAAGGCGAACGACGTGATGAGGTAGAGCGTGCCGATCGTCTTGTGGTCGGTGGTGGTCAGCCACTTGATGACGACATTGCCGGGCTCCTTGCGCCGTACCGGCAGCTCGTTCTCGTACGAGTCGTCGTCGCTCTCCCGCTGGGCGTCGACGTCAAATCCGGGCTGTGCTGCCACACCAACTCCAGTTCGGTCACCGACCACCGACGCGAACTCGCCTATGCCGGCAGGGCAAACCCAGACAGAAAAAGATGATTACGCCCGCAATGTATGGCATGCCGGTTGCGCGCACTCACACAGAAGGGGCCATCAGGCCCTCTTTCACACGTTCGTGGGGCCCGCCGGTGCGCACGTCGACCACGTACACCTGATGATCCTCATTACGCCCCGGACCCGGCGGCCCTCGCCCTGACGGCGAGCACCACGGGCGTCGCACCGCCGGACTCGGCGAACCGCTCCGGCGTCAGGCCGGCGTCCAGGAACGCGTGCAGCAGCTCCGGCAGCGGGCGGTGCGTGGCGCCGACCTTGGCCCGCAGGCCCTGGTCCGTCCAGGAGTCCGTCGTCCAGTGCCCGTCGAGATAGCCGGGCCGGACGACGACCGCGTCCGGGTCGCTGCGGTCGGCGAAGCTCCCGCAGAAGCAGGGGTGGACGCCGATGTGTACGAACACTCCGCCGGGGCGCAGCACCCGCGCGACCTCGCGGAGCACTGCCGGGTAGCCGGGCATGTCCGTGTGCGTCATCACCGTGAGGGCCGCCGGGACCGACGCGGTGCGCAGCGGCAGGCGCTCGGCGTCCGCCCGTGCCACCGGCAGCCGGGCGCGCGCGTGGCTCAGCATTCCGGTGGAGAGGTCCACGCCGACGGGTGTCCGGCCGAGTGCCCGGACGCGGGCGGCGTGGATGCCGGTGCCGCAGCCGATCTCCAGGCAGCTGCCGGTGCCCTCGCCGAGCAGGTCGTCGATGAGGTCGCCGAGACCGAGCGGGTCCGCGTGCCCGGTGTCGCTCGCCGCGAGGAAATCGTGCTCGTACCAGTCCGCGATCTCGTCGTACACCGCCGTCGTCGCCATGGACCCGCCCTTCCGTTGTTCCGTCGCCCTGGGCCAAGGATGACCGGTCAGGCTTCGAGACGCACCGGTAGCGTCGCCGAGCTGTTGGAGAACAGGGAGGGCACGGGGATCAGTTCGTCCGGGTCGACTGCCAGCGTCAGCCCCGGATACCTGTGGAACACCGCCGGGATCGCCAGCGCCGCTTCGAGCCTGGCCAGCGGGGCGCCGAGGCAGAAGTGCGGGCCGTGGCTGAAGGCCAGGTGCTTGCGCTGCTCCCTGGTGATGTCGAACTCGTCCGCCGTTTCCCCGTGTTGGGCTCTGTCGCGGCCGACAGCACTGTACGGGGCCATGATCGCCTCGCCCTTGGGGATCCTTACGCCCGCGATCTCGACGTCCTCCAGCGGGTAGCGGAAGGGGAAGTTGCCGATCGGCGCGTCCCAGCGCAGGGTCTCCTCGACCACCGCCGCCCAGACCGCCTCGTCGCCCTGCTCGGCGAGGGTGCGCTGGTCGGGGTGGGTCAGCAGGGCGCGTACGGCGTTGGTGATCAGGCTGAGCGTGGTCTCCTGCCCGGCGGCGAGCATCAGCAGGAGTGTGCCGACCAGTTCCTCCTCGCTGAGCGAGTCGGGGTCCGCCTCGCGGGCGGCGATGAGAGCGCTGGTCAGATCGGCGCCGGGGCTCCTGCGGCGGTCGTCGACCACTCGGGCGAGCAGCTGGTACTGCTCTGTCTGACCGGCCATCACTTCTTCCGGTCCCAGGTCGAAGCGGAAGACGTTGTCCATCAACTCCTTCAACCGGGGCCGCTCGTGCTCCGGGACGCCGAAGAGTTCGCAGATCCCCCGCATGGGCACCGGGTGGGCGAAGTGGCGGCGGAGGTCGACGCCGCCGTCCACGTCCGCGTGCGAAGGGAGCGCGTCCAGAAGCTCGTTGACGATCTGTTCGATGGGCGGGCGCAGCTCCTGGACCCGGCGGGGTGTGAACGTCCGGGGTGACCAACTTCCGGAGCCTGCCGTGTTCCTGGCCGTCTGCGGTGACCATGTTGGTGACCTTCACCATGCCGATCAGCGGCCAGCCGTCGGACATCTCACCGCGCAGGACGGCGTTCCAGTTGCGCCAGTCCTTGCTGAAGCGAGGGTCGGCGATCATGTCGTTCAGCAGGGCATGGCCGGTCACCGGCCACGCCATGACGTCTCCGGGCAGTTGGATACGGACCACGGGACCGAGTTCGCGGAGTCCGGCCGCCTCGCCGTGGTGGTCGCTGCCGTGCGGGTCGAGGGTGACGACCGGTATCTCCGCCGAGGAGGAGGCCGCCGCTCGTAAGGTCCTGTCGCTTCTCCAGCGTTCGGTCGTACGTCTGCACCCGGCTCGCCAGCTCGGCCAGCGAGAGCCGCTGCGACTCCTCGCGGTCGTCGGCCGCCTCGGTGACGGCGGTCAGCAGCCGGTCGAACCACTCGGCGACGCCCGCACCCAACTCGGCGTCGGTGTAGTGCGGTTCGGGGATCTCGGCCCGGTGCTGGACGAAGCTGTGCCAGTACGCTTCACGGCTGCCCGATTCGGCCCGTACACGCTCCGCCTCTGCCCGCCGCTCCGCCGCGTCCGACACGGCGTCACGGTGCTGTCTGCGCAGGGACTCCATGGCCGCGAGGACGAGCAGGGCGACCGCGCCGTACGCCACCGCTGCCCCGATGTGTACGCCGGCCAGCGGCACCGCGCCCGCGGCGAAGGCGAGCAGGGCCGGCTCGAACACGGGCGGTGACCTGCCCGTTTCGCCTCGCGAACCTCCTCGGCGGAGCCCGTACCGACCGCCGGTCCGCCGATCCGCCGGTCCGCCGGTCCGGAGACGGTCTAGCGCGCGAAACGCGGCAGCCACTTCGCCTGGTAGTCGCTGTGCCCGGCGTGTTCGGCCGCCATCTGCCGTACGACGAAGCCCAGTCCCACGGCGCGGCCCGAGGCGAAGTCGTGCTCGGGGCGGTCGACATCCAGGTGCGCGACCTCCGCGTACTCGCCCAGGAGGACTCTGCTCGTCTCGATACGGCGCAGGGTGCGGGCCGGGTCCTGGAACGCGATGTGGCGGTCGTACCCCTGTGTCCGCACGCTGAACGAGATCGCGCCGGAGCGGTCGTGGACCTCGCCCGGTGCTTCGGGCGGGCATCGCCAGTGCTCCCCGCCGGCCGCCCGCGCGATCTGTTCCTCCTCGTCCAGGCGTGCCCGGACAAAGGCCAGCATCTTTGTGTTGTCCGCTCTCACGTTCCGCCTTTCACGTTTCCAACAGAGAATGCCGCACGGAGGCGGTGGTCGGCACGTCCGCGGTTCCGTGCGGCAGGATGTGCCGGCACGCCTCTGCACCAGTGAACGAATCGGAGCCGACCAGCCATGCACCCCGTGTACCCCACGTACCCCGACAGTTGCTGGGAGCCGGTGCCCTCCCGGTCGACCGCGAGCCTCGTGGCGCGCTTCGTCCTCACGGTGCTCCTGTTGCCGCTGCACTGGGCTCTCGTCCTGGTGGGGACGGTCACGCTGCTCGCGTTCAGTCTGGTCGCCGATGTGCTCAGCCTGATCCCCGGCGCGGAGAAGGGCTTCCTGAAGGGCATCGACAGGCTGGGCGACCGCGTACAGCTGTGGCCCCGCTGGTTCGTGTCGTGGCCCGAACTGCGGCACGAGGGCGACGCGGCCTTCTACCGGGTGCGCGCCGACGAGGCCGTGGCGGAGCGGACGCGCGCGGCGACCACCGCCCGCAAGGGCGTGGTGCCGCCGTGGACGTGCGTGATTCCGATACGCAAGTACCGCGCCGTGGGCGCCGGTTACGTGCTCAGGGCCGCCGAGGCGCAGGGCTGGGCGCTGCGCCACGACGAGTGGTCGGACCTGCCGAACGAGATCAGGCTGCGGCGCGTTCCCGAGGAGCCGGTGCCGGACGTCGCGGCGGCCTGAGACTCGCACCCGGGCGTCAGCGGGTGCTCAGCCAGTGCGGGTCGGGGACCACGGTGAGAACGGCGGAGAGCAGCACCACGGCCGCCAGCACGGCCAGTTCGACGCCGGCCGCCCCGTGCGCGTCGCGGCTGCGCAGGAGGCGTCGGCGCGCGGCCAGGGCGAGCGCGCTCGCCACCGCGACGAGTACGAGCTTGGCGATCAGGACACGGCCGTACGCCGACGTCAGCACCACGTCGGCGGGCAGCCGGCGCAGCGTGGACAGGGTGCCGGTGGCCGCCAGCACCACCAGCAGCCAGACGGCGCCCCGCGCGTAGCGGGCCAGCACGGCGCGGGCGTCCGACGGGGCGGCGCGGCGCAGCCACATGGTGCGCAGGACATGGCAGAGGCCGCCGGCCCACAGGGACGCGGCGGTCAGATGGACGACCGTGAGGGCGGTGCCCCACTCCGGTGAGTACGGCTCCGGGTGAGCGCGCAGCGCCTCGGCGAGGATCACCCCGGCCAGCGGGACGAGCGCCCGGCGCGGGCGGCCGGCGCCGGCGCATCCGGCGGCGAGCAGGAAGCCGTTGGCCATGACGAGCAGCAGGCCGCCCTCACGGGTGCCGTACGTCGCGGCGATGTCGAGGTCGCTCACCACGGCGAGGACCACGATCTGCCCGGCGGACGCCGCGGCTCCGGCGAGCGCGGCGGGGAGCGCCAGGGAACGGGGCAGCGGGCCGGTCCGGGCGAGTGCGGCGCCGGCCAGTTCACCGAGGTGCAGCGCGAGCGCGGTGAAGACCACGGCCCGCAGGAGGGAGGTGCCGCCGGCGGCGGGGATGCGCAGTTCGCCGGTGCCGCGCGAGGCGAGGCCCGCGCCGTACAGCACGACGAGCAGCGCCAGCACGGCGCCACCGACGACCGCGCCGACGACCGCGCCCCGCCTCGGCAGCCTTGCCCCGCCCGGTTCTGAACGGGCTATGGATCCAGGGTCTGTCGTTTGGATCAGGCCGGGCTCGCGGTCCCTGGCACGCTCGCCGCGTTGTCGTCGGTCGGCATGGCTCCGCCATGCCTCCCTCCTCCGCCTTGCGACCGCACGCACCAGACCCCGCTCCCTGATCCGGCCTGATCCAAACGACAGACCCTAGCCCTTGGCGCGGGACGCCAGGAATTCCTCGAAGGTGAGGAGTCCGTCGTTGTTGGAGTCGTGGGCGTTGATCACGGCCTGGGCGACGGTCTCCGTCACATGGAAGTCGCCGAGCTGCGCCATCGCGCTCTTGTACTCCGACGCCGTGATCAGCCCGTCGTTGTTCGCGTCGAAACGGTCGAACGCCTTGCGAGCCTCTTCGATGTCCGCCACTGCTTCCGCCCCTTCTTGTGCCTTACTGACAAAGGTCAGATTATCGGCACGCCCCGGCCACTTCGGCGGCAGCCCGGCGAAGGCCCTGCTGGGCGGATGCCCGCTCAGAAATCCCCGCTCAGGGGGCTCTCAGGGGTGACGGTCGGAGACCCGCATCTCGAACCAGGTCGTCTTGCCGCGCGGCAGCAGATCCACGCCCCACCGGTCGGAGAGCTTGTCCACCAGGGACAGCCCTCGTCCGCTGGTGTCCAGGTCGCGCACCGGCAGCAGGCACGGCAGCCCGCGGGAGGGGTCCCTGACCTCGATGCGGATCCAGCCGCGGCGGCGCAGCATCCGCAGGCCGAAGACGCGTGCCCCGGTGTGCCGTACGGCGTTGCCGACGAGTTCGGAGACGAGCAGCACCGCGTCCTCGGCCATCTGCGGGGTCAGCGCCCACTGACGCAGCACGATGATGTGGGTGAGTCTGCGCGCCGCGAGCGCGGACTCGGGGCGGGAGGCCAGCCGGACTTCCCCCTCTGTCGGATTCCCGAACAGTTCGAGCACTCCGCGCGCCTGTTCGTCCTCGACGGCTGGAGTCAAACGCGTAGCGGTCGCGTCGCCGCCATGCCGCGGTTGTTCCACACCCTCAAGACCCGCCATGCGCCCATCATGGCTGCCCAGAGGGGCTCTCGGGGCCGTTCCGGGGGAATCGGCACCCCCGAACGGCCCATCCCCGCAACCGGGTTTGGCATATGACCATGGCAGGAAGCCCCCCTCGCCACCAACCCTGATCTGCGATAACACGTCACGCACGGGTGATCACGAGAAGTGATCGAAAGCTCCGCCTTAAGGCTGCGTTAAGGCGGAGCTGAACCGGGCGCCAGGTTGACGGACCCGATCCGGTTGTCCAACCGGCAAGCGATCAGAGGAACTTGGCCTTGCCCGGCCCCTCCTCCACGAAGCTGCGCATGCCGCGCTCGCGGTCCTCGGTGGCGAACAGGCCCGCGAACCAGTTGCGTTCAAGCGCGAGACCCGTCTCCAGATCCGTCTCCAGGCCCGCGTCGACGGTCTCCTTGGCCGCCCGCAGCGCGAGCGCCGGGCCCTGGGCGAGCTTCGCGGCCCACGCGTGCGCCTGCTCGTACACCTCGCCGGCCGGTACGACGCGGTCGACGAGCCCCAGCGCGAGCGCCTCGGGCGCCTTCACCTGACGGCCGGTGAAGATGAGGTCCTTGGCCTTGGAGGGGCCGATCAGCCGGGCGAGCCGCTGGGTGCCGCCCGCGCCGGGGATCAGGCCCAGCAGGATCTCGGGCTGGCCGAGCTTCGCGTCGTCGGCGGCGATCCGGAAGTCGGCGCACAGCGTCAACTCGCAGCCGCCGCCCAGCGCGTAGCCGGTGACGGCGGCGACCACGGGCTTGGGGATCCGCGCCACGGCCGTGAACGACTCCTGGAGTTCCCGCGCGCGTACGACCATCGCCGCGTGGTCCATGTCGCGCATCTCCTTGATGTCCGCGCCGGCGGCGAACACCTTCTCGCCGCCGTAGAGGACGACGGCCCTGACGTCGTCACGGCGGCCGGCCTCCACCGCGAGTTCACGGAGCCGGTCCTGGATCGCGATGTTCAGCGCGTTCATGGGCGGGCGGTCGAGCCGGATGGTGCCGACGCCGCCGGAGACTTCGAGATTCACAGATGACATACCAGGCAGGTTAGATCCTGTCCGCGCCCCCGGTCCCGTCACAGATGAGGCCCGGCGCACCCGGTGGGGTGCGCCGGGCCTCAGGTCCCGCGGCGTACTACTTCGTCCACTCGGCCCAGGACATGTTCCAGCCGTTGAGGCCGTTGTCCGGGGCGATCTTCTTGTCGTTGGAGTTCTTCACGATCACCACGTCGCCGATGATCGACCGGTCGTAGAACCACGCGGACGGCGTGTTCTTGTCGTAACCGCCGCGGACGTCGCGCAGTCCGACGCATCCGTGGCTGACGTTGGCCGAGCCGAACGTCCCCGCCGACGCCCAGTAGTTGCCGTGGATGAAGGTGCCCGACGTGGACAGGCGCATCGCGTGCGGCACGTCCTTGATGTCGTACTCGCCGCCGAAGCCCACCGTGGCGCCGTTCATCCGCGTCACCTTGTGCTTCTCGCTGATGACCATCTCGCCGTTGTACGTCGTGGTCGCCGGCGCGCCGGCCGTGATGGAGATCTTCTTGATCTGCTTGCCGTCCTTGACGACCTTCATCGTCTTGGCCTTGGCGTCCACCGTGGAGACCATCGAGCGGCCGATGGTGAACTTCACCGTCTTCGCCTGCTCGCCGTACACGCCGGGCCGCCCCTCGACACCGTCGAGGTTCAGCTCCACGGTCACCTTCGTGCCCGCCGCCCAGTACTTCTCGGGCCGGAAGTCGAGCCGGTCGTTGCCGAACCAGTGCCCCTCGATGGGCACCGACGGCTCGGCGGTCACCTTGATCGCTTTCTCCACGGCCCCGGGATCGGTGATCCCCCGCGTGAAGTTGAGCGAGACCGGCATCCCGACGCCGACCGTCGAACCGTCCTCGGGCGTGTAGTGCCCGATGAAGGTGTTCTTCGGTACGAGGGTGGTGAACGTGGTGTCCTTCGCCGACACCCGGCCCTCGGAGTCCTTGGCTATCGCGTGCACCGTGTACTTGGTGGCACCGGCCAGATGCCGGGCCGGTGCCCAGGCCGTACCGCCGGCGGCTATCTCGCCCTCGACGGCGTTGCCCTTGCTGTCCTCGACGGTGACGCTCGTCAACTTGCCCTTGCTCGCGGTGACCTTGAGCGCGCCGCTCGTCGCGACGGACTTCGCACGGTCCTTGGGGGCGACCGTCACGACGGCCTGCGAGGCCGTGGTCCCGACCTTCCCGCCGTCCTTGTCGCTCTTGCCGTCATCGCCCTCGTCGGAGCCGCCGCCCCCACCGCACGCCGTCACGAACAGCAGCAGGCTCCCCAGCGCGAGCGCCGTCAGCCCGCGGCCCCGCCCACGGCCACCCCGTCCGCGCCCGCCCCGTACACGGCCGGCTGTCGCCGATGCCCCCGATATCGGCTGACCGTTCAATGGTCGTCTCCCCTTCACACGGCCGGGCCCCGCCTCGGCCTCGGAGCCGGGTGCGAACGACGCACGACCGGGCTCCACACCCCCGCGCGCTTCGTTCGCGCGCACGACGCAAGACAATCACACCGCAGGCCGTCCGGGACCTCCCGCGAATGTCACTGTTCCGTCCCAACGTCTCCTGGAATCAGGGACGGTCGTGCAGGTGGGGGCGGGTGCGAGGGGAGCCGCGCGACTCCGCGCCGTCAGCCGCCGACCGCGGAACCCGCCTTCCACTTACGCCAGTCGAGGTTCCAGCCACTGAGCCCGTTGTCCGGATCGACTGTCCTGTCCGGGGAGTTGACCACTTCCACGACATCGCCGACGAGTGTCCTGTCGAAGAACCAGCCCGCCGGGGTGTCCGCGCTGCCGCCCTTGACGTCGCGCAGACCGACGCATCCGTGACTGACGTTCTTCGAGCCGAAGGTGTCGGGGGCGGCCCAGTAGTTGCCGTGCAGGAACGTCCCCGATGTCGTCAGCCGCAGCGCGTGCGGCACGTCCTTGATGTCGTACTCGCCGCCGAAGCCCACCGTGGCACCGTTCATCCGCGTCACGTCGTACAGCTCGGTGACGACCATCTTCCCGTTGTACGTCGTGGTCTTGGGCGCCCCCGCCGTGATCGGCACCGTCGACACAAGCGCGCCGTCGCGCCGTACCTCCATGGTGTGTTTCTCGGCGTCCACGCGGGACACCTGGGAGCGGCCGACCGTGAAGCCGACGGTCTTCTCCTGGATACCGAAGACTCCCGGCGCCGCCTGCACGTCCCGCAGCCGCAGGTCGACCGTGACCTCGGTACCCGGCTTCCAGTACGTGCGCGGCCGGAAGTCCAGACGCTGACCGCCGAACCAGTGGCCGACGATCTCGACCGGCGGGTCCGAGGTGACGCGGATGGCGCGCTGCACGGCGGCGCGGTTGTGGATCTTCCGGTTGAAGTCGAAGGAGACGATCATGCCGGTGCCGACGGTCGAGCGGTTCTCGGGTTTGAAGTAGCCGATGAAACGATGCTTCGGCACGGCGGTGGTGAAGGTCGAGTGCCGGGCCGAGCGGCGGCCCGCACCGTCCACGGCGACGACGTCGACGCTGTACTTCGCGGCGAGCGCGACGTTCGCGCCCGCCTTCGGCGTCCACACGAGCCCGTCGTCGGAGATCCGCCCCGGCAGCTCCGTGCGCTGCGCCTCGTCGACCTGTGCGACCTCGACCCGCTCCAGCCGGCCGTCCGGGACCCTCACCTCGATCCGGTCGCCGCGTTTGATGTTCCCGGCCCCGTCATCGGGGCTGATCCGGATCGTGTCCCCGGGCGCCTGGGACTTGCTTTCGGTGAAGGTCTCGCCGACGGTGCAGCCCGTCAGTCCGGCCAGTCCCGCCATCAGTCCTGCCCATGTCAGGACGGCGGTCACTCCGGTCCTTGCCCGCTTCAGTACGTGTGTCATGCCCCGCCCAACGACGACCCCCCTCGGAGGGAAACGTGAGTGCGGGCCTTCCGGCGGGCAGAACTCGGAGGAGGACCACGCGGGGGGAGCCACGGCCGGGACGCCGTGGCCGCCGGATGCGCGGGGCCGACGAGCCGGGAGGCCTGACAGGTGGCGAGCGCAGCCGAGCGGGAGACAGTGCGGGAACCGGTCCCCGATCCGATGATGGATCACGTGAGAGATCCGGTCGACGAGGTCGAAACAGCGAACGGGCAGCAGGCAGGAAGGACGCCGGAGGCCGTCGGAAAGGTGGCCTCCGCCGCTCCCCCGCCCGAGGTGTGGCCGGGGGCGCCGACACCGCTGGGGGCCCGCTTCCGCGTCGGGCCCGACGGGGTCGCGGGTACGAACTTCGCCCTCTGGGCGGGCGGCGCCGAGGCCGTGGAGCTGTGCCTCTTCGACGACGCCGAACCGCCGGGCGCCGACGCCGGCGACGACGCGGCCTCCATAGGAGGCGGTGTCGTGGAGACCCGCCTCCCGCTGACCGAGCTGACGCACGAGATCTGGCACGGCTTCGTGCCCGGCGTACGGCCCGGACAGCGGTACGGCTACCGCGTACACGGCCGCTGGGACCCCTGGACGGGCGCCCGGTGGAACCCGGCGAAGCTGCTGCTCGACCCGTACGCCCGCGCCGTCGACGGCGACTTCGCGCTGCCGCCCGAGGTGTACGGCCATGTGCGCGACTGGCCGCAGCAGCAGGTCGCGGACACGGTGCGCGACGAGCGCGACTCGGCGCCGTACGTCCCCAAGGGCGTCGTCGTCCACGACGACGCCCCCGGCGACGAGTGGGCCGACGACCGGCGCCCGAAGACGCCCTGGGCGGACACGGTCATCTACGAGCTGCACGTACGCGGCTTCACCATGCGCCATCCGGGCATCCCCGACGAGCTGCGCGGCACCTACGCGGGCCTCGCCCACCCGGCGGCGATCGAGCATCTCGTACGGCTCGGGGTGACCGCGGTCGAGCTGCTGCCGGTGCACCAGTTCGCGCACGAGGACCATCTGCTGCGGCGCGGGCTGCGCAACTACTGGGGCTACAACTCCGTCGGCTACTTCGCCCCGCACGCCGGCTACGCCGCGGGCGGCACCCGCGGCCGGCAGGTCGACGAGTTCAAGCAGATGGTGCGCGCCCTGCACGCCGCCGGGATCGAGGTCATCCTCGACGTCGTCTACAACCACACGGCGGAGGGCGGCGAACTCGGCCCGACGCTGTCGCTGCGCGGCATCGACAACCGCGGCTACTACCGCCTCCAGCCCGACGCCCGCCGCTACGCCGACTACACGGGCTGCGGCAACACCCTCGACGTCGTCCAGCCACAGGTCCTGCGGCTGATCACGGACTCGCTGCGGTACTGGGTGACCGAGATGGGTGTCGACGGTTTCCGCTTCGACCTGGCGGCGGCGCTGGCCCGCTCGATGCACGACGTCGACATGCTCTCGCCCTTCCTGGCGGTGATCGCGCAGGATCCGGTGCTGCGGCGGGTGAAGCTCATCGCGGAGCCGTGGGACGTCGGCGACGGCGGCTACCAGGTGGGGGCGTTCCCACCGCTGTGGACGGAGTGGAACGACCGCTACCGGGACGCCGTACGCGACTTCTGGCGCGGCGCCACACCCGACGTACGGGATCTGGGCTACCGGCTGTCCGGGTCGAGCGACCTGTACGCCTGGGGCGGCCGGCGGCCGTACGCCTCCGTCAACTTCGTCACCGCGCACGACGGTTTCACGCTGCGCGATCTCGTCAGTTACGAGCAGAAGCACAACGAGGCCAACGGCGAGGGCAACAGGGACGGCACGGACGACAACCGCGCCTGGAACTGCGGCGTGGAGGGTGAGACCGACGACCCCGGGATCAACGCGCTGCGGCGGCGGCAGCTGCGCAACCTCCTCACCACGCTGCTGCTGTCGACAGGGGTGCCGATGCTCGTCGCGGGCGACGAGCTGGGCCGTACGCAGGGCGGCAGCAACAACGCGTACTGCCAGGACAACGAGACCAGCTGGCTCGACTGGTCGCTGCTCGACGAGCCGGGCTCCTACGGCCTCTACCGGCTCACCAGGCGGCTGCTGGCGCTGCGGCACGCCCATCCGGTGCTGCGCCGCCGGGCGTTCTTCTCCGGCCGCGCGCAGGCGCCCGACGGGCTGCGCGACCTGGCGTGGTTCCGGCCGGACGGCAAGGAGATGACCGAGGGGGACTGGTACGCGCCCGCGTCGACGCTGGGGCTGTTCCTGTCGGGGCGCGACATCGCGGGACGCGACGCGCGCGGGCGGAAGATCACCGACGACAGCTTCCTGGCGGTGCTGCACTCGGGCGCGGAGCCGGTGGACCTCGCGCTGCCGGGCCCGCCGTGGGCGCGGTCGTACGAGCTGGTGGTCGACACCTCGTCGGAGGACCAGGACGAGGCGCCGGGGACGGTGCTGGACGGAGGGACGGTCACGACGGTGCCCGCGCGGTCGGTGCTGCTGCTGCGGGTACGGGGGTGAGGCCGCCTTCTTAGGAGGACGGCGGGCGGGCTGCTCAGCCGAGGATCTTGCGGTCGTACCCCACGGCGACCGCCGCCGCCCGGTCCTTGACGCCCAACTTGGCGTAGATGTGCGTGAGATGCGTCTTCACCGTGGCCTCGCTGATGAACAGTTCGGCGGCGATCTCACGGTTCGGCGTGCCCCGCGCGACGAGTTCGAGGACTTCGCGCTCGCGCGCCGACAGCGCTTCGTTGCCGGCGACCGGAGTACGGACGCGGGAGACCAGCCGGGACGCGACCGCGGGCGAGAGGACCGTACGTCCCTCGGCCGCCGCCCGTACCGCCGTGAACAGCTCCTCACGCGGCGCGTCCTTGAGGAGATAGCCGGTGGCGCCCGCCTCGATCGCGGGGATGGTGTCGGAGTCCGTGTCGTACGTGGTCAGGACGAGAACCTTGGCACGGGCCCGGTGCCTGGTCAGCGCCGCGATGGCGGCGACGCCGCCGCCCTCCGGCATCCGCAGGTCCATCAGGACGACGTCCGGGTCCAGCCGCAGCGCCAGCTCGACCCCCGCGACACCGCCGGACGCCTCCCCCAGCACCTCGAAGCCGGCGGCCGATTCGAACATGCCGCGCAGACCGTCCCGTACGACGGGATGGTCGTCGACGACGATCAGGGTGATGGTCCGCTCAGCCATGGCGGACCAACGGTACGCGAGCCGAGACCGCCGTACCGCCGCCCTCCTCCGACTCGACGGTGACGGTGCCCGCGATGCGCTCCGCGCGGGCCCGCATGCCGTCGAGTCCGAAGCCGTTCGCACCGGAGCGCGGGCGCAGCACGAGCGGGTCGAAGCCGCGGCCGTCGTCGCGTACGTCGAGGGTGATCTCGTCGCCCATGTACGACAGGGTGACGCCCGCCCGGCGGGCCGAGGCGTGCCTGGCGGTGTTGGCGAGGGCTTCCTGCGCGATGCGCAGCAGGGTCGCGGCCACCTCGTCGTGCAGGGGCTCCTCGGTGCCGGTGACGGTGAACCGGGCCTGGACACCGGTCCGCTCGGCCCAGTCGGTGACGGCCTTCTCCAGGGCCTCGACGAGGGTGTCGTGGTCCAGGGCGGCGGGGGCGAGATTCCGTACCGAGCGGCGCGCCTCGCCGAGGCTGTGGCGGGCGAGGGCGGCGGCGCGCGTCAGATGCTCGCGGGCCAGCTCCGGGTCGGAGGTGGCGGTGACCACCTGGAGCTGGGCGATGATGCCGGTCAGCCCCTGGGCGATGGTGTCGTGGATCTCGGCGGCGAGCCTGCGGCGCTCGTCGGCGACACCCGCCTCCCTGGCCTGGACGAGGAGTTGGGCGTGCAGGCCGGCGTTCTCCGCCATCGCCTGTTCCAGGCGGGCGTTGGCCTGTTCCAGCTCGGTGATGGTCGTGGCCCGCTCGGCGGCGATCTCGGCCTCCCGGCGACCGAGATGGCCGAAGACCAGAGTGAGCGAGCCGTTGAGCAGCAGGAGCCCGCCGAAGAGGACCCACTGGAGGGCGCTGTCGGGCGGCAGGCCGCCGGACTGCGAGCCCGCCATGGTGACGGAGGTGACGAGCAGCCCGGCGCGGACGGCGCGCTTCGGCAGGATGAAGGAGGTGTCGAAGTAGCCCATGACCGCGTAGATCGAGAACAGCGGGTTGAGCCAGGTCAGGACGAAGGCGTTGGCCGTCCGTAGGACGTAGTACACCCAGCCGGTGGCCGAGGGCTCCCGCTCGCGCATCGGCCGGCCGCGCTCTATCCAGCTCCACCACAGCTGGAGTGCGACGGCGACGACGACCAGCGCACCGGCCACGCAGGTCTCGGTGCGGGTCATGCCGAAGGCGTTCACGCTGAGGGCCGAGATCACGGTGGAGAGCGCCAGCAGGGCGTAGGGACCCTGTCGGTGGAACTGCTCCCACCGCTCCTCCAGGGAGACGGGCGCGCGCCGCCCCTCGGCTGTCGTCATCCCCATCCCCTCAGTGTGCCCTCCCTAGCAGGCGGCCGGCCGGGGGCGGTCCGCCCGTCCGGTGATGCTCATTCCCAGCGGAACCAGCGGGCGGCGCCCGCGGTCAGGGCGACCGCCCACAGGGCCATCACGCCCAGGTCCACCCAGTGCGGCCAGCCGCCGCGCATGGCGGCGTCGAGGGCTTCGGAGGCGGCGCCCATGGGCGAGTAGCTGACGATGTCCCGCAGCAGGTCGGGCATCGTCTGGACCGGCAGCCACACGCCGGCGGTGAACATCGAGGGGAAGAACAGGGCCGAGCCGATCGCCTGGCCGGCCCGCTGCGTCCGGGCGATCGCGCAGACCAGGCCGCCCAGCGCCAGGGCGGTCACCGTCGCGAGGACCAGCGCCAGCAGATAGCCGGCGATCTGTTCCGGCAGGGCCACGTCGAAGGCGATCCTGCCGACGGTGATCACCAGCGCGGCCGAGGCGAGCGCGCCGGCGCCCAGCAGGACGATCTGCGAGGAGAGCAGCGTGCTGGGCCGCACGGGCGTCGTGGACATACGGCGCAGGATGCCGCGCTCGCGGTAGCCGATCAGGATCGGCGACATGGCCTGGAGACCTGCCATGATCACGGCGAGCAGGGCGGCGACGGGGACGTACAGGTCGATGACCCGTCGGCCGCCGAGGTCGGGGTCGACGTCGCCGAAGCCCGGAATCAGTCCGAGGATCACCATCAGGAGGGTCGGGAAGGCGATGATCCAGAACAGCACGCCCGGCTCGCGGGTCAGCAGGCGCGCCTCGGTCTTGAGGACGGCTGTGGAGGCGGAGGCCATGTCAGACCCTTTCTTCGGGCTGCGGGGCGGTGACGGTCGGGGTGGCGGTGGCGGTCGTCGTCATGGTCGTCCCGGTGTCGTTCTCGGTCAGGTCCAGGAACGCGTCGTCCAGCGTGGCCTCGGTGACCCGGAGCTGGTGAGCGGTGATGCGGTGCCGGGCGAGCACGGTGATGACCGCGTTGACGGTCTCGTCGGTGCCATTGATGACGATCCGCTCGCCCTGCGTCTCCACGGACGCCGCCTTGGGCAGCGCGGCCAGTTCCTCGTCCGGCAGGGGCTGCGACGGTGTGAAGGAGATGACGGTGGACGCCGTCGAGCGCGCGATCAGCCCGGACGGGGTGTCGAGCGCGGCGACCTTCCCCCGGTCGATCACGGCGATCCGGTCGCAGAGCCGCTGCGCCTCCTCCATGAAGTGGGTGACCAGCAGCACCGTCACCCCGGAGTCCCTGATCTCCTCGATCAGACTCCAGGTGTCGCGGCGGGCGCGCGGGTCGAGGCCGGTGGTCAGCTCGTCGAGTACGACCACCCGCGGACCGCCGATCAGGGCCAGCGCGATGAACAGCCGCTGCTTCTGGCCGCCGGAGAGTTTCGCGAAGCGCGTGGAGAGCTTTGCCTCAAGTCCGAGGCGGCCGGCGAGCGGACGCCAGTCGGCGGGCTTCGGGTAGAACGCGGAGTACAGCTCCAGCGCCTCACGCACCGTCAGCTTCGCCTGGAGTTCGCTCTCCTGGAGCTGTGCGCCGAGGAGCTGGGTGACCTGCTGGTGGTCGCGGACCGGATCGAGTCCGGCCACCCGGACCGTGCCGGCGTCGGGGACCCTGAGCCCTTCGATGCATTCGACGGTCGTCGTCTTGCCCGCACCGTTGGGACCGAGGATCCCGAAGATCTCACCTTCTTCGACGGTGAAGTCGACACCGTCGACGGCGGGCTTTCCCCCGTAGGCCTTGCGCAGGCCGTTGACTTCGATAATCGCCATGGCGGCAGGATGCCCTCGAACGGCGCAAAGCGGCATCCGCCATCGCGCTCGACCCGGCATCATCCGATCGGTTGATGCCGACGTCAGCCGGAAATCGATGGGCAGTGTCAGTGGTGAAACGTAGGCTCGCCCCTGATGCCGACCTCTGAAGATGTATCTACCAAGGACAGACCCGCCGTCCAGAACCGCTCCGCCGTGCGTTCCCTGCTCAGGCTGTGGCCGTACGTACGGCCCGTGCGCGTGCGCCTGTTCAGCGCGGCGTTCGTCGCGGTGCTGGCGTCGTGCCTGGGACTGGTGATCCCTCTCGTCCTGAAGTGGATGGTCGACGGTCCGATCGCGGACGGCGACACGGGCGGCATCTGGCTCGGCGCGCTGTATCTGCTGCTGCTCGGGATCCTGGAGGCGGGTCTGTTCGGCATCCGGCGATGGCTGGTGGCGAGGCCGCTGGCGGGGGTCGAGGCGGCGATGCGGGCGGATCTCTACCGGCATCTCCAGCGGCTGCCGATCGCCTTCCACGACCGGTGGCCGTCGGGCCAGTTGCTGTCGCGCGGCACGACGGACCTGATGCTGCTGCGGATGTTTCTGGCCTTTCCGCTGACCTTCCTGCTGGTGAACGGGACGACGATCCTGGTCGGATTCCTGATTCTGCTGATGCAGGAGTGGACGCTGGGGCTGGTGCTGCTGGTGCCCGTGGTGCCGCTGGTCATCCTCTGTTCGGTCTTCGAGGCGAAGTACTCACTGGTGGCGCGCAAGGCGCAGGACCAGGTCGGTGATCTGACGACAGTGGTCGAGGAGAGCGTCCTCGGCGTACGGATCGTGAAGGGCTTCGGCCGCCACCGCAGCCAGGCCCTCGCGTTCCGGTCGCTCGCGGAGCGGCTGCGCGGTACGGAGCTGGGCAAGGCCCGGCTGCTGGCGGGCATCTGGGCGCTGATCATGGTCATCCCCGAGGTGGCGATCGGTGCGGCGCTGGTGCTCGGTACGGTCCAGGTCGCCGACGGGCATCTCTCGACGGGCACGCTGGTCGCCTTCCTGTCGACGGCGCTGGCGCTGCGCTGGCCGGTGGAGTCGATCGGCTTCCTGCTGGCGATGAGCCAGGAGTCGGCGACCGCGACGGAGCGGTTCTTCGAGGTGATGGACGCCAAGGAGGAGACGGCGGACGCGGCGGGCTCCTCGGTGGCGGACACCGAGTCGGACGGGCTGCGCTTCGAGGGGGTCTCGTTCCGGTACCCCGACGCGGAGGCCGGGTCCGTGCCCGTCCTGGCGGAGATCGACCTGCACATCAGGTCCGGCGAGACCATGGCCCTCGTCGGCGGGACGGGCTCCGGAAAGACGACGCTCACCGCGCTGGTGCCCCGGTTGCACGAGGTGACGGGCGGGCGGATCACGCTCGACGGCGAGGACATCACGCTGATGCCCCGGCAGCGGCTGCGGGAGCTGGTGTCGGTGGCCTTCGAGGAACCGACGCTCTTCTCGGCGACCGTCGGCGAGAACGTCCGGATGGGCGCCGAGAGCGCGGACGACGCGGCGCTGCTGCGGGCGCTGGGCGTGGCGCAGGCGGACTTCGTCCAAGAGTTGCCGCAGGGGGTGGACACGGAGGTCGGCGAGCAGGGACTGAGCCTCTCCGGCGGCCAGCGGCAACGGCTGGCGCTCGCGCGGGCGGTGGTCGGCAGACCGCGCTTCCTGGTGCTGGACGATCCGCTGTCCGCGCTCGACGTCCACACGGAGGCATTGGTGGAGGCCGCGCTGCGCCGGGTGCTTGAGGAGACGACGGCCCTGGTGGTGGCGCACCGCCCGTCGACGGTGATGCTGGCGGACCGGGTGGCGCTGATCTCGGACGGCCGGATCAGCGCGGTGGGGACGCACCACGAACTGCTGCGGAGCAACGCGGAGTACGCGTGGCTGATGTCGGGCGCGGACACGGATCGGGACCCCGCGAACGACATCGACGCGGAAGCTGTCGAGGGGAGCATGCGATGACGTCGTCGCCGACGACCACGAGCGACGGCCCGACGGAACCGGACGGCCCGAGCGCCGAATCGGACGCCAACGGCGCACAACAAGCTGCCGACGCGCAGCGGCTGGGTACCGGTGCAGGTAAGGGCATTGGTGCCGACGTGGGCACGCTGAAAGTCGACGGCCCGAAGCCCGGTGCGGACGGGTACCGCGCCGGTACGGGAACGCCCCATGCCGTGAGGGACCGTCCGGTGGGTGTCTCGGCCACCATCGAACCCGGCACCGGCTCCCTCGACTCCGCCGACGACCCCTTCGCCCAGGACGCCCTGCCCGCTCCTCCCGGTGCCACCGGGGCGCTGCTGCGGTCGCTGTTGCGTGCCCGGCGCGGGCTGGTCGTCGTCGCCGCGCTGTTCCTGCTGCTCCAGCAAGCCGCCGTGCAGGCCGGGCCGTTGCTCGTCGCGTATGCCATCGACCGCGGCGTGCCCGCCTTCCGTGCCGACGACAACGGCCCGCTGATCGCGGTCGCCGTCGGCTATCTGTTCTGCGCCGCCGGAGCCGGGATCTTCCAGTACGCCTTCATCCGCGCGTCCGCCCGCGTCAACCAGGACGTGCTCCTCGATCTGCGCGGCCGGATCTTCCGCCATGCCCAGGCGCTGAGCGTGGACTTCCACGAGCGCTACACCTCGGGACGGCTGATCTCCCGCTCCACCACGGACGTCGAGTCCCTGCGCGAACTGCTCGCCGAAGGGCTCCAGGAACTCATCGGCGTCATCCTCGCCTTCGTCTACATCTCGGCGATGCTGCTCTATCTGGACCTCGGCATCGGCGGACTGGCCGTGCTCTCCTTCGTACCGCTGTACGCGCTGGTACGGCTGTACCAGCGGCGGGCCGGTGCCATCTTCGGCAAGCGCTCCACCGCCATCGCCGCGGTCATCGTGAAGTTCGCGGAGACGATGAACGGCATCCGTCCCGTACAGGCGTTCCGCCGCGAGCGCGCCAACGACGCCGACTTCCACGCCCTCAACCACCACCACGAGCGCACCAACGGCGACGCGCTCCTCGAAATGGCGCGCTACGTGGTCGGTTCACGGCTCACAGCGAACGCCGCCGTCGCCGGCATCGTGCTGTGGGGCGCCTTCCGGGTCGCCGACGGGACACTCGCCCTCGGGGTGCTCGCCGCGTCGGTGCTGTTCCTGCGGAGGCTGTACGACCCGATCGACAGGCTCGGGATGTTCCTCAACTCCTACCAGTCGGCCGCCGCCTCCCTGGAGAAGATCGCGGGCCTGCTCGCCCAGACCCCGTCCGTGCCGGAGGCGGCGGACCCGCGCCCGCTGCCGGAGCTGACGAGCGGGTATCCGGGCAGGGAGGTCGTGTTCGACTCGGTCAGTTTCTCGTACCGTACGGGCGGCGAGGTCCTGCCCCGCTTCGACCTGACGATCCCGGCCGGCCAGACGGTCGCCGTCGTCGGCTCGACGGGCGCCGGCAAGTCCACGCTGGCCAAACTGCTGGCCCGGTTCTACGACCCCACCGAAGGCCGCGTCCTGCTCGACCGCACCGATCTGCGCGACCTGGACACCCCCGAACTGCGGCGCGGCGTCGTGATGGTGACCCAGGAGGCGTTCCTCTTCTCCGGCACGGTCGCCGAGAACATCGCGATCGGCCGTCCCGACGCGTCGCGCGACGAGATCGAGCGCGCCGCGAAGGCGATCGGCGCGCACGACTTCATCAGCGGTCTGCCCGATGGGTACGACACGGACGTACGGAAGCGGGGTGGCCGGATCTCGGCGGGCCAGCGCCAGTTGGTGGCGTTCGCCCGCGCGCTCCTCGCCGACCCCTCCGTACTGATCCTGGACGAGGCGACGAGTTCTCTCGACATCCCCGGTGAGCGGGCCGTGCAGCGCGCGATGGACACGGTGCTGGGCGGCCGTACGGCGGTGGTGATCGCGCACCGCCTGTCGACGGTGGAGATCGCCGACCGGGTGCTGGTGATGGAGCACGGCCGCATCGTGGAGGACGGCTCCCCGGCCGAACTGATCGGCGGCATCGGCCGGTTCGCGGGCCTGCACCGCGCCTGGCGGGACAGCCTGGCCTGACACCCCCGACCGGGCCCGCCTCAGGTGCGTGGCGGCGCCAGGGTCGCGGGGGTGGGGCCGGCGGGGCGGACCGTGAGGCCGTAGGTCGCCTTCGTCGGGGTGGCGGAGAAGGTCAAGGTGTGGACGGGCAGCAGGTGTTCGAGGAGGACGGTCGATTCGCGGAGCGCGAATTGCAGGCCGAGGCAGGCGCGGGGACCGATGCCGAAGGGGAAGTAGGCGCCCGGATGGGTGGGCCGGCCCTCTGGGGCGGTGAAGCGGCCGGGGTTGAAGTGCTCCGGGTCCGGCCACAGTTCGGGGTCGCGGTGTGTGAGGTACGGGCAGACCAGGATGTCGGTGCCCGCCCCGACGGTGTAGCCGGTCAGGGTGTCGTCCTCGGTGGCGTGACGGGGCAGGATCCAGGCGGACGGGTAGAGCCGGAGTGTCTCGTGGACCAGGGCCTGGACGGCCTGGCGGCGTTGCGCGGAGCCTTCGCCACCCGCGGCGAGGGCCTGTTCGCGGGCGGCGGGGTGCCGGTCGAGGAGCAGATGGAGCCAGGTCAGGGTGGTGGCCGTGGTCTCGTGCCCGGCCGCGAGCAGGGTGACCAGCTCGTCGCGGATCAGCCGGTCGGTGTACTCGGGGCGCTCGGTGGCGGCGTCGGTCAGCACGTGCAGAAGGCCGGGGCCGTCGGGCCCGGACGCCCCGGCGCGGGCGGCGTCGACGGCGTGCCGGACGACCGCGTCGATCCGGGCGAGGTCGGCGGCGACGGCGACATGAGCGTCGGTGACATCGGCGGGCAGGGTCGGAAGGGCGGTCGCGACGGCGGCCACGGCGTCCAGTTCGTGCTCGGTGCCGTCGTCCAGGGGGTGACCGGTGAGCGAGCGCCAGATGGCGTCCAGGGCGAAGCGGCGCATCTCCCGTGCGACGTCGAAGGTCTGCCCGGTACGGGCGTACCCGCTCCAGCGCTCGGCGGTGGTCCGGGCGGCCCCGGTGATCCGGTGTTCGTAGCGGCGCATACCGGGGCCGGTGAACTGGGACTGCAACAGGCGGCGTTGGGACTTCCACGCCTCACCGGTGGCGGCGAGCACGCCGTCCCCGATCAGCAGACGGGCGCGGTGGGAGCGCTTGACGTACCGATCCGGGTGCTGGGCGAGGACGTGTTGGACCGCCCGCGGGTCGGTGACGAGAACCGTGGGATCCGGCCCGAGGCGGAAGGCCGCTACGCCGCCGAACCGCTCGCGCACCTGGGACAGCAGCTCGACCAGTTCACCTCCCCCGGACCGCCATCGCCGCACGAGTTCGGGTTCGGCTTCGGGGACCGGCCGTTCCGTGCGGGTCGCTTGCGCGGCGGAGCCGGGAGAGCCGGGAGAGCCGAGGGTGGCTTCGGAGTCCATGATTCTTCTCCTGGTCGACCGCTGTGCCTGGCCATGAGGAAGCTGTGACACAACGGACTGTACGGGAGCCGGTACACCAGGTGAGGTGCGCCGGACGGAAACGCGACGCACCCGTCGGTGGATGCGGCCCCACCAACGACGCGGAGCCTGCTTGAACAGGCCCGCCGACGGCCGGAATTGGACTTCGAGTGGATTGCCGTGACCTCCGGCCCAGGTCCTGGGAGCGCGAGTTCGACTTCGCGGTGGTGACCGGACACGCGTTCCTCGACGAGGCGGGCCGACCGTCGTCGGGCGTTACGGCGACCGGGGCCGGGGGCCGCTGACGGACGCGAGTCCGGAGATCATCACGGGCGCCCGGCGTCGCCCGCGTAACACCACCGCAACAGCGCCGCGAATTTCGCTTAACGAACACGGCACTTCGCGCAGCGGACGATTTCCGGCCAAGTTATTGACGCGCCCCTGACAGAGAGGCGGGATTCCTGCGACTCTTCCTCCGTTCTGAGCACCGCAGCCCGTGTTCCGCCTTGCTCCTGCACTGTCCGGGCCGCCCACCCGAGCGTGGTCCGGTACCCCCATCGCAGAAGGAGTTCGCGTGAGACCCACGCCCAGCCGCCGCATCACCGCGACCGGCGCTCTGATCGCTGTCACAGCCCTTCTCGCCGTCGGAGTCCAGGCCGGCACCGCCGCCGCCGCGCCCGACTCGGCACCCGCCGCGCCGGTCGCCGGCAAGGCCGACCCCGGCGCACTCCCCAAGTCCCTCTCCCCCGCCCAGCGCGCCGAACTGATACGCGAGGCCGACGCCACCAAGGCGGCGACGGCCGCCGAACTCGGCCTCGGCGCCAAGGAGAAGCTCGTCGTACGCGACGTCGTCCAGGACCGTGACGGCACCACGCACACCCGCTACGAGCGCACCTACGCCGGCCTCCCCGTCCTCGGCGGTGACCTCGTCGTCGCCGCCACGAAGGCGGGCGTCACCGAGGCGGTCACCAAGGCCTCCAAGGCGGCCCTCAAGTCCGTCGAGACCAACGCCGACGTGCCGGCCGCCACCGCGGAGAGGCAGGCCCTGTCCGCCGCGAAGGCCGAGGGCTCGACGAAGGCCGCGGCCGAGCGCGCGCCGCGCAAGGTCGTCTGGATGGCGGACGGCAAGCCGACCCTCGCGTACGAGACGGTCGTCGGCGGCATCCAGGAGGGCGGCACCCCGAACGAGCTGCATGTGGTCACCGACGCCGCCACCGGCGAGAAGCTCTACGAGTGGCAGGCCGTCCACGAGGGCACGGGCAACACCCAGTACAGCGGACAGGTCACCCTGGGCACCGCCCCCTCGTACACGCTGACCGACACCGGTCGCGGCAACCACAAGACGTACAACCTGAACCGCGGCACCTCGGGCACCGGCACCCTCTTCTCGGGCCCGGACGACATCTGGGGCAACGGCACCACCTCCGACGCGGAGACGGCCGGCGCCGACGCGCACTTCGGCGCCGCGCTCACCTGGGACTACTTCAAGAACGTGCACGGCCGCTCCGGCATCAGGGGCGACGGCGTCGGCGCGTACTCACGCGTGCACTACGGCAACAACTACGTCAACGCTTTCTGGCAGGACAGCTGCTTCTGCATGACGTACGGCGACGGCGCGGGCAACGCGAGGCCGCTGACCTCCATCGACGTGGCCGCGCACGAGATGTCGCACGGCGTCACCTCCAACACCGCGGGCCTCGTCTACAGCGGCGAGTCCGGCGGCCTCAACGAGGCCACCTCCGACATCTTCGCCGCGGCCGTCGAGTTCAGCGCCAACAACGCCCAGGACGTGGGCGACTACATGGTCGGCGAGAAGATCAACATCAACGGCAACGGCACCCCGCTGCGGTACATGGACAAGCCGAGCAAGGACGGCGCGTCCAAGGACTACTGGTACTCGGGCATCGGCAGCGTCGACGTCCACTACTCGTCGGGCCCGGCGAACCACTTCTTCTACCTGCTCTCCGAGGGCAGCGGCGCCAAGACCATCAACGGCGTCAGCTACGACTCCCCGACGTCCGACGGGCTGCCGGTGACCGGCATCGGCCGGGCGAAGGCCGAGCAGATCTGGTTCAAGGCCCTCACCACGAAGTTCAACTCCACCACGAACTACGCGGCGGCCCGTACCGGCACCCTCGCGGTCGCCGGTGAGCTGTACGGCACGACGAGCGCCGAGTACAAGTCGGTCGCCGACGCGTGGGCCGGCATCAACGTCGGCTCCCGCCCCGGCGGCAGCGGCGGCACGGTCTTCGAGAACACCGCGGCCGTCGCGATCCCGGACAACGGCGCGGCGGTCACCTCGACCGTCAACGTCACCGGCCGCACGGGCAACGCGCCCGCCGCCCTCCCGGTCGGCGTGGACATCACGCACACCTGGCGCGGTGACCTGGTGGTCGACCTGGTCGCCCCGGACGGGACGGTCTACCCGCTGAAGGCCGCGAGCAGCGGCGACTCGGCGGACAACGTCGTGGAGACGTACACCGTGAACGCCTCGTCGGAGGTGGCCAACGGCGCCTGGAAATTGCGGGTCCAGGATGTCGCGGCACAGGACACGGGTCGTATCAACAGCGTGAAGCTCACGTTCCCTTGAGCATCATGCTGAATCACTGAATCACTGATCACTGAAGCGCGACGGCACCGCCGACGCGTCGCACCGACGACGAAGGCCGCCCGGATCCTCACGGACCCGGGCGGCTCGGTTTCGCAGGGTGAATTCCCCGCGTCGCAGGGTGAATTCCCGGCCCAACCCCCTCGAAGGCGCGCCCGAAGGGGTGGGCCGGGATCCGACCGGTGTGGAACTCCCGCGCGCACTCCCGGTCATGAAGTGCCCCGCGCTGTCCGTCCACCGGCCCTGTGTCACAGACGACCGGCTCGCGGTCCGGAGGATCGTGGTCATCGCGGCTGTGAGGAGACCCACCGTCGCCGACCACGCCGCGACGGCTCCCCCGCTCCTTCACTGCCACCAATCCTCCGGCCCGAGCGCCGCTTCCCCCGTCGCCCGCGCCCTCCACCTCGGCGTCAGCTCCTAACGGAGCTTGTTCACAGCCGTGGTGGTGGTCTTCTTGAACGCCTCGACCGGAGCACCGCCCAGATTCCCGATCTGGTTCCACGCGACGAACGTGACGGTGTCGCCGTCCCGGCCGATGCCCAGCAGATGCACGCCGGGACCGGAGTCCGGCTGGGAGACGCCGACGCCGATGACACGGGCGCCCTCCTCGACGGCGATCCTGCCGTAGTCGTCCCAGGAGGCCGTGCCGCCGGGAGTGGCGCGCAGCCAGTCGGCGGCGCAGGCCGCCACGGCCGCCTCCGCCGAAGCGGCCAGCCTCTTGGCCGCCGCGTCGCTCGCCGCCCGCACGCTCACCTGCATGGCGCCGGTGTCGAGGTCGGTGTTGAACTGCCGGTGCCAGGTCGTGCCCTCGGCGGGCAGCACCTTGTCGAGGCAGAACGGCGCCGTCTCCGGTGCGCCGGCCGTCACCGCGCCCGCCATCCAGAAGTTGCCCGCGGCCTGCGGCATGTCCTTCGCCGCGAGAAAACCGGGCGTGGCCGCCTTCGGCGCGGCCTGGACACTGCCGGACATGGCGAGTGCGAGAGCGCCGGCGAGCGCGGCGGTCGCCGCGGCGGCGCGTCTGCGCCGGGACGTGCCGTTTGCCGTGTTCGTGCCTGTGGTCATGGGTGCGTTCCCCCTGGTCTTGCTGTTCGCACCGGCTTGATCGGCCGGTGATCCCAGACTGGGCGGTGACTCGATCCGACGGCAACAACCCACGTGAATCACGGAACGCCTGGAACGCGTACGCGTACGCTGGCCTGGCGAAACAACAAGCGCCTGGAATGACCGCGGAACGGCGCGCAGGCGGTAGGGGGACGTGCAATGGGCCGGTCGGAGAAGATCCCGGCGGAGACCGCGGAGTTCGCGAGTCGTCTGCGCGCGCTGAAGGAGAGAACCGACCGCAGTTACGGATCGCTCGCCACCCAACTCCACCTCGGCGCCTCGACCCTGCACCGCTACTGCCACGGACACGCGCTGCCCGTCGAGTACGCCCCCGTGGAGCGGCTGGCCAAGGTCGTCGGCGCGACGGCGGCCGAGCGCGTGGAGCTGCACCGGCTGTGGCTGCGGGCGCACGCGGCACGTACGGAGGCCGGTGAAGGGGCGGACAGGGGCGAGGAGGCGGACGGAGCCACGGCCGAGGTCGCCGAGCAGGCGCTCGTACGTGAGCGCGAGGCCGTACGCGAACCAGCGCCGGTACCTGAGCCAGTGCCCGTACCCGAGCCGGACGCCGCACCTGAGGCCAATGCCGTACCTGAGCCGGAGGCCGTACGCGACCCCGACCCGCCACCCCCCGCCGCCACGGCACCGCCCCTGTCCCGCCCCCGTGCGTCACGGCTGCGCCGGCGCCAGATCGTCGGCGCCGCGCTCGCCGTCGTCACGGTCCTCGGCGGCACCGTCGTCGTCGCGGCCGACCTCGGGAGCCCCGACCCGCTGAGCGACAAGAGCGGTGAGCGTCTCGCCGATCTCGGCCCGGACGGACCGGTGGATCCGTCGGCACCGTCCGCCCGGTCGAGCGCCCCGTCGGCGAAGGGCAGCCCTTCCGCGTCGAGCGGTGGCCCGAAGGCGTCGCCGTCCGGGTCCGCCGGTTCCGGCAACACCGGGGGCGGCAACGGTGCCGGTGAGGGGGGCGGTGCCGGCGGCGGCGCCCGGACCGATAACAATGAGTCCGAGTCCGGGTCGGGCAAGACCAAACCGCTGGTGTGGACCGCGGACAGCCACAAGTGGAAGCTGGACTGCGGCCACAAGTATCTGATCAACCGCGCTCCGTCCGCCGTACCGCCACCGCCCAACTCCCAGGACGCGCGGCAGTGGGCGACGGCGCTCGACGCGGTGCACGGCGACTCGTCGATCACTCAGGCCACGCTGCGCTCGGCGAAGGGCGAAGGGCCCGTCGTCGTCCAGGAGTTGTTCGTCCGGGTGGTGGGGCGGCGGGCGCCGATCAACTGGAACGCGTACGAGATGAGCAACGGCTGCGGCGGCTCGATCACCCCGGCCGTTTTCGCCGTCGACCTGGACGCGTCGCGGCCGGTCGTGCGGCCCGTCGACGGCGGCAGCGAGCAGGGGCCGCTGCCCGCGCCCCGGCTTCCCTATCAGGTGACGTCGAGCGAACCGCTCGTCCTGAAGGTCGAGGCGAGCACCAACGGCTGTGACTGCGACTGGTATCTGGAGGTGCGCTGGTCGGCCGGGGAACGTACGGGCATCGCGCGCATCGATGACGGCGGACGGCCGTTCCGTACGAGCGCGTCGGCCGCCGACGGGGTGTACGGGCACGACTACGAGAGCGGGAAATGGGTGCTGGGTCACTGACGATCCGACGGACCGTCAGTAACCCAGCGGGCTCCACGGGTTACGCGTTCACGCTGGGTTGTTCGCGTGCGTCAGCGTCTCCCAGGCGACGAACAGGTTGTTCGTGCCCTGGGGGCGCATCCGCTCCGTGTACTGCTGGGTGTTCGTCATGGCGTTGCCCAGCCGGTTGCCCAGCGCGTTGAACGCGACCTCGCTGATCGGTCCGAGGTTGTCCTTCAGGGTGCCGCCGCACAGATTGCCGGGGACGGGCTCGCCGTTCTGGTACTTGGTGTGCAGCCCGAACGCGTGCCGCAGCCGGTCGCCGACCTCCGGGTAGAGGTCCTGGCCCTGGATGCGGCTGGTCTCGGCGACGTGCGAGATGGCGGAGAGGCCGTAGCCGGTGTGGGTCAGGTCGCGGCAGGTCTCCTGTGCGAGGCCCTGCATGAAGGTGGACTGGTTGTGCCAGTAGCCGATGATCTCGTCGCGGGTGTCGAGACCGCTGCCGGGCACCGTCCTGGGCAGCGCCCCGTCGGAGGGCAGATAGATGAACGCGGGGACACGGTTGCGGAAGCGGCCCACCGTCTTGTCGTAGGCGCCCTTGTCCTCCAGGTGGACCGCGATGCCGATCGCGGCCTCGTTCATGCTCAACTCCCAGTTGCCGTTGGAGTTGGAGCCGTTGATGATCTCCGGCAGATACACGTCGCGCAACATGGTGGAGAAGCGGGCGGAGTTGGGCCAGCCGCTGTAGGTGTACTTGATGATCTCGGCGGCCTTCGGCCACGACGATCCGGCCCACGCGGTCTGGAGCGGCGCGTTGCTGTTCGTGTGGTCGCGGATCGTGTTGGACCAGGCGTCCATCAGCTCGATGGACTTCTTGGCGTAGCGGTCGTCCCGGTTGATGTACCAGGCGAGCGCGGTGGTGTACGCGGCTATCGCGTCCTCGCGCTCGTCCGTGCAGCCGTTGTTCGGGTTGGAGTACGAGCCGCACTCCACGATCGCGCGGGGCTTGGGCGTCCGGGACAGGGAGGCGTACTTGCTCCCCATCATCTGGTCGTAGGCGGCCTTCCACGGCTGTGCGTTGGCCTGCACCTTGCCGCGCACGAAGTCGAGCTGCGCGCGGCTGACGCCGACGCCGGGGTGGGTGAAGACCGCGGGGGCGGCGACGGCCGACGCCGGGAGGGTCTTGGAGGTGGCGGCCGGTGGATCCGCCGGCCGGTCGCCGGCCGAGGCGGGGGCCAGGAAGACCGCGCCGATCAGACCGGCGAGCGCGGCGGACAGGCCGAGGACTCTGGGGATGACTCCGGGGCGCATGGGGTGCCTTCCGGTTGGGGGGTGTTCCTCAACTCCACCGAACAGCACGCCAGTTCATTCACATGAACAATGGGCGGAGTTGTGAATGTTTGTCGAGTGAGGAACTTAAGGCCATCTCATGAACACGTCAAGGTCTGGACCAATAGGCTTCGTCCGGACACGCCGAAGGGCCCGGCGGAACGTGTCAACGTGTCCGCCAGGCCCTTCGACGACTGATCCCGCGACCGATCCCACGGCTGAACCTCAGCGCAACAACACGCCCGCGCCCTCCCCCGTCCCCTCCGTCGGCAGCGCGACCAGACCGAGATCCGCCGCCGCGAGCATCGGGTGCGTGGGCAGGATCCGTACGGTGTAGCCGAACGGCCCCGTACGGTCCAGGGCCAGCGGGCCCTCGTACACCCAACGGCCCGCCCGGTCGGGTCCGCCCGCCGGTTTCAGCGGGAAGATCTGCGCGTCGGCGATCGTGTCGTCGGCGCCCACCCGGCCCGCGACGGCCTGCACCTCCACGTCGTCGGGCCGCAGTTGGCCGAGGGTGACGCGCACCGTCAGCGCGAGGGTCGAGCCCAGCTCCGCGCTGCCGCCCGGCGTGGTCGCCGACACGGCCTCCACATGGTCGACGGCCACCTCCGGCCAGGCGGCCCTGACCTGGTTCTTCCAGTCGGCCAACTCCCGTGCCGTCGCGGCGTCCAGCGCGCGGTGGGCGTGGGCCGCAGGCGCGTACAGCCGCTCCACGTACTCACGCACCATGCGGTCGGCGAGCACCTTCGGACCGAGCGAGGTCATCGTGCGGCGGACCATCTCGATCCAGCGGCCGGGCAAGGCGGTGGGGCCCGCGGACGCGGCGGCGGTCTCCGTACGGTCGTAGAAACGGGGTGCGACGCGGTCCTCGATCAGCGCGTAGAGGGCGTTCGCCTCCAGGGTGTCGCGCCGGTCCTCGTCGGCCGCCGATCCGTCCGCCGTCGGGATGGCCCAGCCGAAGTCCGGCTCGAACCATTCGTCCCACCAGCCGTCCAGCACCGACAGGTTGAGGCAGCCGTTGAGCGCGGCCTTCATCCCGCTCGTACCGCACGCCTCCAGCGGACGCAGCGGATTGTTGAGCCAGACGTCGCAGCCCGGATAGAGCTTCTGCGCCATCGCCATCCCGTAGTCGGGCAGGAAGACGATGCGGTGGCGCACACGCCGGTCGTCGGCGAACCTCACCAGCTCCTGCACGAGCCGCTTGCCGCCGTCGTCCGCCGGGTGCGCCTTGCCCGCGACGACGATCTGGATCGGCCGCTCGGGGTGGAGCAGCAGCTCCGTCAGACGCTCGCGGTCGCGCAGCATCAGCGTGAGGCGCTTGTACGAGGGGACGCGCCGGGCGAAGCCGATGGTCAGGATGTCGGGGTCGAGGACCCCGTCGATCCAGCCCAGTTCGGCGTCGGCCGCGCCGCGCTGGTGCCAGGACGCGCGCAGCCGGTCCCGTACCTCGTACACCAACTGCTCGCGCAGGGCGCGCCGTACGCCCCAGAGGTCGGCGTCCGGGACATCGGTCGCCCCGCCGTCGCCCAGCGCCGCGATCTCGGGCGCGACCCAGGTCGGCGCGTGCACGCCGTTGGTCACCGAGGTGATCGGTACGTCCTGCGGGTCGAAGCCCGGCCAGAGCCCGGCGAACATCTGCCGGCTGACGGCGCCGTGCAGGGTGGAGACGCCGTTGGCGCGCTGGGCGAGCCGCAGGCCCATGGCGGCCATGTTGAAGAGGTTCGGCTCGCCGCCGGGGAAGGTCTCCCGGCCCAGGCGCAGGATCTGGTCGGTGGAGACGCCGGGCAGTTCGCCGTCGTCGCCGAAGTGGCGTGCGACGAGCTCGCGGTCGAACCGGTCGATGCCGGCGGGCACGGGGGTGTGGGTGGTGAACACGGTGCCGCCCCTCACGGCCTCCAGCGCGGTGTCGAACCCGAGCCCCGTTTCGCTGAGTTCACGGATACGTTCCAGGCCCTGGAAGCCGGCGTGGCCCTCGTTCGTGTGGAAGACCTCGGGCTCGAGGTGGCCGGTGATGCGGCAGTACGCCCGGACGGCGCGGACGCCGCCGATGCCGAGCAGCATCTCCTGGAGCAGCCGGTGCTCGCTGCCGCCGCCGTAGAGACGGTCGGTCACCTCGCGCTCGGTCGGCCCGTTGTCCTCTATGTCCGAGTCGAGCAGCAGGAGCGGTACGCGGCCGACGCGCGCCTGCCAGACACACGCGCGCAGCGACCGGCCGCCGGGCAGCGTGAGCGCGACCCGGCTGGGTCTGCCGTCCTCCTCCCTGAGGAGGCTGAGCGGCAGCTCGTTCGGATCGAGGACGGGGTAGTGCTCCTGCTGCCAGCCGTCGCGGGACAGGGACTGCCGGAAGTAGCCGTGCCGGTAGAGCAGCCCGACACCGATGAGCGGTACGCCGAGGTCGCTGGCGGCCTTGAGGTGGTCGCCGGCGAGGATGCCGAGGCCGCCGGAGTACTGGGGCAGGGCGGCGGTGACGCCGAACTCGGGCGAGAAGTACGCGACGGCCTCGGGCAGCTCGGCCCCCTGGCCGCTCTTTTCCTGATACCAGCGGCTGCCGCGCAGATACTCGTCGAGCCCGGCGGCGACGGCGGCCAGCCGGCCGAGGAAAACCCGGTCGCCGGCCAGCTCCGCCAGCCGTGTGGCGGATACGGCTCCGAGCAGCCGCACCGGGTCACGCCCGGCGGCGGCCCAGCCGCCGGGGTCGACGGACTCGAAGAGTTCACGGGTCTCGGGGTGCCAGGACCAGCGCAGATTGCGCGCGAGGCCGCTGAGTGGTCGCAGAGGTTCGGGCAGGACGGGGCGCACGGTGAATCGACGGATTGCCTTCACGTGTTCCACCTTCGCAGGGGATATCCGGACGGACGGACCGCACCACGCTGTGCATCCCGCCATCACCCTGACGCTATCGCCCGGCCGCCCGCACCATCGACGGCGCACGAGCGCACACGAGGGGGGCGCACCGCGCCGGGGCGGGCCGCGCCGGGGTGCTGCCATCGGGGTGCGGCCATCGGTGCGGGGCCGTCGGTGCGGCCGTCACCTCCGGGCGGGCTCGGGTACCTCGTACGGGGAGCCCGCGTTCACCGCCTGCGGGTCGAAGGCGCCCGTCGCCGCGTACCGCGACGCTATCTCCGCCAGTTCGGCCGGCGGGATCACGTCGGCGATGTCCGTGAAGCCGCCGGGGGCGCGCGCGTGGGCCAGGCTGATGACGACCTCCGGGCCAAGCTGCCGGTTGGCGAGTTGCAGCTCCGTCATGGCGGGGCGGCGCTCCCCCTCGTACGCCTCCAGGGCCTGCGAACGGTCGGGGTGCGTCGCCATGGCGTGCGCCAGCGCACGCGCGTCGACGATCGACTGCGTCGCGCCGTTCGAACCGATCGGGTACATCGCGTGGGCCGCGTCGCCGATCAGGGTCGTACGGCCATGGGTCCAGCGCGCCAGCGGTTCGCGGTCCACCATCGGGTACTCGAACGCGCGGTCCGCCGCGGCCAGCACCTCGGGGACGCTGACGCCGTCGAACTCCCAGCCCGCGTAGTGGTGGGCGAACTTCGCGACCGGCACCGGCCGGTTCCAGTCGCCGCGCGAGGCGCCGGTGATCTCCGTCGCGGGCATCGCCAGCGCCCAGTTGACCAGTACGTGGCGGTCATCGCCGCCGCATCCGGTCGGGTGCGTCATCGGGTAGACGACCGCCTTCTGCCGGTCGTCGCCCGCGATGAACATGAATGTGGCCGCGCGGTGCGCGGGGACGGGCGAGACTCCGCGCCAGACGAGCATGCCGTTCCACGGCGGCTCGCCCTCGTCGGGGTTGAGCGCGGCCCGGACCGCCGACCGGATGCCGTCCGCGCCGATGAGCACGTCGGGCTCCATGGACGCGCCGCCGCCCCGGCCCCGCCCGTCGCGGTGCGCGAGCAGGACGCGCGCGCGGCCGTCCGGCGAGGTCTCCAGGCCGCCGACCCGGACTCCGGCGACCACCGCGTCGCTGCCGAGCCGGTCGCGTACCGCGTCGGCGAGCACGCGTTGCAGATCGCCCCGGTGGATGGAGAGTTGGGGCCACAGATAGCCGGCCGCCAGGCCGCGCGGCTCGCGGGAGATCAGCCCGCCGCCGCGGTGGTAGTAGCGCAGTTCCCCGGTGCGTACGGCGCACTCGTCGAGGCGGCTGAGCAGTCCGAGCGCGTCGAGTTCGCGTACGGCGTTGGGCATGATGTTCAGCCCCGCGCCGAGCGGCTGGATCTCCCGTGCGGCCTCGACGACGGTGATCCGGTCGAATCCGGCGGCGTGCAGGGAGAGGGCCGCGGTGAGACCGGCGATGCCGCCGCCCGCGATCATGATGTGGCTCATGGGGTGTATCTCTTTTCGCGAAGCGATGAGGTGGCGGACGCGGGCACGGGCGCCGACGCGGAGGCCGCGACCCCCGGCGCGTGCATGCGTACGTTGGCGTGCCGCACCAACGTCTCGTTGTCCCGCGTCAGATCCAGCACCGACCGCAGTAGCGCGATCGGCGCGCCGCCGCTCCCCGCCTCGTACAGCCGCAGGTCGTCGCTGTAGGCCTTGCGCGCGATGCCGATGTGCCGGGCCCGGAACGTCTTGAGTATGCGCAGCACCCGCGCCAGCGACACCGCCGACGCGGCCAGTCCCGGCGGCAGCCGTGGCGTCGACTCCCAGCTGATCGCGGCGGACAGCTTGCTCACGGCGGAGGTCGAACCGCGGTGCGCCGCGTGGAAGGCCCGCCACGACGGCAGGCTGTAGAGCACCGACTCGTCGAGGAACGCGTCGTACTCCGGACTGCTCCGGTCGCTCTGCCACAGCGTCAGATCGACCAGCCAGAGCGGCACCTGCGCCGCCGCCGGGCCCAGATAGTCGCGGCCCGCGACGTCGATCTCCTCGAAGTACGGACGGAGCCCGCGTGCGAAGAACTCGGGCGAGACCTCCGCGACGGTGAAGTCGATGGAGTCGACCATGGCCTGGACGTGCTGCCCGGTGCGGTCGAGCGCGTCGGCGAAGCGGGGGTCGTACGGTTCGAGGCCCGCCAGCTCCGTGCAGGTGTCGAGCGCGGCGACGAGCGCGGGGAAGACCATCCGTACGGCGTTCTGGAGGTGCCCCTCCATCGGGTCGCCGGTGTACATGCGCTGGCGGGCGCCGAGCGGATTCCACGTCGTGTAGTGGTGCACGGTGTCGCGCGGCACCATGTCGGTGCGGTGGCCCAACTGCCGAAGTACCGGCAGGGCTTCGGGGACGGCGGCGAGCGGTTGGACGCCGTGCCGCTTCAGCGAGCCGAGGAGCAGACCGAGGTCGCGTACGGCGGCGAGCGCGTCGACCACGCCCAGCGAGGCGGTGCGGTCGGGATCGGGGACGAGCGAGCGCAGGGCGACGGTGAGCGCGGGGATGTCCGCGTCCCTGTTCATCGCCGGTACGGCGGCGAGTATCGCGTCGGCGCCCAGCGGATCGGCGGCGCGTATGCCGGCTATGCGGTAGCGCGGTTCGCAGCGCGCCTCGATCGCGGGCGCGACAAGGTCGTACAACGTCATGGAAGTGCCCCCCTCGGGCGTGGGTCGGGTGGGTGGTGGGACACGGGACGGGCGGCGTCGAGCCGGCACCGCCGGTCGCGCTCGATCACGCGGCCCCGGCCGGCCGGCTGCTCCGTTGCCCCGCCGCGGCGATCCCCCCTCGGTCCTGCCGGACCTGGACCGTTCGACCGGGCCCCTGCCCCGCCTGCGCACTCGCTCATCCTCCTGGGTCTACTCCAGGGCGCCGCCGTCCCGGTCCTGGTGCGGGGGCGCGGACGCGGGCGCGGGGAGCCGCAGCCGGAAGGTGAGCAGCGCGGCGCAGGCGGCGAAGACGGCGCCGACGAGGAGGGCGGCCTTGAAGCCCGCGGTCTCGTCGGCGGCGCCGGTCGCGCCGAGGGCGTCGGTACGGGCGGTGGCGACCGCGACGAGGACGGCGAGGCCGAGTACGGAGCCGAACTGCTGGCTGGTGTTGATGAGTCCGGAGGCGAGCCCGGTCTCGCCGGGCGCGGCGTCGGCGGTCGCGGCGACGTTGGTGGTGACCATGACGAGCGGCAGGGCGACGCCCAGCAGGAGGCTGGGCGCGAGGACGGTGGAGACGAAGGTGCCCTCGGCGGCGAGGGCGAGTGCCAGCCAGAGCATGCCGAGGAACAGCAGCGCGAAGCCGAGCGTCATCGTGGGGCGCAGGCCCAGGCGGCGGATGAGGCGGCCGGTCTGTGGGGCGGTGACGACGACGGCGAGGGAGAGCGGCAGCAGGCCGAGCCCTCCGTAGAGGGGGGTCTGGTCGAGGACGCTCTGGAGGTAGAGGCTGACCAGGAAGAACATCGGGAAGAGCGCCATCTGGGCCAGGGCGCTGAGGCAGTTGGCGAGCCGCAGCGCGGGGCGCCGGAGGACGGCGGGCGGCACGAGCGGGTGAGCGATGCGATTCTCCAGGACGGCGAACGCCGCGAGGAGGACGAGCCCGCCGGCGAACGCGCCCAGCGTCCGCGCGCCGGTCCAGCCCGCCTCGCCGGCGCCGACGAGGCCGTACGCGACGAGCCCGAGTCCGGCGGTCGCGGTGAGTGCGCCACCGATGTCGAAGCCGCGTTCGGGGGTGCGGGTGTTGCCGTCGAAGAGCCGTAGCGCGAGGAGGGCGAGGACGAGCGCGCCGAGGACGTTGAGCCAGAAGGTGGAGCGCCAGCCGAGGAGGTCGGTGAGTACGCCTCCGAGCACGGTGCCCAGTACGCCGCCGAGCCCGCCCATCGCGGCGAAGGCGCCGAGGGCCTTGTGCCGGTCGGGGCCGTCGGGGAAGAGGTTCAGCAGCAGCGCGAACGCGGCGGCGGCGGCGAGCGCGGCGCCGACACCCTGGACGGCTCGGGCGCCGACGAGCACCGCCACGGAGCCGGCGGCCCCGCCGGCGGCGGAGGCGGCACCGAGCACCCCGAGCCCGCCGAGGAACACCCGTCGGTGCCCGAGCAGATCGGCGGCGCGTCCGCCGAGGAGCAGCAGCCCGCCGAAGGTGATCAGAAAGGCGTTGGCGACCCAGGACAGCCCGGCGGACCCGGAGTCGAGATCCCGCCCGACGGACGGCAGGGCGACGTTGATGATCGCGGTGTCCATGATGAGCAGCAACTGCGTGGACGCGAGCAGCGCGAGGGCGGCCTTGGGACCGCGCCCACCCCGCTGCGCCGGCGCTTTCCGCGCCGTCCCCGCCGCCCCCGCCTTACGCAGGTACGATCCCGACGCCTCGGGGCCGGGGGCGCGAAACCCCGGGGCGCCGGGAGCTGTTGGCCCGCCGGGGCCGCCGGGCCCCGTCGTCGGCTCGGTGTCGCTCACCGGGAATCCGTTCCTTCCGGCTCACCGCCGAGCGTGTAACCGTCGAGACACGCCCGCGCCAGTCGCTCGCAGGACGCCGTGTCGCCCTCCCATGCCTGCTGCATCAGATAGACGTGCGGCGCGCCGTGGTAGAAGCGCTCGTACTGCTCGTGGCGGGAGGCGAACTCCGAGCCCAGCGCGTCCCAGGCGAGTTTCAGCAGTTTGATCCGGTCCTCGGCCGAGTGGCCGGGCGCCCGTGTGTAGCGCCGTACCAGCGGGCCCAGCTCCGGATGGAGCAAGTCCTCGCCCGACGCGGGGAGTTGGATGACCCCGCCGCCCGCGAGGAGTTTGATCTCCTGTACGGCCTGCGGATACAGCTCGCCCGCCATGATGCGCTGCGCGAACGAGATGTCCTTGCCGGGCATCACTCCGCCGCGCCCGCCCTCGACCTCCTCGCAGGACGCCTCGGCGGCCAGTACGAACGCCTTCGCCTGCGCGACCTTCCCCAGCAGCCGGCCGATCGCCTGGGTGACGGGCGGCAGTTCGTACGTCCCGTTGGACTTCGTCAGCAGGATCGCGATCCCCGCGAGGAATTCGAGCTTGGTCCAGAAGCGCGTCGCCGCCTGGTGGACGAAGTTCACGTACGCCGGTGTCCGCCACCACATCCCGAAGCTCGCGTCGACGTTCCGGTAGGTGAGCACGGACTCCCACGGGACGAAGACGTCGTCGCACACGAGCAGCGCGTCGTTCTCGTCGAACCGCGACGACAGCGGGTTGTCGAAGACGCTGCGCGCCCGGCCCTCGTACGAGACGCGGGAGATGAAGCTGAGGCCGGGCGTGTCGACGGGGATCGAGAAGCAGACCGCCCGCTCCACGTCCCGCGGGGCGAGCGGTTCGATCGTGCCGACGATGACCTCGTTGCCGAAGACCGCCGCCGTGCCGATCATCTTCGCGCCACGTACGACGATCCCGCCGTCCTTCTCGGCGACGACCCGCACCACCGGGTCGTCCTCCGCCGTCCCGCCGGCCGCGTCGAACGGGGTGCGCGCGCCTTGCGGGTTGGTGATCGTGAAGGTCGGATAGAGGTCGCCGTCGGCGAGCCGCCGGTGGTACGCGAGCGCGTTCGCCGCGCCGTCGAAGCCGTCGGTGGTGAAGACACCCGGCGCCGCCGCGAATCCGGCCGCGCCGCCCGCCATGTAGTCCGGCGTACGCCCGAGGAAGCCGAAGCTCGCCTCGGCCCACACCTTGTACGCCTGCCGGCGCGCGACCAGGTCCTCGTAGCCGCGTGGCACCGCGAACGCGCGGTGTGCGCCGTCCTGTGTGAGCACCGGTGTGTGCGTGGAGTCGTGTGCCAGGTCGTAGAGCCGGGCGATGGAGCCCGCGGTGTGCCGGAACGCCGGATGGCGCGTGAGGTCCTCGACCCGCTCGCCGTCGAGCCAGACCGTGCGGCCGTCGCGCAACGACTCCAGATACTCCTGGCCCGATCTGGTCAACGCTTCTTCTCCTCATCCGGATCAAAACGATTCATGCGGCACGCGCGACACACCCGGCACATTCAGCGCGCCCCGCACATTCAGCGCGCCCGACGCACCCGGCACACCTGAGAGCCTTCCCTGGCGCAAGCGCCATCAGCAATGAACGACCGTCCAGCGGTCCTTAATAACCGGCCAGAGAGCGACATCGGCGGCCCCTACGCGGCGGGCACCGCACCGCTGCGGTACTCGCCCGGCGTCTTCTCGAACCACTTGCGAAAGGCAAGATGGAAACCGACGGCGCTGCGGTAGCCCACCCGGTGCGGCACCGCCGACTGCGGCAGCGACGTCTCCCCCAGCAGCCGCGCCGCCTCCTGCATCCGACGGCCCGTCAGATGCCGTGCGGGGGCCTCCCCCACGAGTTCGCGGAAGGCCGCGGTGAAGGCCGACCTGCTCATGCCGACCTCACGCGCCAGGGACTCGATCGTCCACGGCTCGGCGAACCGCGTCGCGATGATCACCATCGCCCTGCTGATGCCCGGATGGCTCAGGACCGGCAGCGACGACGGGTTGTCGGCGATCTCGCGCAGCAGCGGGCGCAGCGCCAGGACCAGCGCCATCTCGAACGCGCGCAGCGTGATGAGGCGGTCGCCGGGACCGACGGGGCGGTGCGGCGAGGCGAGCAGTCGCAGCGTGTCGCGGAGCAGCGGCTCGTTGTCGACCTGGGTACGGTCGAGGACCAGCGCCCACGGCAGCGCCGTGTAGAGGCCGGTGGCGGCGCTCGCGTCGTAGTGCAGTCCGGCGCAGAGCAGCCGGCTTTCCGGCCCGTCGCCCTCGATCCTCAACTCGCCGGAGGTGCCCGGCAGTCGCTCGGGCAGCACGGCCGCCAGCCGCAGTCCGCCGATGCGGTCGGGACGGTCGGAGATGCGGTGCGCGGTGCCGGTGGGGAAAACGGCGAGATCGCCTTCGCGAAGTTCCGTCGGTGTCTGGCCCTCGCCGGTGATCCAGCAGCCGCCCTCGACGATGTAGTGGAGGATCGCGCAACTCTGCTCGGCGTCGCCCTCGATGGCCCACGGCGCGCCGACGTGCCAACGACTGTCGAAGACCCCTGTGAGCCGGAGCGGCTTCAGCAGCTCGCTCAGGAGATCGTCACCTTCGCTCTTGATGGGCTCAATCGGTTCCATGGACGATCCTTCAACCCCCGCCCCGGTTTGTTAATTGATCGGCCGAAGCCGCCGCCGCCAGCCTTGTGAGAGAGCCGTCATCGACAGCAGACACACCTTATCGAAGGGCCTTCAGACACATGTCCGATCAGATTCCGATGCGCGTCGCGGTCGTGGGGGCGACCGGGTTCCAGGGCGGTGCCATGGCCCGTCTGCTGGCCGAACGCGGCCAGCGGGTCCGTACCCTGACCCGCGCCGCCGAAGGGGACCGGCCGCCGCTGCCCGGCGCCTCGTTCGTCGGCGGTGACCTGGCCGATCTCCCCGCCGTACGGCGGCTGATGGAGGGCGCGACGCACGCCGCGGTGACGATGCCGCTGGTGTACGGGACGGAGCAGGTCCGGCGCTACGCCCGTAATGTCGCGGACGCGGCGCGCGAGACCGGAATCCGGCGCCTCGTCTACAACGCCAACACCCGTATCCCCCAGCAGTCGACGAACGTCGCCGCCTTCGAGACGCGCCGGATCGCCGAGGAGGAACTGCGGGCGAGCGGTGTGCCGTTGGTGGTGCTGAGGCCGCCGGTCTATCTGGACAACCTGTTCAGCCCGTGGAACGGACCGGCGCTGGTCAGCGAGGGCATACTGGCCTATCCGCTGCCCGGTGACACCCCCGCCGCCTGGATCTCGCACCGGGATCTCGCGGAGGCCGTCTTCGCGGCGCTCACGGTGGACGGCGTGGAGGGCGAGACCTTCGACATCGGCGGCAGCGAGTCGCTGACGGGCGACGAGCTGGCTTCGGCTTTCGGCACCGGCCTCGGCCGCGACGTGCGCTATCTGCCGCTGCCTCCGCCGGTGTTCGAGCGGGCGCTGTCCCAGGTCGCCGGCCCGGACGCGGCTGCCGGGGTCGCGGGCATCTACCACTACATGGCGACCGGCACCGACCCGCTGCTGATGGCCGGCGACGGCGGGCGGGCGGCCGACGCGCTCGCCGTGAAGCCGGCGCCGGTGGACGAGTGGGTGACGCGCCAGCCGTGGCAGGTCTGGTCGACCGAAGCGAGCTGACACTCCCCGCCCCGCCCCGCAAACCCCCGCAAGTCCCCCTGTTCCCGCCCCGTTCTCGCGGAAGCCGCCCGTGCGGCCGTGAGGACGGGGCGTCCGTCTTCCCGCGCCACATGGCCGATTCCGGCCCCGTCCGCAGAGTTGCCCAGGTCTTAACGGAACAGCGGATTGTGCACCCGAAATTCGTGGGAAGGCTCATCCGGTACGTACGGCAAGCACACCCGTTTCGCCCGATTCCACCGCTATTCGAGTGAACGCGGACAGGAGCGGCCATGCCCGGAGCCCGCCAGTCACCGCCAGAGCAGCTACAAATAACCGCAAACTACAAATTCTGTAAAAATCCTTGCATCCGCTCGCATCAGCTCGACCTCCCATGTCTGCCACGCCCGCTCAGCCCTCAGGTGATCTCATGATCGGTCGCATTCCTGTCCTGGACGTACGCCCTCTCGTCAACTGCGGCAAACGCCCCGCCAAGGCGGTGAGCGGAGAGACGTTCCAGGTCACCGCGACCGTCTTCCGTGAGGGCCACGACGCCGTCGGCGCCAATGTCGTCCTGCGCGGCCCGGACGGCCGGCCCGGCCCCTGGGCCCCCATGCGCGAACTGGCCCCCGGCACCGACCGCTGGGGTGCCGACGTCACACCGACGTCCGAAGGCCGGTGGACGTACAAGGTGGAGGCGTGGAGCGATCCGCTCGCCACCTGGCGCCACGCCGCCGAGATCAAGATCCCGGCCGGGATCGACACGGAGCTGGTACTGACCGAGGGCGCCGCGCTCTACGAACGGGCCGCGGCGGGCGTCCCCAAGCGCGACGGCCGCGAGGCGGTCCTGGCCGCCGTGGACGCCCTGCGCGACGAGCGCCGCCCCGCCGCCGCCCGGCTCGCCGCCGCCCTCAGCCCGGAGGCCGACGACGCCCTGTCCCGCCACCCGCTGCGCGAGTTGGTCTCCGCGTCGAAGCCCGTCAAGCTGCTGGTGGAGCGTGAACGAGCGCTGTACGGATCCTGGTACGAGCTGTTCCCGCGTTCCGAGGGCGCGGTCCTCACGCCCGGCGAGCCGCCGGTCAGCGGTACGTTCAGAACGGCCGCCGAGCGGCTGCCGGCCGTCGCCGCCATGGGCTTCGACGTCGTCTATCTGCCGCCGATCCACCCCATCGGCACCACGCACCGCAAGGGCCCGAACAACACGCTCACCCCCGGCCCGGACGACGTCGGCGTCCCGTGGGCGATCGGCTCCGCGGACGGCGGCCACGACGCGATCCACCCCGACCTCGGCACGATCGAGGACTTCGACGCCTTCGTGGAGAAGGCCGCCTCGCTGCGCATGGAGATCGCGCTGGACTTCGCCCTCCAGTGCTCGCCCGACCACCCCTGGGTGAAGGAACACCCCGAGTGGTTCCACCACCGCGCGGACGGCACGATCGCGTACGCGGAGAATCCGCCCAAGAAGTACCAGGACATCTACCCGATCGCCTTCGACCGCGACATGGACGGGCTGGTCGCGGAGACGCTGCGGGTGCTGCGTCACTGGATGGACCACGGCGTCCGGATCTTCCGCGTCGACAATCCGCACACCAAGCCGGTGGTCTTCTGGGAACGGGTGATCGCCGCCGTCAACGACACCGACCCCGATGTGATCTTCCTGGCCGAGGCGTTCACCCGGCCCGCCATGATGCACACCCTGGGCGCGATCGGTTTCCAGCAGTCGTACACGTACTTCACCTGGCGCAACACCAAGCAGGAGCTGACGGAATACCTCACCGAGCTGTCGGGCGAGTCCGCGTCCTACATGCGCCCGAACTTCTTCGTGAACACACCTGACATCCTGCACGCCTATCTTCAGGACGGCGGCCGTCCGGCATTCGAGGTACGCGCGGTGCTCGCCGCGACGATGGTGCCGTCCTGGGGCGTCTACGCGGGGTATGAACTCATGGAGAACGCCCCGGCCAAGGCCGGGAGCGAGGAGTATCTGCATTCGGAGAAGTACGAGCTGCGCCCCCGGAACTGGGAATCGGCGGAGCGAGAGGGACGCACCATCGCCCCGCTCATCACCGCGCTCAACCGGATCAGGCGCCGGCACCCGGCCCTGCGGCAGCTGCGCGACATCCACTTCCACCATGTCGACAACGACGCGGTCATCGCCTACAGCAAGCGGGCGAGTTCCGGCGCGGGCTCGGGCTCAGGCGCGGATGTCGTAGTGGTCGTCGTGAACCTCGACCCGCACCACACCCAGGAGGCCACGGTCTCGTTGGACATGCCGCGGCTCGGCCTCGACTGGCACGAGACCGCCCCGGTGCGCGACGAGCTCACCGGCGAGATCTATCACTGGGGCAGGGCCAACTACGTGCGCCTGGAGCCGGGTGTGACACCCGCGCACATCGTCGTTCTGCGACCGTCCCCGCCGATCGGAGGGTCACCCACACCATGATCATCAATGAGCCCGTCCACGACCTGTTCGAGGACACTCCCGCGAAGGACCGTGACCCCGACTGGTTCAAACGAGCCGTCTTCTACGAGGTCCTGGTGCGCTCGTTCCAGGACAGCAACGGCGACGGCGTCGGAGACCTCAAGGGCATCACCGCCAAACTGGACTATCTCCAGTGGCTCGGTGTCGACTGTCTCTGGCTGCCGCCGTTCTTCAAGTCCCCGCTGCGCGACGGCGGTTACGACGTCTCCGACTACACCGCCGTGCTGCCCGAGTTCGGCGACCTCGCCGACTTCGTGGAGTTCGTCGACGCCGCCCACCAGCGCGGCATGCGCGTGATCATCGACTTCGTCATGAATCACACCAGCGACCAGCACGACTGGTTCCAGGAGTCCCGCAAGGACCCCGACGGGCCGTACGGCGACTACTACGTCTGGGCCGACGACGACAAGCAGTTCCCGGAAGCGCGGATCATCTTCGTCGACACCGAGACGTCCAACTGGACCTTCGACCCGGTCCGTAAGCAGTACTACTGGCACCGCTTCTTCTCGCACCAGCCGGACCTCAACTACGAGAACCCGGCCGTCCGCGAGGAGATCATCTCGGCGCTGCGGTTCTGGCTGGACCTGGGCATCGACGGCTTCCGCCTCGACGCCGTGCCGTACCTCTACCAGGAGGAGGGCACCGACTGCGAGAACCTGCCCGCCACCCACGCCCTGCTGCGCGAGGTCCGCGAGATCTGCGACACGCACTACCCGGACACCGTGCTGCTCGCCGAGGCCAACCAGTGGCCGGAGGACGTCGTCGACTACTTCGGCGACTACGCCAAGGGCGGCGACGAGTGCCATATGGCGTTCCACTTCCCGGTGATGCCGCGGATCTTCATGGCCGTACGGCGCGAGTCCCGCTATCCGGTCTCGGAGATCCTGTCCAAGACCCCGGCGATCCCGACCGGCTGTCAGTGGGGCATCTTCCTGCGCAACCATGACGAGCTGACGCTTGAGATGGTCACGGACGAAGAGCGCGACTACATGTACGCGGAGTACGCCAAGGACCCGCGGATGCGCGCCAACATCGGTATCCGGCGCCGCCTCGCCTCGCTGCTGGACAACGACCGCAACCAGATCGAGCTGTTCACCGCTCTGCTGCTGTCGCTGCCCGGCTCCCCGATCCTCTACTACGGGGACGAGATCGGCATGGGCGACAACATCTGGCTGGGCGACCGCGACGCCGTACGGACCCCGATGCAGTGGACCCCGGACCGCAACGCGGGCTTCTCGTCCTGCGATCCCGGCCGGCTCTACCTCCCGACGATCATGGACCCGGTCTACGGCTACCAGGTCACCAACGTCGAGGCCTCGATGGCGTCGCCGTCGTCGCTGCTGCACTGGACCCGCCGCATGATCGAGATCCGTAAGCAGAACCCGGCCTTCGGGCTGGGCTCCTACACGGAGTTGCCGTCGACGAACCCGGCCGTGCTCGCCTTCCTGCGCGAGGCGCCGTCGCAGGAAGGCGACGGCGACGACCTGGTGCTCTGCGTGCACAACTTCTCGCGCTTCGCACAGCCAACGGAGCTGGATCTGCGCGCGTTCAGCGGGCGCCACCCGGTGGAGCTGATCGGCGGGGTACGTTTCCCCGCGATCGGCGACTGGCCCTATCTGCTGACACTGGCGGGCCACGGCTTCTACTGGTTCCGGCTCAGGAAGGACCCCGCGCCTGTCTGACGGACCAGGGCGTGTTTGAGAAGTCCCGTCCGGCCCACGACGCCTGGCACGCTGATCCTCCGCCGTGCGATCGCACGCACCACCGTGTCATCAGCCGCTCCGCGGCGGGCGTCGGCCCCGCCCTTCGGGCGGACGACGCTACTTCCCACACACGCCCAAGTGCGGGGCGGTCGGTTACCGCCGCCCCGCACGGGGCAGCATCCCCGACATCGAGTGGTCCGTACGAACGGGCTTCCCACGCCGGGCGGACTTTCGGTCCGTACGGACCATCCTCACCCGACACGTCCCGCACAGCCGGACTCCGTTGCCGCAATCCGGGACACTCTGCGCATCCTGTGGTGTGCCCGGGGAAAGGACGCGATGCCATGTCGAAGGCTGCATCCACCCGGAGCTCACCCGGCTCCGGTGCCGCACTCTCGCCCGCCGTCGCCGAGGAGTTGGTCGACTCTCTCGCGCCGTTGCTGCACACGTGGCTGCCGCGACAGCGGTGGTTCGCCGGCAAGGGCCGCCCCATCACCGGCTTCTCCGCGGTCGCCGCCACCGAGCTGATGCCGCCCCCCGTCTCGGGCCCCGTACCCGGTCTGCTCCATCTGCTGGTGCGCGTCGAACAGCGCTCCACGCCCGACCTGGACGCGCCGCCCGTCCCCGTCCCGCCCACCGACGACTGCTACCAACTGCTGCTGGGCGTACGGTCCGCACTGCCTCCCCACCTCGCCTCCGCGCGCGTCGGCGTCGTCGGCAAGGGGCCGCTGACCGGCCGGGTCGTCTACGAGGCGCTGCACGACCCGCACCTCGCCGACCTGTTGCTGGAGCGGCTGCGCTCGCCCGGCGCGCTCGGGCCGCTGCGCTTCGACCGGGCCGTGGAGATTCCGCCGGGGCTGATGCCGCGGCTGCTCGGCGCCGAGCAGTCGAACTCCTCGGTCGTGTACGGCGAGGAGTACATCCTCAAGATCCTGCGCCGGGTCTTCCCCGGCGCCAACCCCGATCTGGAACTGCCGCTCGCCCTCGCGCGCCAGGGCTGCCGACGGGTGCCGTCGCCGGTCGCCTGGTTCGAGGCCGTGGGCGACGGGACCGGCGAGGAGCCGCTGACGCTCGGGGTGCTCCAGCCGTATCTCCAGGGTTCCGAGGACGGCTGGCAGCTCGCCCTGCGCACGCTGGCCGACGGCGGCGCCTTCACCGACGAGGCGCGCGCGCTGGGGCGGGCCACCGCCGAGGTGCACCTCGCGCTCGCCGCCGCGCTGCCGACCGTGTCCCTCGGGCCGCGGCAGACGGCGCATCTGGCCGAGGCGATGTCGGGGCGGCTGGACGCCACCGCGCAGGCGGTGCCGTCGCTGCTGCCGTACGTCGCCGGGCTGCGCACCGCATTCGACGCGCTCGCCAGCTCCGGGAGCGGCGAGGGGGGCGGGAACGGGCTCGTCACGCGGGCGCAGCGGGTGCACGGTGATCTGCATCTCGGCCAGACGCTGCGGACACCGGACGGCGAGTGGTCCCTGATCGACTTCGAGGGCGAACCGGCCAGACCCCTCACCGAACGCCGCCGCCCGCAGCCCGCGGTGCGAGATGTCGCGGGCATGCTCCGCTCGTTCGACTACGCCGCGCGCTCCCACGAGCCATGGAGCCCCGACTGGGCGGAGCGCTGCCGGGCGGCGTACTGCGACGGTTACGCGCAGGCGACGGGCATCGACCCGCACGAAGACGCCGCGCTGCTACGGGCGTACGAGACGGACAAGGCGGTGTACGAGGTGCTGTACGAGGCCAGGAACCGTCCCGACTGGCTGCCCGTCCCGATGGCGGCGATCCGGCGACTGGCCGGCCGCCGCCCCTGACACCCGACACCCTGACACCGTCATCCCGCCGAGGAGGCAGCCCCCGTGAGCGCCCGCCCGCCGTCCGAGAATCCATCAGAGCCCCAACCCCAGCTCCCCGCCAACGGCGTGCCGGCCCCCGCCGGTGAGGCCAGGCCCGCCGGTGCGCGCCGCAAGCGGGCCGAGCCCGCGGCGAAGTCCCGCGCGGGATCCGGCGGCCATGTCGTACGGGCCGCGCCGCCGCTCGCCGAGTCCGACCGGCACCGGCTGCTCGGCGGCTCGCACCACGACCCGCACGGCGTGCTCGGTGCCCACCCCGGCAAGGGCGGAGTCGTCGTCCGCGCGCTGCGGCCGTACGCGAAGGCCGTGACCGTCCTCGCCAAGGGGCTGCGGGCCCAACTGCACGACGACGGGGACGGGTTCTTCTCCGGCGTACTGCCGTGGCGCACGATTCCCGAGTACTCGCTGCTGGTGCGTTACGGGGCCACCGCCGAAGAGAGCGGGGCGGTCGCGGGCGACGTCGACGAGTTGGAGGTGCAGGATCCGTACCGCTTCCTGCCCACGCTCGGCGATCTCGATCTGCATCTGATCGGCGAGGGCAGGCACGAGGAGCTGTGGCAGGCGCTCGGTGCCCGTCCGATGGTCCACGAGGGCGTCACCGGCACCCGCTTCACCCTCTGGGCGCCGAACGCGCAGGGGGTGCGGGTCTGCGGTGACTTCAACTACTGGGACGGCACGGTCTATCCGATGCGCTCGCTCGGCTCGACCGGTGTGTGGGAGCTGTTCGTGCCCGGTGTCGGCGAGGGCGCGCTCTACAAGTTCGACATCACCCGGCCCGACGGGTCGCACACGCTGCGCGCCGACCCGATGGCCCGCCGCACCGAGGTGCCGCCCTCGACCGCGTCGATCGTCACCGAGTCGCACCATGTGTGGCACGACGAGGAGTGGATGGCGCGCCGGGGCGGCGTGCCGGTGCACGAGGCGCCGTTCTCCGTGTACGAGATCCATCTCGGCTCCTGGCGACCGGGCCTGACATACCGTCAACTCGCCGTGCAGCTACCGGCGTACGTCAAGGACCTCGGCTTCACCCATGTCGAGCTGATGCCGGTCGCGGAGCATCCCTTCGGCGGCTCCTGGGGCTATCAGGTCACCGGTTTCTACGCGCCGACGTCCCGGATGGGCACGCCCGACGACTTCCGCTTCCTGGTGGACTCGCTGCACCGCGCGGGCATCGGCGTCATCGTGGACTGGGTGCCCGCGCACTTCCCGAAGGACGAGTGGGCACTGGCGCAGTTCGACGGCAGGCCGCTGTACGAACACTCCGACCCGTCGCGCGCCGAGCATCCCGACTGGGGCACGCTGGAGTTCGACTTCGGCCGCACCGAGGTGCGCAACTTCCTCGTCGCCAACGCCGTGTACTGGTGCGAGGAGTTCCACATCGACGGCCTGCGGGTGGACGCGGTCGCGTCGATGCTCTATCTCGACTACTCGCGCGAGGCCGGTGAGTGGGCGCCGAACGAGCGCGGCGGCCGGGAGAATCTGGACGCCGTCGCCTTCCTCCAGGAGATGAACGCGACCGTCTACCGCCGCTGCCCCGGCGTCGTCACGATCGCCGAGGAGTCCACGGCCTGGGACGGCGTCACCCGCGCCACGCACCATGTCGGGCCCGGCGGCTTCGGCGGTCTCGGCTTCGGGCTGAAGTGGAACATGGGCTGGATGCACGACTCCCTGGACTATGTCTCCAAGGAGCCGGTGCACCGCAAGTACCACCACGGCGAGATGACGTTCTCGATGGTGTACGCGTACAGCGAGAACTACGTCCTGCCGATCTCGCACGACGAAGTCGTCCACGGCAAGCGGTCGTTGGTCTCCAAGATGCCCGGCGACTGGTGGCAGCAGCGGGCCAACCACCGGGCGTATCTCGGCTACATGTGGGCGCATCCGGGCAAGCAACTCCTCTTCATGGGGCAGGAGTTCGCCCAGGGCGCGGAGTGGTCGGAAAGCCACGGCCCGGACTGGTGGCTGCTGGACCCGTCGTACGAGGCGGAGGCCGACCACCGCGGCGTGCGGGACCTCGTGCGTGAACTGAACGTGGTTTACGGCCGGACTCCGGCGCTGTGGCAGCGCGACACGGTTCCCGAGGGGTTCTCCTGGGTGGAGGGGGACGCCGGGGAGGACAACGTGTTCGCTTTCCTGCGCTTCGACGCGCAGGGCGCGCCGCTGCTCGCCGTCTCCAACTTCTCGCCGGTGGTACGGCATCAGTACCGCATCGGCGTGCCGGAGGGGATCTCGGGCTGGACGGAGGCCGTCAACACCGACGCGGGGCGTTACGGCGGCGGGGACGTGTTCAACCTGGACACCCTCAAGCCGGAGGCGGTCCCGGCGCACGGCCGCCCGGTGAGCATCCAGCTGACGCTGCCGCCGCTGGCGACGCTGTGGCTGCGGCCGGTCTGAGCGGTTGATCCCGGACCCGGCTCAGCAGCGTGCGCCGAGCCGGGTCCCCGGGGACGGGTCGCAGTCCGCCCCGTTCTGCACGGACAGCACGAGCGCCACGACCGTCGCCGCCACGGCAAGGGTCCCCGCCACCATGGCGGGGACCCCTCGTCCGCGCTTGCCGCGATTTCTCGTTCGCCGCATGTCTCCCCCGTTGTGGACATGACGACCATGCCCGTTCGGAGGCGGGGTTCACGACCCGGTCGGCCCGGCGGTGGCGCTCTCGTAAGCGAGCCGGGGCGGGACAGTGACATTCCTGACGATGCCGAGTCGCTGCGTCGCACGGGTCAGCGCCACGTACAGATCGTTGGTGCCGCGCGGCGAGCCCTCCAGTACGGCCTCCGGATCGACCACGATCACCGTGTCGAACTCCAGGCCCTTCGCCTGCCGGGGGTCGAGCAGGACGACCGGCCGGGTGAGGTCGGGGGTCACTCCCCAGGAGGCGTCGGTGAGTTCGGCGGCGAGCGCGGGCAGCAGCGCGCCGGGGGCGATCACCGCGAGCCGTCCGTCGGCGCCGTGTTCCGCCGCGTGCGAGGCCGCGTGCTCGACGGCGCACGCGGCGGCCGTCGGGACGAGGTCGTCCGGCTTCACCTCCCGTACCCACGGGCCGACTCCCGTCGAGCGGACCGAACGCGGCGGTTCGAAGTCCGGGTCCTGAAGTCGTCCGACCTCGGCGGCGAAGGCCATGATCTCGGCGGGCGTACGGTAGTTGACGCCGAGCCGTACATGCTCGAAGCGCTCACCCACGTACGGCCGCAGGATCTCCTGCCAGGAGTCGCAGCCTGCCACGTCACCGGTCTGCGCCGGGTCGCCGACCAGGGTCATGGAGCGGGCGGGGCAGCGGCGCATCAGCAACCGCCAGGCCATCGCGGACAGTTCCTGCGCCTCGTCCACCACGATATGGCCGAAGGCCCAGGTGCGGTCGGCTGCGGCGCGCTCGGCGGCGCTGCGGGTGTCGGTCTCCTCCTGGCGGTCGGCGAGGCGTTCGGCGTCGATGAGGTCGTGGGCGAGCAGGACCTCCGACTCCTCCTCCTCCCTGTCCTCGAACTCGTAGGTACGGGAGCCGTGGCTCAGCTCCAGCACCCCCTGCGCGTAGGCGATCCGCTCGTTCCGCTCGGCCTCGGCGACGGCGCGTGCGGCGGCGTCGTCCTCGCCCAGCAGCTCCGCGGCCTCGTCGAGGAGGGGGACGTCGGCGGCGGTCCAGTGGTCGGCGCCGCTGACCTGACGGCGGATCAACTCACCGTCGCCGTCGGGGAGATGGCTGGGATCGGCCAGATAGTCGGCGACGAGGTCCTGCGGGGTGAGGGTGGGCCACAGCTCGTCGATCGCGGCCTGCACCGCCGGGCTGGTGGCGATGGCCTTGCCGAGTTGCGCGATGTCGGTCGCGTCGAGGAGGTTCGGACCGCCGTACGGGTCGGCGCCGAGCCGGTCGGTGAGCTGCTCGGTCAGGGAGTCGATGACGGAGAAGGCGAAGTGCGGGCGGGCGAGATTGTGCGGGAGGCCGGCGTCACGGGCGCGGGCGCGTGCGTCCTCCGCCATCGCCCGGTCCAGATGGAGCGTTCCGTCGTCGTGCTCGATCTCGATGTGCGGATCGGGCACCCGCTGCCGGTCGCGCAGCGCGGCGGCCAGCGCGCCCGCCATCTCGGCGCGCCCCTTGACGCCCGCTGCGGCCGGGGTGTCGGTCGCGGTCGCACGTACGCCGGGGAAGAGTTCACCGGTCGTGGCCAGCAGCACGCCGGTCTCGCCGAGGGAGGGCAGCACTTCGCCGATGTACCCGAGGAAGGCCGGGTTGGGCCCGACGATCAGCACGGCACGGCGGGCCAGTTGCTCACGGTGCGCGTACAGCAGATACGCGGCCCGGTGCAGCGCCACGGCGGTCTTCCCGGTACCGGGCCCGCCCTCCACGACGAGCACGCCGCGGTGCGGTGCGCGGATGATGCGGTCCTGCTCGGCCTGGATGGTCCGCACGATGTCGGTCATCCGACCGGTGCGGGCCGAGTCGAGCGCGGCGAGGAGCACGGCGTCGCCGTCGGGGTCCTCGTAACCGGTGCGGGTGGTGTCGGTGAGATCCATGATCTCGTCATGGAGCGCGGTGACCCGCCGGCCCACGGTGGTGATGTGCCGGCGGCGGCGCAGACCCATCGTGGAATAGCCGGTGGCGAGATAGAAAGGCCGGGCGACCGGAGCGCGCCAGTCGATGAGCAGCGGGGTGCGTTCCGCGTCGTCCTGACGGATTCCGATACGACCGATGTGGTACGTGAGACCGTCGACGAGGTCGATACGGCCGAAACAGAGCCCGGTCTCCACGGCATTGAGCGTGGTGGCGGTGCCGGAGTACTCGGCGACCCGGACGTCCCGCTCCACCATGGCCTGCCGACCGGTGCTGACCTGCCCGATCGACATCCGCACCGCGGCCTCGGCCTGGTCCCTGAGCGCGTCGAGGCGCTCATGCAGGAGCGAGACGAATTGCTGCTCGCTCCGCAATTCCTCGGTTGACAATTCAGCCCCTGTCCGATAAGCTCTGCTCAGTGAATTGATTACGACTTTCGAGTAAAGCCTGGAAGTCGCGAAAGTCGAAACACCAAATATACGCAGAGCAATACCCCGGCCGTCAATTCGGTGCCGGGGTATTTTTGTGCGTCGGAGCCGCTGGGCCGGAGACGGCCTAGAGAACGTCCTCTAGCTCCTGGAGCAGCCGCCGCTTGGGCCGGGCGCCGACCATCGACCTGATCGGCTCGCCGGCGCGGAACACCAGCAGGGTGGGCATCGCGAGGACGCCGTACCGGTTCATCGTCTCCGGGTTCGTGTCCACGTCCAGCTGGACGACCTTGAGCCGCGCCGCCTCCTCCGCGGCCACGGCACTGAGCACCGGCGCGAGCTGGCGGCACGGCGGGCACCAGTCCGCGGTGAACTCCACCAGCACGGGAAGCCCGGCCTTCAGCACCTCGTCGTCGAAGGTCGCGTCGGTCACTTCGGCGACGCCCTCTGCCTGGATCATCTGTCTTCTCCCTCTCGGAGTTCGGGCTGTTCGTGCGTGGTCAGCTCGCACAACGGCACCGGTACGGCGGCCTCGGCCCGCGCCAGCTGCTCGCCGACCTGGGCGCGTACCGCCCCGAGCCGGCCGATCAGCCCGTCCAGCTCCGCGAGCTTGGCCCGGTACACGTCGAGCGAGCCGGGGCACGAGTCCCCGGCCGGATGCCCGGCCCGCAGACACTCGACGAACGGCCGCGTCTCCTCCAGATCGAACCCGAAGTCCTGAAGGGTCCGGATCTGCTGGATCAGCCGCAGATCGTCCTCGTCGTAGGTGCGGTAGCCGTTCCCCGCACGCCGGGCGGGCAGCAGCCCGCGGGACTCGTAGTAACGCAGCGCGCGGGTACTCGTCCCGGCCCGCTCCGCAAGCTCGCCGATGCGCATGTCCACGACGGTAATCCTTGACGCCGACGTCAAGGCAACGGCCGGCCCCCGGTCGCGAGGGCGTGCCGGATCGCGGCCGGCGCGGTGACGCGCCGCAGGGTTGCCCTCCCCGAGGCGTCGGCAAATCGTCTCGGCTCTCTTGCCCTATCTTGGAGTGACTAATATGCACAGCGTCTTAATGAGCTGCATTAAAGTATTTGTGGAGTATGGGATTCGTTCCTTACGCTGATGTTCATTCGAGGGAGTTTCCGATGGAGCTCAGGCACCTTCGGTATTTCGTGGCCGTCGCCGAGACGCGGCACTTCGGAAAGGCCGCGAAGCGGCTGCACATGGCCCAGCCCCCGCTCTCCCAGGCGATCCGACGTCTGGAGACGGAACTGGGCGTCGAGCTGTTCACCCGCACCACCCGGCACGTTGCTCTGACCGGTGCCGGTGAGGTGTTCCGTACCGATGCGGAACGCATCCTCAAAGCCGTCGACGAGGCGGTCGCGAGAGTCGGACGCTTCGCCGCCGGAGCCGAAGGGGTGCTGCGGATCGGCCTGACCGGAGCCGCCTCGTATCGCCAACTACCCACACTCGCACGTCTGGTGAAGCGCGAGATGCCCCAAGTGATGCTGGAGGTGCACACCGAGATGCTCACGCCCGCACAGGAGAGCGGACTACTCGAGCGCCGCCTCGACGTCGGTGTTCTCCGTCCGCCGGTGCGCCAGGAGGGCATAGCCCACCGCCCCATCGCCACCGAGCCCCTGGTCGTCGCCGTACCCGACCAGCACCCGCTCGCCAACGCGGCCACCGTCCGCGTCGAGCAGTTGAAGCACGAGGACTTCATCATGTACGGCGCCACCCTCGGCTCCGTGCTCAACGACGCCGTCGTCCGCAGCTGCCTCGCCTCCGGTTTCTACCCGCACTGCGCGTACGAGGTCACCGAGACCTCGGCCGCCCTGGCACTGGTTGCCGCCGGGCTCGGCATCACCGTGATGCCCGACTCGATCCGCTCGGCACCCCGTGAGGGCGTGGTCTGCATGGAGATAGAGGACGCGCTGACCGTACGGCTGGACCTCGCCTGGCGCGCGGACGACGAATCGCCGCTGCTGCGGAATCTCCTGAAGGTGCTGGAGCAGAACAATGTATTCCTAGAGGCCCGCGAGGGAGCGGAATGAAAATCGTCCAGGTGGAGGCCATACCCTTCGCCATTCCATACCGGAAGCCTCTGAAGTTCGCGAGCGGCGAGGTGCACACTGCCGATCACGTCCTGGTACGGGTGCACACGGACGAGGGTCTGACGGGGACCGCCGAGGCGCCGCCCCGCCCCTACACCTACGGCGAGACCCAGGAGTCGATCATCGCGGTGATCGACAAGCTCTTCGCGCCCCAGATCCTGGGGCTGACGGCCCTGGAGCGGGAGGCGGTCCACGAGCGGCTCGACCGGACCGTCGGCAATCCGACCGCCAAAGCGGCTGTCGACATGGCGCTGTGGGACATCCTCGGCCAGGCCGCCGGCATGCCGGTCTCCGGACTGCTCGGGGGCTACACCGACCGCATGCGGGTGAGCCACATGGTCGGTTTCGCGCCCGCCGACGAGATGGTCGCTGAGGCGGAACGGATCCGGGACACGTACGGCATCACAACCTTCAAGGTAAAGGTCGGGCGGCACCCGTACCGCGATGACGTCAAGGCCTGCCGGTCACTGCGCGAGGCCCTCGGCCCGGACGTCGACCTCTACATCGACGGCAACCGGGGCTGGAGCGCCTCCGATTCGGCCCGGGCCCTGCGTGAAATGGCCGACCTCGGCCTGACCTTTGCGGAGGAACTCTGTCCCGCCGACGACGTGTTGGGCAGGCGCTGGCTGGTTGCCCAGAGCCCCATCCCCTTCATCGCGGACGAGAGTGCCACCCGCGCCTCCGAGGTGACCCGCGAACTTCTCGGCGGCTCTGCCACCGCCATCAGCATCAAGACCGCGCGCACCGGATTCACCGCTTCCCAGCGCGTGCTGCACCAGTGCGAGGGCCTGGGGGTCGAGGTGGTGATGGGCAATCAGATCGACAGCCAGATCGGCACGTTGTGCACGGTTGCCTTCGGCGCCGCGCACCGCACGACCTCCCGGCAGCCCGGCGAACTGTCCAACTTCCTCGACATGACCGACGACCTCCTCACCGAGCCGCTGACCATCGAGTCCGGCACCCTGCACATCCGCGAGGGCGCCGGACTCGGCATCGACATCGACCCCGAAAAGCTGGCCCGCTACCGCCAGGACCGCTGACACGCAACCGGTTGACGCACCATCAAGAGCCTTTCTAGGGATGGGAAGACAGTGACTGACATCACCACCGAGCAGGCCACCGCCGCAGCCTCCGGCGCCGCCGCCACCGAACGGTTCCGCAGCAGGCATCAGTCCGGCCACACCTCTGCCGGCACCGAACGCGTGGACACCCTCGCAACCGAACTCATCACCGCCGTCCACGACATCGTCCGCCGCCACCAGGTCACCTACGCCGAGTACGACGCGCTCAAGGCCTGGCTGATCCAGGTCGGCCAGGACAGTGAGTGGCCGCTCTTCCTGGACGTGTGGATCGAGCACGTCGTGGAGGAAGTCGCGAACGAGAACCGCGAGGGCAGCAAGGGCACGATCGAGGGCCCGTACTACGTCCCCGGCTCCCCGCGCCTGCCCGCCGAGGCGACCCTGCCGATGCGGGACGGCGAGAAGGGCACGCCGCTGCTCTTCCAGGGACACGTGACGAGCGTGGACGGCACGCCGCTGTCCGGCGCAACGGTGGAGATCTGGCATGCCGACAACGACGGCTACTACTCACAGTTCGCGCCGGGCCTGCCCGAGTGGAACCTGCGCGGTCACGTGGTCGCCGACGAGACCGGCCACTTCTGGATCAACACCATCGAGCCGGCGCCGTACCAGATACCGACCGACGGCTCCTGCGGCCGGCTCATCACCGCCGCAGGCTGGCACGCCTGGCGCCCCGCGCACCTCCACCTGAAGGTGTCGGCGCCGGGCCACCAACTCATCACCACCCAGCTGTACTTCCGGGGCGGCAACCACGTCGAGGACGACATCGCCCAGGCCGTGAAGCCCGAACTGATCCTGGCCCCCATCCCGGTCGCGGACGGCAAGGGCGACGGCAACGAGGTCACCTACGACTTCGTCCTCGACAAGGCGTGATGCACGATGCTCTTCGCGGTACGGATGGACGTCGAGATTCCGCGCGACCTCGACCCCGGGGTACGCACGGACCTGGTGGCACGTGAGAAGGCGTACTGCCAGGAACTGCAGAAGTCGGGCGAGTGGGTGCACATCTGGCGGTGCGTCGGGCAGTACGCCAACATCAGCGTCTTCAACGTGGCCGACAACGAGGCGCTGCACCACGTCCTGTGGAACCTCCCCCTGTTCCCCTACATGAAGGTCGACGTGACACCGCTCGCCCAGCACCCGTCCGACCTGGCCGCCGGCGAGGTCGCGGCATGACGGACAAGGTGGTCGCCACAGCCCTGGAGGCGGTGGCCGATGTGCCGGACGGAGCGACGCTCGCGGTCGGCGGCTTCGGGCTGAGCGGTGTACCGAATGTGCTGATCCAGGCCCTGTACGAGCGTGGGGTCGGCGATCTGGGCGTGGTGTCCAACAACTGCGGGGCGATGGAGTCCGGCCTGGCGGTCCTGCTGTCGGCCGGGCGGATCGCCCGAGTGACCGGTTCCTACATCGGCGCGAACAAGGAGTTCGCCCGCCAGTACCTCGCCGGGGAGCTGGAGGTCGAGATGATTCCCCAGGGCACCCTCGCGGAGCGGCTCCGGGCGGGCGGTGCGGGAATTCCCGCCTTCTACACCCCGGCAGGGGTCGGCACGCAGGTCGCCGAGGGCGGACTGCCCTGGCGCTACGACGGCTCCGGCGGCGTCACTCTCGCCTCGCCATCGAAGGAGGTGCGGGAGTTCGACGGCACCGAGTACGTCCTGGAGCGCGGCATCCGCACCGACTTCGCCCTGGTCCGCGCCGCCAGGGGCGACCGGTACGGGAACGTCGTCTTCAACAAGTCCGCCCGGAACTTCAACCCCCTCGCCGCGATGGCGGGCAGGGTGACGATCGCCGAGGTGGAGGAACTGGTCGAGCCCGGCGCGATCGATCCGGACGCGGTACACCTGCCCGGGATCTTCGTGCAGCGGGTGGTGGCCCTCACCCCCGAACAGGCCGCCGAGAAGCAGATCGAGCAGCGGACGGTGAGCAGCTGATGGCCTGGACACGCGAGGAGATGGCGGCCCGCGCGGCCCGCGATCTTACCGACGGGCAGTACGTCAATCTCGGCATCGGACTGCCGACCCTGATCCCGAACCACCTCCCGCCCGGCGTCGAGGTGATCCTCGAATCCGAGAACGGCATCCTGGGCACCGGCCCGTATCCCACCAAGGACCAGGTCGACCCGGATCTGATCAACGCCGGCAAGGAGACCGTCACCGTTCTGCCGGGTGCGTCCTTCTTCGACTCCGCACTGTCGTTCGCGATGATCCGGGGCGGGCACATAGACGTCGCCGTCCTCGGTGCCATGCAGGTGTCGGCCGCCGGTGACCTGGCGAACTGGGCCATCCCTGGCAAACTCATCACCGGGATCGGCGGGGCGATGGACCTCGTCCACGGCGCCCGTACTGTCGTCGTCGTCATGACCCACACCGCCAAGGACGGCAGCCCGAAGATCCTTGAGGAGTGCGCGCTGCCACTGACCGGCAAGGCGTGTGTGAACCGGGTCATCACCGACCTTGGCGTGCTGGACGTCACCGATGAGGGTCTGGTGCTGGTGGAGACCGCGCCGGGCGTCGAGGTCACCGAGATCGTAGCGAAGACCGCCGCCAAGGTCCGTATCCCCGAGGAGATCCAGTCGTGAGCAACGGACTCAAGGACGTCTACATCGTCGACGCCGTCCGCACCCCCGTCGGCCGGTACAACGGCTCGCTGGCCACTGTCCGTCCCGACGACCTCGCCGCACACGCCCTGCGCGAACTCCTCGCCCGCACCCCGGACTTGGACCCGTCGCGCATCGACGACGTGTACTTCGGCAACGCCAACGGCGCCGGCGAGGAGAACCGCAACGTCGCCCGCATGGCCGCCCTCCTCGCCGGCCTGCCCACCTCCGTGCCGGGCGTGACGGTCAACCGACTGTGCGCGTCGGGCCTCGAAGCCGTCATCCAGGCGGCTCGCGCCATCGCGGTCGGGGACGCCTCCATCGCGGTGGCGGGCGGTGTGGAGTCGATGACCCGGGCGCCGTACGTGCTGCCCAAGTCGGAGCGCCCTTTCCCGGCCGGGGATGCCGGGTTGTACTCGACCACGCTCGGCTGGCGCATGGTCAACCCGGCCATGGACCCGCAGTGGACCATCCCGCTCGGCGAGAGCGCCGAACTCATCGCCGACAAGCACAGGATCAGCCGCGAGCAGCAGGACGAGTTCGCGCTCGACAGCCACAGGAAGGCGGCCGACGCGCAGGCCGCGGGCCTCTTCGACGGCGAGATCGCCGCCGTCCCGGTCCCGCAGCGCAAGGGCGACCCGGTCGTCTTCGGTACCGACGAATGCGTACGACCGGACGCGTCCCTGGCGGCGATGGCCAGGCTGAAGCCGTCCTTCCGCAAGGAGAACGGGACGGTGACCGCGGGCAACGCGTCCCCGTTGAACGACGGTGCGGCCGTCCTCCTCCTGGTCGACGACGAAGGCCTGAAGGCCACCGGCCACCAACCGCTCGCCCGCGTGTCAGCCACCGGCGTCTCCGCAGTCGACCCGCAGTACTTCGGACTCGCCCCTGTCCAAGCCGTCAACCGCGCACTCACCAAGGCAGGCAAGGGATTTGACGACCTGTCAATCCTGGAGCTGAACGAGGCGTTCGCCGCCCAGGTTCTCGGATGCGTCGCCGAGTGGCCCGAGTTCGACCCCACGATCCTCAACCCCCAGGGCGGCGCCATCGCCCTCGGCCATCCGCTCGGCGCCTCCGGAGCCCGCCTCGCCGGGACCGTCGCTCACCAACTCGCCCGCAAGGGCAAGGGAGTTGGCGTCGCCACCCTATGCATCGGCGTGGGCCAGGGCCTCGCCCTGGTCCTCAAACGCTAAGCAGAGCACACCGTAGGAGCCGCAGTTGACCACCGCCATGTTGCCGCATCACAGCCTCGACGGTCGGGCCGACGCTCCGCTGCTGGTCCTGGGGCCGTCTCTGGGCACGTCGATGACCGTTTGGGACCCGTACGTGGCCAACTTCGCCCAGCACTTCCGGGTCCTGAGATACGACCTCCCCGGGCATGGCGGCACACCATCAGCCCCGCTCGCGGGCCCTCAGGACGGCTCGGGTGCCGGCCGCACGACTGTCGCGGACCTTGCCTCCCACGTGCTCGATCTGGTCGACCACCATGGTGCGGAGCGTTTCCACTACATCGGCATCTCCTTGGGCGGAGTGCTTGGGGCCTGCCTCGCGAGTCGGCACCCGCAGCGAGTGGCCTCGCTGGCCCTGGTCTGTTCCTCCGCCCACTTCGGGCCGCCCGAACCCTGGCAGGAACGTGCTGCCCTTGTACGACGGGAGGGCACTGCCGCGCTGATCAAGGCCATGCCGGACCGCTGGTTCGCCCACGCCGGAACAGCGGACACCTCATTCGGCAAGGACCTGTTGCGAAGCCTCGCCGCCGCAGAGTCGCACGGATATGCGGCCTGCTGTGACGCCCTCGCCACGTGCGATCTGCGAGCCTCGCTGGCCGGGATCACCGCCCCCACGCTCGTCGTGGGCGGCTCGCACGACACGGCCACGCCACTGCATCATGCGCGGGAGCTGGCCGAGGGGATACCCGGAGCCACACTCAGGACAGTCGCCGCAGGCCATCTCGCGGTGGAGGATCCAGAGGCGCTGTCAAGGGTGCTGAACTCTCATCTCCATACGGCCGGTACGAACTCGACTCCGGCTTGAGCGCCCCCGCGCACCAACTGCCGACGGCGTCACATGCGTTTCCAGGACGGACCGATCTCCCGTCTGGACCACGGTACCGGCGCATCCGTACTCACCACCTACGACAACGGGGCCCGCGGATCGGCTTCAGCGCGGCCTGTGTGCTGGTGGCGCCTTTCCTGCGCCGGTCGACACCCCACAGGGTGTCGTCGCCGACCGAATGGCAGCCGTGGAAGCCTGGTGCGGTCACAGCACCGGCCGAGAACATTCCCTGTCACCGCCCCAGGGTTTCGGGCCGGTAAAAGAGTCATCGCGTCCAAGAATTCGGCCCGGCCAGCGGACCAATGCGGTTGGTTTCCCTTCATGCGATGGCCACACTCCGGTCGATGCCGGGCATCTCGGCGGGCCGCGTAGGCGTCCTCTGCCGCAAGCCCACGGCACAGTCCCCTCTCGCAACGCAGCAGATACAGGAACATCACGCTCCGATATACAGACCAAGCACTCGGTCTGTCGCGTGTTCTCATATCCCGTCACTCCGCCCACGCATCCCCCGTGGGCCTGAAGGAGGATCCATGACCACGACAGGCGAAGCAGTGCCCGTCGTAGAGGACGTCGTCTCCCCGCCGACCGAGAAGGCGCCGGCCAAGGTCGTCGGAACGATGGCGCTGGCTCAGCTCGGCCTCTCCATCGCGTTGATCACGCCCGTCACGGCCAGCCTCACGATCAAGGTCCAGTCGGTCGTCGGCGAGGACAACGTGGTCGCCGTGTTCGGCATGGTCAGCAGCATCGGTGCCATCGCCGCGCTGGTCGCCAACCCCGTCTTCGGGCGGATCAGCGACCGCACGACCGGACGCTTCGGCCGCCGCCGTCCCTGGCTTCTCCTGGGCGTCGTCGGACTCGCCCTGAGCGAGCTCGTCCTCGCCCTCGTGCCCAATGTCGTCGGAATCGCGATCGCCTGGTTCGCGGCGCAAGCCTTCGCCAATGCCGCGCAGGCGGCTCTGCTGGCGTCGGTCGCCGACCAGATACCGACGACTCAGCGCGGCAAGGTCACCGGCCTGATCGGCCTCATGCAGCAGGGCAGCAAGCTCGGTGCGGCCTATGTCGCCCAATGGCTCATCGGGAGCCTGCTGCTGATGTTCGTGGTGCCCGCCCTGATCGGGGTGCTGTTCCTGGTGCCGTTCCTGTTGCTGTTGCCGGACAAGCCGCTCACGGAGCGCCCTCCGGGAGAGGGGCTGCGCGCGGTCCTGAAGACGTTCTGGCTCTCTCCCCGCAAGTACCCCGACTTCGCCTGGGCCTGGGGTTCACGGTTCCTGATCACCTTGTCGCTGTACCTGTTCATGACGTACCGGCTGCTCTACATGCAGTACGAACTGGGTCTGTCGGTCGAGCGTGCGGTCGCGGTGCTGGCCACCGCGGTCACCGTGTACACGATCACGCTCGCGCTGGCCGGGCAGGTGGCCGGATGGCTCTCGGACAAGGTGGGCCGCCGTAAACCGTTCGTCATCGCCTCGGCCCTGATCTTCGGACTCGGCATGGCGCTGCTCGTGCAGGCCGACAGCGTCACCGGCTTCTACGTGGCAGAGGTGGTGCTCGGGCTCGGCTTCGGCGTCTACATCGGGGTCGATCTGGCGCTGGTCATGGATGTCATGCCCGGGATCAACGACTCGGCGAAGAATCTGGGCGTGCTCAACATGGCCCAGGTCGTGCCGCAGAGCCTCGCTCCGGCGGTCGGTGCGGTGCTTGTCGGGATCGGCGGCGGACACAACTACGACCTGCTGCTGGGCACCGCCGCGGCCGTCGCGGTGGTCGGCGCAGTCATGATCATCCCGATCAGGAAGGTGCGTTAGACCATGACGGACCTGGAAGTCCGTACGGACAAGGCGATCGCCACCCTGGGCCTGGAAGCCAAGGTCCGCCTGCTGACCGGCGCCACCAACTTCACCCTCCACCCGGAGCCGTCGGCGGGCCTCGCCGAAGTCGTGCTCTCCGACGGTCCGACCGGTGTGCGAGGCGCCCTCTTCACCGGCGGGCGCATCGCCTGCCAACTCCCCAACGCGACCTTGCTGGCCCAGCACTGGGACACCACGGTCGCGGCGCAGGCCGGCGCACTGCTCGCCGAAGAGGCGGCTGCACAGCGCGTCCACGTGGTGCTCGGCCCCACGGTCAACCTGCACCGCACCGCACTGAACGGGCGTCTGTTCGAGGAGTTCAGCGAAGATCCACTGCTCACCGGCGCCCTGGCGACGGCGTACATCAACGCTCTGCAGGAACACGGCGTCGCCGCGACGCTGAAGCACTTCGTGGCCAACGAGGCAGAGACCGACCGGAAGACCGTCAACTCCCTGCTGGACGAGCGGACTCTGCGCGAGGTGTACCTCCTGCCGTTCGAGATGGCGGTGGCCGACGCCAACCCGTGGGCGGTCATGGCCGCGTACAACAGGGTCAACGGCACGCCCGCCACCGAGCACATGGAACTGATCGCGGGTGTCCTGAAGGGGGAGTGGGGGTACGACGGGCTGGTCATGTCCGACTGGTACGCCGCCACGTCCACGGTGGAGAGCGCTGACGCCGGGCTGGACCTGATCATGCCGGGCCCTGCGGGGCCGTGGGGCGACCGGCTCGTCGCCGCCGTCCGCCGGGGCGAGGTGGCCGAGTCCACCGTCGACGAGCAGGTGCGCCGACTGCTGCGCCTGGCTGACCGGGTCGGCGCGTTCGGTACGCAGCGGCAGTGGCCGTCCGAGGGCCCGGCACCCGACAGCGCGGAGCGGCGCGAGGTGCTGCGGCGGCTGGCCGCGGGAGGCATGACCGTACTGGTCAACCGCGCCTCGACCCTCCCGTTGGCAGCCGAGGGGAAGATCGCCGTGATCGGCCGGCACGCGTTGGAGACCGTCACCCAGGGCGCCGGTTCGGCGGAGGTCCGGCCGCCGCACGTGGTCGGCATCGCGGACGGCATCACGCAGGCGCTCGGCGCGGACCGGGTGACCGTCGTTGACGGGGTCGAGGTCCGCAGGGATCCGCTGACCGCCGTCGAGGGCTCCCTGCGGGATCCGGAGACGGGAGAGCTCGGCATTCGGGTCGTCACCCGCGACGCCGTCGGCGAGGTGATCGAGTCCCGGCACGTCGGCTGGACCGAACTCTTCACCCGGGAGAGCCCGTGGGTGCGGTCGGCGGTGACCATCGAGCTGACCGCCGAGGTCGCCCTGGCGGAGCCGGCACGCATGCAGGTAGGTGTGCGGGGCCGGGGAGAGTGGACGTTCAGCGCGCCCGGGCACTTCGAGCGGGTCCGTCTGGAGCGGGTGGACGACGCGGGCGAGGTGCTGCGGCTGCCGTACCGCACCGTCACCCTCCGCCTGGAACCGGGCGCGCGGATCACCGCGGTCGCGACCGCCGAACCGGAGGAACGGGTCATCGGCCTGGCCGCCCGCAGGGCCCCGAAGCCCCCGGCGGTGGCGATCGGCGCGGCCGTCCGCGCTGCCCGCGAGGCCGATGTCGCGGTGGTCGTCGTCGGACTCACGCCGGAGCAGGAGACCGAGGAGGTCGACAAGCTCACCCTGGCTCTGCCCGGCGAGCAGGATGCCCTGGTCGCCGCGGTCGCCGCCGCGGCGAAGCGGACCGTGGTCGTGGTCAACGCGGCCACACCGGTGCTGATGCCCTGGCTGGACCGGGTCGACGCCGTGCTGTGGGCCGGGTTGCCCGGTCAGGAGGCGGGGGCCGCGGTGGCGGCGGCCCTGACCGGCGAGATCGAACCCGCCGGCCGACTGGTCACCACCTTCCCGGCCCGGGACGGGGACGGCCCGGTCTGGTCGCCGGTGCCCGTGCGGGGAAAGGTGTCGTACGGCGAAGGGATCGCCGTCGGACACCGCGGGTGGCACAGCGCGCGGGCTGAGCCGCTCTTCTGGTTCGGACACGGGCTCGGCTACACGGAATGGGCCTACGGAGAGGCCGAGTTGGCCGTAGCCGACGACATGATCCGCTCGGTGCGTGTCGAGGTCACCAACACCGGAGGGCGTGCCGGCCGCGAGGTCGTGCAGGTGTACTGGCGGCCGGAGGCCGAGCCTGTCCGGCTTGTCGGATGGACCGGTATCGACCTCGAACCCGGCCGAACCGCGTCGGTCGACGTGCCCGTGGACGCGAGGCTGCTGCGAAGGTGGCAGGACGGCGCCTGGCAACAACTTCCACGCACCGGCGAGGTACTCATCGCTCGCGGCCTCGGCGACATCCGCGCGACACTGCCCGCAGCCAACTGAAGATCAGGAGCAGGTATGTCCTTCCCCTCGCGCTACCGCACACCACGGACTCTGTCCCGGCATGAGCAGGCAGGCCAGGCTTCGCGCGTGAAAGCCGTACGGGCCGCGCTGGAGCTGTTCGCCACCACCGGGTTCAAGGGCACGTCGGTGGCGAAGGTGGCGGAGCGGACCGGGCTGTCGCAGTCCGGGCTGCTGCACCACTTCCCGAGCAAGGCTGTGCTGCTGTCGGCCGTGCTGGAGGAGCGGGATACCGAGGACGGCGCATTCCTCACCGGAGAGAACGGGGAGGCGCCACTGGGCTGGGACGCGTTCGAGGCCCTGGAGGCGCTGGTCGCGCGCAACTCGACACGGCCGCACCTCGTGGGCCTCTACGTCCGGCTCTCGGCGGAGGCGATGGAGCAGAGCCACCCCGCCCACGATTGGCTCAAGAACCGCTATACCGGGATGGCGGCGTGGCTGACCGACGCCGTCCGCATCGGTCAGGTACGCGACGAGATCCACGCCGACGCCCCGGTCGCCGTGCTGGTGCACAACACGATCGCGGTGGTGGACGGGTTGCAGCAGCAGTGGCTGCTGCAACCGGAGCGGGTTTCCATGGTCAAGGAGTTCGGCGCGTACACGGCCGAACTGCGCGCCCGATGGGGCACGGCGTAGCCGTGCGCGCTGCGAGAGGGTGACCGCGATGAAGTCCGAGCCGAACGGCGACTCCCTGCTGCGCAAAGCGCGGCTGATCCTGGGCGTATTCGACACCGGTACGCCGGTGCTCGGCCTGTCGGAGCTGGCGCGGCGCACCGGGCTCGCGAAGACCACGGTCCATCGCGTGGCCACTGAGATGGTGGACGTCGGCCTGCTGAACCGGCACGGCCGCCGTTACGAACTGGGCTCGCTGCTCTTCGAGCTGGGCCAACGGGTGCCCCGGACCAGAGGTCTGCGCCTGATCGCGGCCCGCTATCTGGAGGACCTGGCGCTCACCACCCGGGAGACCGTGGTGCTGGCGTTCCCCGGGGACCAGGACGTCCTCTTCCTGGAGAAGTACTTCAGCCAGCGTGGTGGCGGCGTGGCCGTCACGCAGGTCGAGGGCAGGGTGCCGTTCCACTGCGGCGCTTCGGGCAAGGCCCTGCTGGCCTTCGGTGACCCCGCGCTCCGCGGGCGGGTTCTGGCCGCTCCGTTGCGCCGCCGCACCCACTGGACGACCACGGACCCGGCCCAGTTGGCGGCCGAGCTGGAGCAGGTGCGTCAGCAGGGATACGCAGTCGACCGCCAAGAGCTCGTCGCGGGCTACGGGGCGGTCGGCGCCCCTGTGTTCTCCGCGGGCATCGCAGTCGCCGCGCTGACCGTCACCGGCCCGATCGACCGGCTGGACGTGCCGCGGCTGGCTCCCGTGGTCACGGCGGCCGGCCGCGCGTTGACGCGGGATTTCGAGCCGGTAAACGACTGAGCTTCGCGAACTTTTCGGTCCGGTGACCGGGCCAATGGCATTTCGCCCGGCAGCGCCGTCGCGAACAATCCGTGAACATCTGAACGGCATTCCTGTGCACGGCCGAGTCACGGCCGTCCATCTGAAAAGCGCAAGGGAGGCAAACGTGGCAGGAACCAACCGCACGCCGAGCGCTGTGCGTCGCGCCGCGACCGCGAGTCTGGTCGGCAGCGCGCTGGAGTGGTACGACTTCTTCCTTTACGGCACAGCGGCCGCGCTCGTCTTCAACACTCTGTTCTTCCCCGACGTCGACCCGCTGATCGGCACGATCGCCGCATTCGGCACCAACGCGGCCGGGTTTCTGGCACGACCGCTCGGCGGTGTCGTCTTCGGGCACTTCGGCGATCGGGTGGGCCGCAAGTCGGTCCTGGTGACCACCCTGATGATCATGGGTGTGGCGACCTTCCTGATCGGTGTCCTGCCCACTTACGGCGCCATCGGGGTGTGGGCGCCGGTGCTGCTGCTGACGCTGCGGATCGTGCAGGGCATCGCCGCCGGCGGCGAGTGGGGCGGCGGTGTCCTGATCGTCAGTGAACAGGCGCCCGAGCACCGCCGGGGCTACTACTCCGCCTGGAGCCAGACCGGTGTGGGGCTCGGTTTCGTACTCTCCGCCGCGGCGTTCTGGCTGGTCCAGGCGACGACCAGTGAGGAGGCCTTCCATGCCTGGGGATGGCGGATCCCGTTCCTGGCCGGCATTCTGCTCACCGCCGTAGGACTGCTGATCCGACTGCGGGTGATGGAGACTCCGGCGTACGAACAGGCCGCGTCGGCTCCGTCCCCGGCGGCGGAGAAGAGCAAGCTGCCGGTGATCGAGGTTCTGCGCACACAGCCCAAGGCGGTGCTGATCACCTTCGGTGCACGCATCGCCGAGAACGGCGCGACCTATCTCTTCCTCACCTTCAGCCTCTCCTACGCCGCGAAGATCGGCGTGGACGGTGATCTGGCGTTGATCGCGGTCGTCGTGGGCATGCTCTTCGAGTCGTTCGCGATGCCACTGTGGGGAGCGCTCTCCGACCGTGTCGGACGCCGCCCGGTCTACCTGGGCGGGGCGATCGCGGTGATCGCCTGGGCGTTCCCGTTCTTCTGGCTGTTCAACACCCGCGACCCCGTACTGATCTTCGTCGCGGTGTTCGTCGCGGTCGTCATCTGCCACGGCGCGATGATCGGCACCCAGCCGGCGTTCATCACCGAACTCTTCACCGACAGCCGGGTGCGCTACAGCGGCGTCGCCCTCGGACACGAGGTCGCCTCCGTGGTGGCCGGCGGCTTCTCACCGATCATCGCCACCGCGCTGTTCGCCTGGGCGGGCGCGTCCTGGCCCGTCTCCCTGTTCCTCATAGGTATGGGCGTGATCACGGTCGTCTCCGTGGCGCTGGCTCCCGAGACCCGCACGAAGTCCGTCGAGGCAGGCGGAGCGCGGCGGGAGATCGAACCGGCCGCCGACGTACCAGCGATCTGACCTTCACCCCTCCCCCACTTCACGGTATTCATCGAAAGGAGGCTGGTCACCCATGTCCTACACCGGCACCGTTTCACGGTCTCCCGACCATCTGGCGCACGAGGTGCTGACCCGCTACCTGGAACTCTGTGACGTCCCCCGGCCGTCCCACGCGTCCGGCACCCTGGCCGAGCTGTTCACTCCTGACGCCGTATGGGAGGGCGTCGGACCGCTCTACGCAGCCAAGTTCGGCCGTACCACTGGATCGGCGGCGATCGAGAAGATGCTCTCGGCCCACCTGCCTCCCCACGGGCACTTCCGGGCGAACGTCCATCTGCTCCACCCCGGCACGACGCACGTCGACGGCGACGAGATCCGCGGGCGGTGGCTGATGCAGCAGCTGTCCCGCTACGACTCCGGCGCCGCCGAAGCCGTGGTCGCCAGGCTGGAGTTGACCTTCCGCAGGCAAGGATCCGGCATAAGCATCTCCCGCTTCCGCACAGAGCGCGTCTTCGCGGCGGACCTGGGGGTGCCGGAACCGTGACAGCACCTGCCCGGACCGGCCGGACCATGCAACTGACCTGCTACCGGGACATCCGCCGCTACGGCTGGCTCCACGTGGACCTGTTCCTGCACGACCACGACGGCAAAGAACTGAACTGGGTCCACTGGGGAGCCGCCGAAGAAGGCCCGGACGGCGCCGACGCCGCCTGCGCGGCCGTCGAACCCACCCTGATCCGGACCACCGAGTGGCAGCACGGCATCCGCGCCGACGGCAGCGACTACTGGACCGCCGGCGCCGCTTGGGACGCCCCCGCCGAAACCAACCCCCCGCAGGAAGCGACCCCATGAACACACCCACCGCAACCACCGACATCGCAGGGCTGGTCCAGCCCGACCGCGTGGACATCTCCCTCTACACCGACCCGGAACTCTTCGAGCTGGAGATGGACCGCATCTTCAACCGCACCTGGGTATGGGTGGCGCACGAGAGCGAGATCCCGAACGCCGGGGACTTCCGGACCGCGATGGTCGGCCGACAACCCGTGATCGTCACCCGCGACCGCCGGGGCGGGATCAACGTCCTGCTCAACCGCTGCCGCCACCGCGGGGCGAGCCTGTGCGAGGCCCCCCGCGGCAACGCCAACGGCTTCACCTGCCCGTACCACGCGTGGTCGTACGCCCTCGACGGCAAGCTGCGCGGCATTCCCTACCCGGACGGCTACGAGGATGTCCTGGAGAAGAAGGACCTCCCGCTGCACCGCCTCAAGGTGGACACGTACGCCGGAATGGTCTTCGCCAGCTTCAACCCCGACGTGGAACCCCTGACCGACTTCCTCGGCCCGGCCCGCCACTGGATGGACCTGTTCATGAAACAGGGAGCCGGCTACCCGATCAAGGTGCAGGGCGAGCACAAGTTCCGCTTCAAGGGCAACTGGAAAATCCAGCTGGAGAACACCACCGACGGCTACCACTTCCCGATCGTGCACCGCTCCTGGATGTCCTCCGTGGACGCGGAGACCGCCGAGATGCTGTCCTTCATGACCGACGAGAAGGCGGTCACCCACTCCCTGGGCAACGGACACAGCGTCATGATCATGGTGCCCGAGCACGTCGACCTCGACGAGGACGACGGCACCGAGCAGCTCCAGGAACGGTTCGGCCACATCGTCGAAGAGCTGTCCAAGGACTTCGAACCGGCCCAGGTACGGCGCATCGTACGGTCGATGCATGGCGCCGGCTTCAACCTCAACCTGTTCCCGAACGTGGCGATGTCGATGTCCTTCTTCCGTGTGCTGCGCCCGGTCTCCGCGACCGAAACGGAGATCCGCCACCTCGCGCTGGGCCTGGACGGCGGCCCGGAGATCGTCAACCGTGAACGCCTGCGCATGCACGAGCACTTCCAGGGGCCGTTCGGGTTCGGCACCACCGACGACTCCGAGGCATGGGACCGGGTACAGCGCGGCGCGGCCGCCGGCCCCGGGCTGCCGATCATGGTGAACCGCGGACTGGCGCGGGAGCAGGACGAAGCGGACGAGTCGAAGGGGCGCGTCTCGCACGCCACCGACGAGACCGGAATGCGTGAGGGGTACGCGATGTGGAAGGCGATGATGACCGATGTCCGTTGAGACGACCGAAACCCCGCACCTGGCCGATGCCCGGATCGCTCCGGCCCTCGAACTGGTCTGGCACGAGGCCCACTTGCTGGACCTCAAGCAGTACCAGGAATGGGACCGGCTCTGGGCCCCCGGCGGCCTCTACGTCATCCCCATCGACCCGGACACCGAGGACTTCGCGTCCGCGCTGAACATGGTCTACGACGACGACCGGATGCGCCGGATGCGCATCGAGCGCCTGACGTCCGGCTACTCGATATCGGCGACCGCCGCCGCACGCACCGTGCGGACGCTGTCCCGATTCGTGGTCCAGCGATGCGACGAGGAGTCCGTCGAACTCAGCTCGGCGCAGATCCTGGTCGGTCACCGGCGCGAGGACACGTTCGTTCTCGCCGCGGACGTCACCCACCGCATCCGGCTGGACGGCCCCCGGCCGCTGATCCAGGAGAAGGTCGTCCGGCTGATCAACTCCACGGACGCCGTCGACTCCTCCGGCTTCCTGCTGTAGGGGCAACGATGATCACAGTCACGGTCAGTGAGACGACGACCGAACACGGCACGGTGAGGTACCTGCGGCTTCGGCGCAGCGACGGACGCCCCTTCACACCGTATGAGGCCGGCGCGCACGTAGACGTCCTGGGCCCGAGCGGCATCACTCGGCAGTACTCGCTGTGCGGTCCGCCCGAAGACACCGGCTCCTGTCTTATCGCCGTCAAACGAGAGCACGCCTCGAGAGGCGGCTCCGCGGCTCTGCACGAACAGGTCTCGGTCGGTGACGAACTCGCCATCAGCGAACCCCGCAACCTCTTCCGCATCGAGCCCGCCGCAAGCCGGCACGTCCTGGTCGCGGCCGGCATCGGGATCACCCCGCTGCTGAGCATGGCGTACCAACTGCGGCGCAGCGGCGCCCAGTTCCGGCTCCACTACTTCGCGAGCAGCCGCGAGCAGGCGGCGTTCGTGTCCCTGCTGGAGAGTCCGGAGTTCGCTGCCGACGTCGAGTTCCACTTCGGCATCGACCGCAGCGCACAACCAGAAGTCCTGGTGGAGTCACTGGCGGACGTGGACTCCACGACCCACGTGTACACCTGCGGCCCCAAGGAGTTCATGCAACGCGTCCACGACACGGCGCTCCGGACCCTGCCCGAGGACAACATCCACGTCGAACACTTCCAGCCGCTGGAGCCCACGGCCGAGGCAGGGGACGCGTTCGAGGTGGAACTGGACACGGGTGAGGTCTTCCAGGTCCCGCCTGGGCGCAGCATCGTCGAGGTACTGGCGGACGGCGGCATCGAGGTCGACACATCGTGCCGTGAGGGCATCTGCGGCACGTGCGTGCTCACGATCATTGACGGTGTGCCGGACCATCGCGACAACTGCCTGACCCGCAAGGAGAAGGCGGCGGGCGACCAGATCGCCACGTGCGTGTCACGGGCCCGAACGGCCCGGCTCGTCCTGGAGCTGTAGCCCGCCCCCGTGAAAGGAGTGACATCGATGCCGACCCTGGACGGCGACACCACCCTGTCCGCTCTCGTGACCCGGATCGCCGAGGGGGAGTCGAGCCCGAGCGAGGCCGTCAGCGACGCCCTGGAACGCCTCGACCGCAGGGAGCCCGACGTACGGGCATGGGTGCGGGTCGACCGGCACGGAGCGCAGTACGCCGCACGGCAGCTCGACGGCGAGCCGGCCGGCGGTCCCCTGCGGGGCATTCCGTTCGGCGTCAAAGACATCATCGACGTCCGCGACCTGCCCACCGAGTGCGGATCACCACTGCGACAGGGCCGCTTGGCGGAGACGGACGCTCCGTTGGTGGCCAGGCTTCGGCAACTGGGCGCGATCCCGCTGGGAAAGACGGTCACCACGGAGTTCGCCTACTTCTCGCCGGGCCCCACCAGGAATCCACACAACCCGGCGCACACGCCCGGCGGTTCCTCCAGCGGCTCAGCGGCCGCCGTCGCCGCGGGCGTGGTCCCTCTCGCCCTCGGCAGCCAGACCGCCGGCTCGCTGACCCGGCCGGCCGCCTACTGCGGAGTTGCCGGGTTCGCGGCGCCCGTCGGAGGGCCACTCGACACCAAGGGATTCGCAGGCCTTTCTCCCAGCCTCGACACGGTCGGGCTACTGACCCCCTCCGTCACGGATCTCCACCTCGTCCACGAGGCGTTGACCGCGGGCCGCCTCCCCGGACCACTGGAACCGCCCACCCGCCCGCAGTTGGCACTGTGGTCGGGTACCGAGCTGACCGCGGTCGCAGCGGACATGCAGGCGGCCTTGATCCGCTCCGCCGAAGACGCCGTGGCCCGTGGTGCGGTACTCGTCGATGTCGACTGGTCCGCCCTGACACCCCGACTCGTCGACACGCACAGCACGATCATGGCCTACGAGGCTGCGCGCGAACTCGCTGCGGAAGGAACGCACCCGGATCAGCTGAGCACCCCGCTCAACGAACTCCTGGCACACGGCCGAGCGATCTCCACCACGGACTACCGGCAGGCGCTTGCCCTTGCCGAGCGGGAACGCGCCGCGATGCTGTCTCTGCTGGCCGACGTTGACGCCGTCCTCGGACCCGCCGCTCCCGGACCCGCGCCGAAGGGGCTGACCGCCACCGGATCACCGGTCCTGAGCCGCCCGTGGCAGCTTCTGGGTCTACCGGTCGTGACCATCCCCGGCCACCGCAATGGTCAGGGCATGCCACTGGGCCTGCAACTCATCGGCCACCCTGACCGCCTGGAACAGCTCTTCGCGCTCAGCAGCGCCATGGAACATGCCACAGGCGCGCGGCGCCGACCCATGTAGATCGTGTTGAGAGATCGTCCAGGTCACCATTGACGCGGCAGCTGCAGATGTGGCTGCGTTGTGAGTTGAGGCTGGGCATCGGCAACCAGTCGGTCGTCCGGATCCCCTTCGGCTGACAGGAGAGCGGCCCGCACGCGGAAGACCGGCCCGTACGGACGTCTCCGTACGGGCCGGTCATCGAAGGGCCGGGGGAAGGGGGATCAACCCCCGACCTGGGTCGGGCGGGGCTACGGCGGCTCGGGTCAGACCTTCGCCGGCGCCTCGTCCGCGTCTCGCTGCTCCGGCAGGTCCGAGGAACCGCCGGAGTCCTTCGTCAGGCTCGGACCCTGGTCGCCGGCCGGCGCGTGGTCGTCGACCAGCGTCTTCTCGTCGAACGGGATCCGGCCGGCCAGCACCTCGTCCACCCTGGCCCGGTCGATCTCCTTGGTCCACGTCCCGACGAGGACCGTGGCGACCGCGTTGCCCGCGAAGTTCGTCAGGGCACGCGCCTCGCTCATGAAACGGTCGATGCCGACGATCAGGCCGACACCGTCGACCAGTTCGGGCCGGTGCGACTGAAGGCCGCCCGCCAGGGTCGCCAGGCCGGCGCCGGTGACACCCGCCGCGCCCTTCGACGCGATGATCATGAAGAGCAGGAGCCCGATCTGCTCACCGATGGCGAGCGGGTCGCCCATCGCCTCGGCGATGAACAGCGACGCCATCGTGAGGTAGATCGCGGTGCCGTCGAGGTTGAAGGAGTAGCCCGTCGGCACGGTGATGCCGACGACGGGCTTGCTGACACCCAGGTGCTCCATCTTCGCGATCAGACGCGGCAGCGCCGACTCCGACGACGAGGTGGAGACGATCAGCAGGAACTCGCGCGCCAGGTACTTCAGCAGCGCGAAGATGTTGATGCCGGTGACAAGCTTCAGCAGCACGCCGAGCACCAGGAAGACGAACAGCGCACAGGTCACGTAGAAGCCGATCATGATGACCGCCAGTGACTTCAGCGCGTCCATGCCGGTCTCGCCGACCACCGCCGCGATGGCGCCGAAGGCACCCACGGGGGCCGCCCACATGATCATCGCGAGGATGCGGAAGACCAGGCGCTGGATGTGCCCGATACCGCGCAGGATCGGCTCGCCGGTGGAGCCCATCGCCTGGAGCGCGAAGCCCGCGAGCAGCGCCACGAGCAGCGTCTGGAGCACTTCACCCTCGGTGAAGGCGGAGACGAGCGTGGTCGGGATGATGCCGACCAGGAATTCGGCGGTGCTCTCGGCCTCGCCGGACACCTGCGCCGCGCCGGCGTCCGCCGTCGCGTCGGTGATGTGCAGTCCGGCGCCGGGCTCCAGGATGTTGCCGACGACGAGGCCGATGGCCAGCGCCACGGTCGACATGACCATGAAGTAGCCGAGGGCCAGACCGCCGACCGCGCCGACCTTGGCGGCCTTGCGGACGGATCCGACGCCCAGCACGATCGTGCAGAAGATGATCGGGGAAATCATCATCTTGATGAGGTTGACGAAGCCGGTCCCGATGGGCTTCAGCTCGACGGCCACCCCCGGGGCAGCGAATCCGACCGTGATTCCGAGAATCACTGCGGCGATCACGGCCAGATACAGATAATGGGTACGGTCCCGAGTAGCGGCCACGGGTCCTCCTTGACTCGTTTGTCCCTACGCGACCCTCCCGTCCCGAGGGGGTCCCGGCGACTATCCATCAGCCTGTGATGCCGGTCACCCTTACGTGCATTTCGTTCATACGATTTCGGCCAGGCAGACTTGTGTCATGCAGCTACCCCGTCCCCGGAGCCTCGCAGGCCAGCTCTTCGCGATGCAGGTCGTACTGGTCGCGGTCGTCGTGGCCGGATGCGCGCTGTTCGCGTACTTCACGGACCGGGCGCAGGCCGAGGAGACCGCGAAGCGCCAGGTGACGGCCACGGCGCGCGCCATGGCGGACTCCCCGTCCGTACGGGAGGCCATCAGGTCCGACAACCCGTCCGCGGCGCTCCAGCCGTACGCGGAGCACGTACGGATCGACACCGGCGTGGACTTCGTGACGATCATGAAGCCGGACGGGACGCGCTGGACGCACCCGAATCCCCAGCTGATCGGGCTGCCCTTCATCGGCACCACCGAGCCCGCGCTGCTCGGCAAGACCTTCACCGAGACCTACACCGGCACCCTCGGACCCTCCACCCGCGCCGTGACCCCGATCAAGGACGACGGGCGGATCACCGGGCTGATCAGCGTCGGCATCACCGTCGACCGGATCTCCAGCCAGCTGGAGGAGCAGGTCAAGATCCTGGCGCTGGCGGCCGGTGGCGCCCTCGCGCTCGGCGGTGTGGGCACCTACGTCATCAACGCGCGGCTGCGCCGGCACACCCACGGGATGAACGCGGCCGAGCTGAGCCGGATGCACGACTACCACGAGGCCGCGCTGCACGCCGTGCGCGAGGGGCTGCTCATGCTGGACGGGCGGCGCAGGATCGCGCTGATCAACGACGGCGGGCGGGAGCTGCTGGGTCTGGACAACAGCGCGGTGGGCCGCAACATCGACGAGCTGGGGCTGCCCGCCCCGCTCGTCGGCGCGCTTCTCGCGTCGGAGCCGCGCGTGGACGAGGTCCATATGACGGCCGACCGGATCGTGGTCGTCAGCACCCGACCGGTGATCGGCGGCGAACGGCGCGGTACGGTCGCCACGCTCCGTGACCACACCGAACTCCAGGCACTGTCGGGCGAGTTGGACTCGGAGCGGGGCTTCACCCAGGCCCTTCGCTCGCAGGCGCACGAGGCGGCGAACCGGCTGCACACGGTCGTGTCGCTGATCGAGATGGGGCGTGTCGACGAGGCCGTGGAGTTCGCCACGGCGGAGCTGGAGCTGGCTCAGGTGCTCACGGACCGGGTCGTCGGCGCGGTGGCGGAGCCGGTGCTGGCGGCGCTGCTGCTGGGGAAGGCGGCGCAGGCGAACGAGCGCGGCGTGGAGCTGGTGCTCGCCGAGGACAGCCGCATAGACGACGGGGTGCTGCCGCCGTCGCTCGCGGCGCGCGATCTCGTGACGATGCTCGGCAATCTGATCGACAACGCGATGGACGCCGCCCAGGGCACGGAGGGCGCGCGGGTCACGGTCACCGCGCTGGTCGAGGACGGCGGGCTGCTGCTGCGGGTACGGGACACGGGGCCGGGCGTCGCGCCCGGTGACATGGAGGAGGTGTTCCGGCGCGGCTGGTCGACCAGGGGCGCGGAACGCGGGCTGGGCCTGGCTCTCGTACGCCAGGCGGTGCACCGGGCGCACGGCACGGTGGAGCTGACACCGGGGCGGGCCGGCGGGGCGGAGTTCACCGTGCGGCTTCCGCTGGGCGCGGGTGCCGCGACGGGCGCGGGCAGGGCACAATCGATGGTTGGTGCCACGGCCGACACCGGTGCCACGACCGACGGTGGGGAGCACGGCGGATCATGACCGGGACCGGGACCACGGACGGCGCGCCTCGCCCCATTCGCGTCCTCGTCGTCGAGGACGACCCCGTAGCCGCCGACGCCCATCAGCTGTACGTGGGCCGGGTGCCCGGCTTCGAGGTGGCCGGGGTCGCCCACTCGCGGGTCGAGGCGGGGCGCGCCCTGGAGCGTACGGACGTGGACCTGATCCTCCTCGACCTCTATCTGCCGGACGGGCACGGGCTGCATCTGCTGCGCAGCCTGCGGGCCGCCGGCCACCACGCGGACGTCATCGCCGTCACGTCGGCGCGCGATCTCACGGTCGTACGCGAAGGGGTGTCGCTGGGCGTCGTGCAGTACGTACTGAAGCCGTTCGCCTTCGCCACGCTCCGTGACCGGCTCAGCCGTTACGCCGAGTTCCGCGCCGCCGCCGGTGAGGCCACCGGGCAGGACGAGGTGGACCGGGCGCTGGGCGCGCTGCGGGCGCCGCAGCCCGCGTCGCTGCCGAAGGGGCTCAGCGGGCCGACGCTGGAGTCGGTGACGCGTGCGCTGCGCGATACGCGGGAGGGGCTGACCGCCACGGAGGCGGCGGCCAGGCTCGGTATCTCACGGATCACCGCGCGCCGCTATCTGGAGCACCTGGTCAGCGCCGGGCAGGCGGACCGCAGTCCCCAGTACGGCCAGATCGGACGCCCGGAGCTGCAGTACCGGTGGATCATCGTGACCCGGTAGCACCCGGTGGGCCACGGTGGCCCCCGGTGGCGCCCGGGCGACCCCTGGTCGCGCCCGCACCCCGCGGTGAACAATGCCGCCATGACTGTTCTCGGCGCCGTGTTCCGCCCCCAACTGCCCCCCGAACGACTCCGCGACATCGCCCGCACCGCGGACGAGGCCGGTCTGGACGAGCTGTGGCTCTGGGAGGACTGCTTCCTGGAGAGCGGTATCGCCGCCGCGTCCGCCGCCCTGGCCTGGACGGAGCGGCTGCGTGTCGGCGTCGGTCTGCTCCCCGTACCCCTGCGCAACGCCGCGCTGACGGCCATGGAGGCCGCCACCCTGCACCGGCTGTTCCCGGAGCGGGCCGTCCTCGGGATCGGCCACGGCGTCCAGGACTGGATGGCGCAGACCGGTACGCGCGTGGAGTCGCCCATGACGCTGCTGCGCGAGCACCTGGTGGCGCTGCGCGCGCTGCTGGCCGGTGAGCGGGTGACGACGGACGGGCGCTACGTGAAGCTGGACGCCGTCGCGCTCGACTGGCCGCCGTCCACCACGCCCGCGCCTCCCGCCGTGTTCGCGGGCGCCACCGGTCCGCGCACGATGCGGCTGACGGGCGAGGCCGCCGACGGCACGATCCTGACCGGCGGCACGTCGCCCGACCTGGTGCGCCGCTCGCGCCAACTCATCGCGGAGGGGCGGGAGTCGGCCGGGCGCACCGGTCATCACCCGGTGGTCGTCTACCTCCACACGGCGACCGGCCCGGACGCCGCCGCGCGGCTGAGGGCCGAGTTGGACGCCATGGGCGACGCCTGGGGGCCTGACGGTCCGTACGGGGTCGCGGGCCCGGCCGAGGCCGTCGCCGAGGCGGTGCTGGCCCTCACGGAGGCCGGGGCCGACACCGTGGTGCTCCAGCCGACCCCCGACGAACCGGACCCGGAGGGCTTCGTACGTTTCACGGCCGCCGGGGTCCGCCCGCTCGTACCCCGCAACGAGTCGGCGGTGCACGGGGATTGACCTTGATATTGGGGCAGACCTACGGTCGCCGGGCAGCCCTTCGCGGCTAAAAGAGGAGGTCGTGCCCGTGCGCCCCACCGCCCCACTGATCCTCGTCACGGTCCTGGCCGCCGGTGCGCTCACGGCGTGCGGCGGCGGGTCCGGAAGCGATCCGGACACCGTCAAGGTGGCCTACAACAGATCGACGGACAACAAGATCCGCTTCAAGGACAACTATCTGGAGTCCGTGAAGAAGCAGTTCGAGGAGGCCAATCCGGGCAAGAAGGTCGAACTGATCCCGATCCAGGCCCCGGACAACGACTACGCCACCAAGGCGCAGCAGATGATGCGCTCCCCGAAGACCGCGCCCGACCTGGTCTACGAGGACACCTTCCGGATCAACTCCGACATCAAGGCGGGCTATCTGCGCCCGCTGGACGAGTACCTGGACAAGTGGGAGGACTGGGGCCAGTTCGTCGACACGGCGAAGACAGCCGCGAAGGCGGAGGACGGCAAGACGTACGGCGTCCCGGACGGCACCGACACCCGCGGCCTCTGGTTCAACAAGAAGATCTTCGCCGACGCGGGGCTGCCCGCCGACTGGCAGCCGAAGAACTGGGAGGAGGTCCTGGAAGCGGCGCGCACCGTCAAGCGCGAGGTCCCGGACGCGATCCCGCTCAACGTCTACACCGGCAAGGGCCCCGGCGAGGCCGCGGTGATGCAGGGCTTCGAGATGCTGCTGTACGGCACGGGCGCGGACCCGCTCTACGACCCGGCGGCGAAGAAGTGGGTGGCCGGCAACAAGGGTTTCGTGGACGCGCTCGACTTCGTACGGACCGTGTACTCCGAGAAGTTGGGGCCCGACGTCTCCGACGCGCTCGACCCCAACATCGGTACGCGCGTGGCGACCGAGTTCTTCCCCGAGGGCAAGTTGGCGATCTCCCTCGACGGGTCCTGGATGGGGCAGAACTGGATCAACAAGGGCCCCAAGGAGTGGCCCGAATGGTCCACCGAACTGGCCCAGGCACCGATGCCGACGCAGAACGGGCAGGCACCCGGCAGCGTGTCGATGTCCGGCGGGTGGGCGTGGTCTATCCCGCAGAAGGCACAGAACCCGGACCTGGCCTTCGAGTTCATCAAGACGCAGCAGACGAAGGAGAACGCCGTCGAGTGGGATGTCGTCGGCGCGCAGATCGCCGTCCGCGAGGATGTGGCGGCCGATCCGAGGTATCTGAAGTCGATGCCCGGTATCGACTTCTTCACCAAGCTGGTCGAGGTGACCAACTACCGCCCCGCGCTGCCTGTTTACCCGCAGGTCTCGTCCGCCATCGGCGAGGCGATGGAGTCGGTGACGACGGGGGACGCGTCCGCGGCGGACGCGGCGAAGGCGTACGACGAGCAGTTGAAGACGATCGCCGACGGCGCGGTGGTCGAGAAGTGAGCACCGGCGCGGACGCCGCCCCGGCGGTGACGGCGGCGGCGCCGTGAGCGCGGTGAGCACGGCGGGCGGGCCGGTCGGCAAGGGCGGGCCCGCGCTGCCGGCGGGGGGCCGCGGCGGTGATGAAGGCCGTCGCGGCCGCAAGTCGCGGCCGTTGCGCTGGCTGCCGCTGGCCCCGGCCACGGTGCTGCTGCTCCTGTTCCTGGCGGGGCCGATCGGCTACTGCGTCTGGATCGCCTTCACCAACACGCAGTTGACCGGCTCGTCCACGTCGGACTTCGTGGGCCTGGACAACTTCCGCCGGGCCTTCGCTGACGACAACTTCCGCAACGCGGTCTGGCTGACGCTCGTCTTCACCTTCGTGTCGTCGATCGTCGGCCAGAACACGATCGGGCTGGCGCTGGCCGGCCTGATGCGGGCCGCGTCGAGGCCGGTGCGCACCGTCACGGGCGCCGTCGTGATCGCGGCGTGGGTGCTGCCGGAGATCGTCGCGGCGTTCCTGCTGTACGCGTTCTTCCGCCGGGAGGGGACGCTGAACGCCATCTTGGACTGGTTCCATCTGCCGTCCCAGAACTGGCTGTTCACGCTTCCGATCCTGGCGGTGTCGTTCGCCAACGTATGGCGCGGCACCGCGTTCTCCATGCTGATCTACTCCGCCGCGCTGTCCGAGATCCCGAAGGACATCACGGAGGCGGCGGAGGTCGACGGCGCGAACGGGGTACGGCGGCTGTGGCACATCACACTGCCCATGATCCGGCGTTCCATCGGCACCAATCTCATGCTCAACACGCTCTCCACGCTGTCCGTCTTCGGACTGATCTGGGCGATGACGCGAGGTGGTCCCGGCAACCGGAGCCAGACGCTGCCGGTGTTCATGTACGACCAGGCGTTCCTCAAGAGCCTGATCGGTTACGGCACGGCGGTCGCGCTGCTGCTGCTTCTCGTGGGCGCGCTGTTCTCCGTCGTCTATGTGCGCCTGCTCAAGGTGGAGGTGTGATGAAGCGGGGGATGAACCGCGGGATGAAGCGCGCCACTCGCGTCCGGCTCGCCTCGGACGCCGCGCTGGTGGCGGTGGCGGCGGCGTTCCTGCTCCCGCTGCTGTGGCTGCTGCTGTCCTCCGTCGACGCGGAGGCGGACCTGCGGGTACGGCTGCCGTCGTCGCCGACCACGGAGAATTTCAGCGCGGTCCTGACCGACGAGATCACGTTCACGCCGATGCTCAACAGCCTGCTGCTGTGCGGCAGTGCGACGCTCCTGACGGTGGCGTGCGCGGCCCTGGCGGCGTATCCGCTGTCCCGCTACCGCTCGCGGTTCAGCCGCCCCTATCTGCTGACCATCCTGTTCACGACGTGTCTGCCGATCACCGCGATCATGGTCCCGGTGTACGGACTGTTCGTCCAGGTCAATCTGGTCGACACGATGTACGGCACGGCGCTGTTCCTCGCCACGTCCCAACTGCCCTTCTCCATCTGGCTGATGAAGAACTTCATGGACGGGGTGCCGACGGTCCTGGAGGAGGCGGCGTGGACGGACGGGGCCTCGATGCTCCAGACGCTGACCCGGATCGTGCTGCCGCTGATGGGGCCCGGCATGACGGTCGTGATGATCTACACGTTCATCCAGCTCTGGGGGAACTTCTTCGTCCCGTTCATGCTGCTGCTCTCCCCCGACCAACTGCCCGCGTCGGTGTCGATCTTCACGTTCTTCGGCAACTACGGCTCGGTGATCTACGGCCAGCTGGCGGCGTTCTCGATCCTCTACTCCACACCGGTGCTGCTGCTCTACATCCTGATCTCGCGCAGGCTGGGCGGGGGCTTCGCGCTCGGCGGCGCGGTGAAGGGGTGAGCGCCGGACGGGACCCGGCCTGACCGACAAGACACCGCCTAGAACACCGACTCCGCCTCGAACATCCGGTTCTCCGGCACCGTTTTGAGGCGGGTGACCGCCTGGGCGAGTGGGACCATCGCCACCCGTGTGCCGTGCAGCGCCGTCATCCTGCCGAAGTCGCCGTTGTGCACCGCCTCCACCGCGTGCCAGCCGAAGCGTGTCGCCAGCACCCGGTCGTACGCCGTCGGCGTCCCTCCGCGCTGCACATGCCCCAGGATCACCGGCCTGGCCTCCTTGCCCATGCGGCGCTCCAGTTCGCCCGCGAGGCGGTTGCCGATGCCCTCGAAGCGCTCGTGGCCGAACTGGTCGATCTCGCCCTTCGCGTAGTGCATGGAGCCCTCGGCCGGGTGCGCGCCCTCGGCGACACAGATGACCGCGAACTTCTTGCCGCGCGCGAAGCGCTCCTCGACCATCTTCACGATGCTGTCGACCTCGAAGGGCCGCTCCGGCAGGCAGATGCCGTGCGCGCCGCCCGCCATGCCCGACTCCAGCGCGATCCAGCCCGCGTGACGCCCCATCACCTCGACGACCATGACGCGCTGGTGCGACTCGGCCGTGGTCTTGAGCCGGTCGATCGCCTCGGTGGCGACCATCACGGCGGTGTCGAAGCCGAACGTGCGGTCGGTGGACGAGATGTCGTTGTCGATGGTCTTCGGCACGCCCACGACGGGCATGCCCGCGTCGGAGAGCATCCGGGCCGCCGTGAGGGTCCCCTCGCCGCCGATCGGGATGAGCGCGTCGATGCCGTACCTGCGGCCCAACTCGTCCGCGCTCTCGGCCGCTTCGCGCAGCCGGCCGCGCTCCAGCCGGGCCGAGCCGAGGATCGTGCCGCCGCGTGCCAGGATGCCGCTGACGGAGTCGAGGTCGAGCGGGCGGTAGTGGCCGTCGAGCAGGCCCTTGAATCCGTCCTCGAAGCCGATGACCTCGTCCCCGTGCCCGGTGACCGCGCGGTGGACGACCGAGCGGATCACGGCGTTCAGGCCGGGACAGTCTCCGCCTGCGGTGAGAACTCCGATACGCATCGAGCTGTGTCTCCTGGTCGCTAGGGGTGTCGCCTACGAGCCGTGCCACGGGCCGTACCGCCTACCCACCTCGGAGGCGCCGTACCCACCCCCACAGGTATTGTCAAGAGGGCGTTGCCACCCTAACGGGCCTAACGGCAGAAACAGGAATTCCCCCAGCCCACCATCGTCGCCGAACAGCCGAAGTCGAACAGGAGAGCACGCGTGACACGCAGCGTGTACGTGACCGGGATCGAACGCGGGGACGGCCGGCAGGTCGTCGAGCTGGGGGTCATGGAGCTGCTGACCCGGCAGGTGGACCGGGTGGGCGTCTTCCGTCCGCTGGTCCATGCCAACGGCCCCGACCGTCTCTTCGACCTGCTGCGGGCCCGCTACCGGCTCTCGCAGGACCCCGCGTCCGGCTACGGCCTCGGTTACGCGGAGGCCGCCCGGATCCAGGCCGACGGGGGTACGGACGAGCTGGTCCAGCAGCTCGTGCGGCGCTTCCACGAGGTCGCGCGGGAGTACGAGGTCGTCCTGGTCCTCGGCACCGACTTCGCCGGCACCCAGCTGCCCGACGAGCTGGCGCTCAACGCCCGGCTGGCCAACGAGTTCGGCGCCTCCGTCATACCCGTGGTCGGCGGCAAGGGCCAGCAGGCCGAGTCCGTACAGGCCGAGGCGCGCAACGCCCACCGGGCGTACGCGGTGCTGGGCTGCGACGTCCTCGCGATGGTCGTGAACCGGGTCGCCCCCGAGGACCGCGACGCGATCGCCGCACAGCTCGGGGCGCAGCTGCCGGTGCCCTGCTACACACTCCCCGACGAGGCCGCGCTGGCCGCCCCGACCGTCGCGCAGATCACCCGCGCCCTCGGCGGCACGGTGCTGCTCGGGGACGAGGCGGGGCTGGCTCGCGATGCGCTGGACTTCGTCTTCGGCGGCGCGATGCTGCCCAATCTGCTGGGCGCGCTGACGCCGGGCTGTCTGCTGGTCACGCCGGGCGACCGGGCGGATCTGGTGGTGGGCGCGCTCGCCGCGCACTCGGCGGGGACGCCGCCCATCGCGGGCATCCTGCTGACGCTGGACGAGCGGCCGGCCGACTCGGTCCTGGCCCTCGCCGCCAAGCTGGCGCCCGGCACACCGGTCGTCTCGGTGGTCGCGGGTTCCTTCCCGACGGCGGGTGAACTCTTCTCGCTGGAAGGGAAGTTGAACGCCGATACGCCGCGCAAGGCGGAGACGGCGCTCGGTCTTTTCGAGCGGTACGTGGACACCGGCGATCTGCTGGCCCGGATGTCGGTGGCGCGCAGTGGCCGGGTGACACCGATGATGTTCGAGCACGACCTGCTGGAGCAGGCCCGTGCCGTACGCCGCCGGGTCGTCCTGCCGGAGGGCACGGAGGAGCGGGTGCTGCGCGCGGCGGACGTGCTGCTGCGCCGCGACGTGTGTGACCTGACGCTCCTCGGGGACGTCGACATCATCGCCAAGAAGGCCGCCGATCTCGGTATCGACCTGGCGGGCACCCAGCTCGTCGACCCGGCGAAGGACGAGCTGCGGCAGCGGTTCGCCGAGCGCTACGCGCAGCTGCGCGCGCACCGGGGCGTGACGGTGGAGCTGGCGTACGACGTGGTGGCCGACGTGAACTACTTCGGCACGCTGATGGTCGACGCGGGGCTGGCCGACGGCATGGTGTCGGGTTCGGTGCACTCCACGGCGGCGACGATCCGCCCGGCGTTCGAGATCATCAAAGCCGGCAAGAAACTGACGCCCTCGTCCAGCGTCTCCTCCGTCTTCTTCATGTGCCTGGCCGACAAGGTGCTCGTGTACGGCGACTGCGCGGTCATCCCGGACCCGGACGCCGCGCAGCTCGCGGACATCGCGGTGCAGGCCGCCGCGACCGCCGCGCGGTTCGGGGTCGAGCCGCGGATCGCGATGCTGTCGTACTCGACGGGCACGTCGGGCTCGGGCGCGGATGTCGACAAGGTGCGTGAGGCGACGGAGCTGGTGCGCGCGGCGCGGCCGGAGCTGAGGATCGAGGGGCCGATCCAGTACGACGCGGCGGTGGAGCCGAGCGTCGCGGCGACGAAGCTGCCGGACTCGGAGGTGGCGGGGCGCGCGACGGTGCTGATCTTCCCGGACCTGAACACCGGCAACAACACGTACAAGGCCGTGCAGCGTTCGGCGGGCGCGGTGGCGGTGGGTCCGGTGATGCAGGGGCTGCGCAAGCCGGTGAACGACCTGTCGCGCGGCGCCCTGGTGCAGGACATCGTGAACACCGTCGCCATCACGGCCGTGCAGGCGCAGGGCGACGACGCCTGACGCCGCTCCCCCGCTTCCGTACACAGCTCCCTCCCCGAAAGGCATCCCGCCCGTGACCTCCCAGGCCACCCGAGTCCTCGTGCTCAACTCCGGCTCCTCGTCCGTGAAGTACCAGCTGCTGGACATGCGCGACGGCAGCCGTCTCGCCGCCGGAATCGTCGAGCGCATCGGCGAGAGCGCGTCTCGGCTGGTGCACACGCCGTCGGGCGAGGGGGCGGACGCCGGCAAGCGCGAGCGTACGGAGCGGATCGCCGATCACGACGCGGCGCTGAAGGCCGTCGCCGAGGAGCTGGCGCGGGACGGCATCGGCATCGACTCCCCCGAGCTGGCGGCGATCGGCCACCGAGTGGTGCACGGCGGGCTGGAGTTCAGCGCCCCGACGGTCATCGACGACGCCGTGCTCGCGGAGATCGAGCGCCTGGTGCCGGTGGCGCCGCTGCACAACCCGGCGAACATCACCGGCATCAGGACGGCGCGGGCCCTGCGCCCCGATCTGCCGCAGGTCGCCGTCTTCGACACCGCGTTCCACACGACGATGCCGGAGCACGCGGCGCGGTACGCGATCGACGTCGAGACGGCCGACGCGCACCGGATCCGGCGCTACGGGTTCCACGGCACGTCGCACGCGTATGTCTCCCGGCGGGCCGCCGAGCTGCTGGGCCGGGCGCCCGAGGAGCTGAATCTGATCGTGCTGCACCTGGGTAACGGGGCGTCGGCGTCGGCCGTCGCGGGCGGGCGCTGCGTGGACACCTCGATGGGGCTGACGCCCTTGGAGGGCCTGGTGATGGGTACGCGCTCGGGGGACATCGATCCGGCGGTGGTCTTCCATCTGGAGCGGGTGGCCGGGATGGGCACCGACGAGATCGACGAACTGCTCAACAAGAAGAGCGGCCTGACGGGGCTGTGCGGTGACAACGACATGCGGGAGATCCGCCGCAGGGTCGACGCGGGCGACGCCGCGGCGACGCTGGCGTTCGACATTTACATCCACCGGCTGAAGAAGTACATCGGCGCCTATTACGCGGTGCTCGGCCGGGTGGACGCGGTGGTGTTCACCGCGGGCGTCGGCGAGAACGCGGCGCCGGTGCGGGCGGCGGCGATCGCCGGGCTGGGGGAGTTGGGGCTGGTCGTGGACGCGGAACTGAACGCCGTACGGTCCGGCGAGCCGCGCCTCGTATCGCCGGAGCACGCGCGCGTCGCCGTCGCCGTCGTGCCGACCGATGAGGAAATGGAGATCGCCCGCCAGACTTTCGCCTTGGTCGGCGCGGTCGACGCCTGAGCGTCACTCCGCCCATTTGTGCTTTCCGCCAGACGGAATATTCCGCGCGGAAACAAAACGATAGGATCCGCCTTATGCGCCGTTCCAAAATTGTCTGCACCCTAGGCCCCGCCGTCGACTCGTACGAGCAGTTGAAATCGCTCATCGAGGCCGGTATGAACGTGGCCCGACTGAATATGAGCCACGGGTCCCACCCCGAGCACGAGGAGCGGTACCACCGCGTCCGGAAGGCGGCCGAGGCCACCGGCCGGGCCGTGGGCGTGCTCGTCGACCTCCAGGGCCCGAAGATCCGGCTGGAGACCTTCGCCGAGGGTCCCGTCGAGCTGGTGCGGGGTGACGAGTTCGTCATCACCACCGAGGATGTCGCCGGGGACAAGGGCATCTGCGGCACCACCTACAAGGGCCTGCCCGGGGACGTCGCCAAGGGCGACCAGATCCTGATCAACGACGGCAACGTCGAGCTGCGGGTGACCGAGGTCGACGGTCCGCGGGTCAGGACGCTGGTCATCGAGGGCGGGGTCATCTCCGACCACAAGGGCATCAACCTGCCGGGTACGGCGGTCAATGTCCCGGCGCTCTCCGAGAAGGACGTCGAGGACCTGCGCTTCGCCCTGCGGATGGGCTGCGACATGGTCGCGCTGTCCTTCGTGCGCGACGCGGACGACATCAACGACGTCCACAAGATCATGGATGAGGAGGGCCGCCGGGTCCCCGTCATCGCGAAGGTCGAGAAGCCGCAGGCCGTCGCCAACATGGAGGCGGTCGTCGCGGCGTTCGACAGCGTCATGGTGGCCCGTGGCGACCTGGCGGTGGAGTACCCGCTCGAAAAGGTCCCGATGGTGCAGAAGCGCCTCATCGAGCTGTGCCGCCGCAACGCCAAGCCGGTGATCGTGGCGACCCAGATGATGGAGTCGATGATCACCAACTCCCGTCCGACGCGTGCCGAGGCGTCCGACGTGGCGAACGCGATCCTGGACGGGGCGGACGCGGTCATGCTGTCGGCGGAGTCGTCCGTCGGCGCGTATCCGGTCGAGACCGTCAAGACCATGTCGAAGATCGTCGTGGCCGCCGAGACCGAGCTGCTGTCGAAGGGCCTCCAGCCGCTCGTACCGGGCAAGAAGCCGCGTACGCAGGGTGGTTCGGTCGCGCGCGCGGCCTGCGAGATCGCGGACTTCCTGGGCGGCAAGGCGCTGATCGCCTTCACCGAGTCCGGCGACACGGCCCGCCGGCTCTCGCGCTACCGCACCTGCCAGCCGATCCTGGCCTTCACGACGGACGCGGCGACACGCAACCAGCTCTCGCTGAGCTGGGGCGTCGAGTCCTTCGTCGTCCCGCATGTGAACACCACGGACGCGATGGTCGATCTCGTGGACGCGGAGCTGCTGAAGCTCCAGCGCTACAACGAGTCGGACATCATGATCATCACGGCCGGCTCGCCGCCCGGTGTGCCCGGCACGACGAACATGGTGCGCGTCCACCACCTGGGCGACATGCGCACCGCCCAGAGCTGAACGCCGGACGCCGGGCGGGGGCCCCCCCCCAAAAAGGGGGGCCCCCCCGCCGGCCGCGGGGGGGGCCCCCGGGGGGGGGGCGGGGGGGGTTTTTTTGGGAAGCGGGAGCCGGGGGGCGG
>NZ_JBITIB010000028.1:5404-120086 GCF_044458565.1 Streptomyces sp. NPDC050433 | reverse complement strand
GGCGCCTGGGCGTGTCGAGGGCGCTCGGGGGGGCGGCCCGGGCCGGGCCGGCGCGGGGGGCGTGGCGGGGGGGGGCGTCCGGGGCCCCGCCCGCGCCGGGGGGGGGCCCCCCCCCCCGGGGGGGGGGGGGCCCCACCCCGTTCACACGCCTTCATCCGCCGGGTGTCCGGCCTCGACCGGCCCTCCGTCTCCGGTCGAGGCCATGGCGGTCGAGGCCGTGGCGCGGGGCTCAGCCGTTGGCGAGAGCCACGACCCGGTCGAGCGCGCCGTTGAACCTGTTGTGGTCGCCCACGATGGGCCCCGTGGAGGTGTACTGCCACATCGTGTAGAAGCCCCAGCCGGCCGGGAGTTCACCCACGGTGGTGTTGTAGCGGGCCACCCAGAGCGGGTTCGTGGAGCCGAAGCCGCTGTAGTTGCCCGTGCACTGGGTCCACCAGCTGGTGGCCGTGTAGATCACGGCGTCACGGCTGGTGCGCGCCTTGTACGTGTTCAGGAAGTCGCGGATCCAGGCGACCATCTGCGCCTGCGTCTTGCCGTAGCAGGCGGCGCCGTACGGATTCCACTCGATGTCCAGCACACCCGGCAGGGTCTTGCCGTCGCGCGACCAGCCGCCGCCGCCGTCGACGAAGTAGTTGGCCTGGTTGGCGCCGCTGGAGTCGTTGGGGGTGGCGAAGTGGTACGCGCCGCGGATCATGCCGATGTTGTACGAGCCGTTGTACTGCTGCGCGAAGTACGGGTTCTTGTAGTAGTTGCCTTCCGTGGCCTTCACGTACGCCCACTTCACGCCGCTGGTCCACAGGGAGCCCCAGTTGACGTTCCCCTGGTGGCTGGAGACGTCGACGCCCTCGGTCTGCACGGCCCGGTTTCCGGCGGGCGGGGTGCCGCCCTGGCCGTCGTGCTCGATGACGCCCATGCCCATGTGGGCCGAGCCGCGCTGGGGGGTGTCCGAGGTGCGGGGGGTGCCGTCGGCGCTTGCCGCGCCCGGCAGGGTGAGGAGGAGAGCGAGAGCCGCGAGGAGGACGCCGGCCAGGGTGAGGCGGGAGCGACCTGAGGTTCTGGATCTGTGCACGGACATGTACGTGCCTCCGAGAACTTTCGAGGGGGGAGCTCATGACGTGTCGACATGTAGTGGTGTGGACATGCCAACACTCGCGCTGTGAACGACGCTACGCGGGTGGAACGGAGTGACGGAAGAGCAGCAGACTGCTGCCGTTGGTATAAACCTGCGAAATAATGACCGAGCTGCGGCAACAGGCCCCGGCGACGCAAAACTTTCAGGAACGGGAAAGCGCGCGATGGGTGTTATGGGTGCTGACGTGCACGGAGAAGGTACGGCGAACGAACCCGAACCGGCCGGGAAAAGTGACGTGGACCACGAATTCCTGGCGCTGGAACGCGAGTTGGCCGTCTTTCTGCGACGTGCCAGAGCCAATTCCGGTGAAATGGCCCGCGAGGTCCACCCGGAACTGGAGCCGGCCGCCTATGGGCTTCTCGTACGGCTGGAGGAGACCGGTCAGCAGCGGGCCACCGATCTCGCCGTCTATTTCGGCGTCGGCAAGGCGACGATGAGCCGTCAGCTGCACGCGCTGGAAGCACTCGGACTGGTCACACGCGAGCCCGATCCCGCCGACGGGCGCGCCTCGCTGGTCCGGCTCACCGGCGAAGGGGTCGCGCGCTTCCGCATGGTGCGGGACGCACGGCGCGAGCGGTACGTGCGCAAGCTCGCGGACTGGGACCGGTCGGAGGTCGCCGAACTGGCGCGGCTGCTGCACCACTTGAACGCCCGCGCGGAGAGCTGAGCGAGCCCGCCGCCACCTGCGGGGAGGGGCCGGGCCGCGGGCACGACGCCCCCTACGGCTCCACGTAGACGACCGTCGCGTCGTCGTACGCCTTGCCCCGGCGGAAGGCCACCCCGTCCGGGTCCGCGGACTCCGCCGCCCTTACGCGGTCGATCAGTTCCTGCGGGCCGCTCTTCCTGACGAGCGTCAGGCAGTCCGCCCAGTCGCCCTCCCGGAACACCTCGACCCAGCGCGCCGCGCCGTCCGTGAGGCCCACGACGGCCCGTACCTCCGAGGCGGGCGTCCGCCCCGCCACGGCCCTCGACGCCACGTCAGGGTCGACGGCCGCCGTGAAGAAGCCGCCCTCCGCGTTGCGCAGCGCGTCCGTCGCGGAGGCCCGGCGGCGGACCTCGCGCGGGACCCGGTCCAGCCGGTCGTCCACGACGGCCCGCACCTCGCCGTCCGGCGACTCCAGCAGGAGGGTGGAGTCCGAGAGGACGAGATGCTCGATCGTGTCCGCGTCCCACCGCACCATGACGACGGTCGCCTGGGGCGTACGCGGGTGAGAAAGGTCACACGTGGAGCGGTGGGCGTCGGCGGTCCGCCGGATCGACTCCGCGAGGGCGTCGGTGAGGGTCATCTCCCGCCGTGAAGCGGACAGTTCGGTCAGCGCCCCGCCCAGTCGCGCGACGAACCACGGCACTCCGTGCACACAACCGTCACCGTCCGGCGGAGGCGTCACACCGTCCAGCACGACGAGCGTGCCGCCGCTGCCCGCGGAAGGCGCGGCAACGGCGGTCCAGTCCTCGTTCGGGCGGGGGTGACTGCCGGGGGCGGTGGCGATGTCGATGCGCATGAGGCCCAGTCTGCCCGAGGGGCCGCCCGATTCCCGTCCGGTGCCTTCACGGTGCCCGCACACCTCGATCACGCCTCGGCCATATCTCAGGCATGCTTCGGTACGCCTTCGCGCATCCGTCGGCCCGCCTCCACGCACCGCGGCGTACTCGGCGTAGCCTCCTGCTCGCGGTGCGTCGGCGCCGCGCCCCCGGATGGCGGGAATGACCCGTTCCGCGAGGGTGCGGCCGGGCATCCTGCCAAAGCTCACGCCCAAGTTCCAACCGCCCCACCGCGCACATCCGTGACGTGCGCCCGCGCGAGTTGTTCGTCAACTCCTCCTTGATGTTCACTCGTTCAGGTGGCGGAGCGGCCGATACGGGCCCCCTCCGAAAAACGCTGGAATGGTCGGAAGCCGTGCCAGGGGTGGAGGGGTTATCCGGGTGTGACCGGACGTCATCTCCGCTCCATGGGCGGACGAGTCGAGAATGCGAGCACCGGTGCAGAAGAAGCGGCCTCGGGGCAAGGGCGGCACGCGCGGCGGGTCCCAGAGTTCGGCGGAGCCCCGTAAGGCGGGTAAGGCCCGTCCCGCGGCCGATTCCGCCGATGTGGCGGCGGCTCCCGCCGGGAAGCCCGTACGCGTACGCAGCCGGCTGGTCGTCGCGGTCGCCGTCGTCGGCGCCACCGTCGTGGCGGCGGGCATGCCCGCGGTCCTGGGCGCCTCGGCAGAACTGACCGACGCCCAGCGCCTGGTCACCCTCGCCGAGCTCAACCGGCAGACGGCAGTCCTCGCCCACTCCCTGGCCGACGAGCGGGACGAAGTCGTCGTCCACATCGCCCGGGGCCGCGAGGAGCCCGAGAGCGACGAGGCGTCCGAGGACGAGGGCGGTACCCCCGCCACCCGCGTCGACCGGCAGATCGAGGAGATCGAGCCCGCCGCCTCCCCCGGACTGCGCAGGGACCTCTCCACCGTCCCGTCCATCCGCCGCACGGCCCTCACCGGCAAGGGCACCGCCCTCGAGGCGTACCACGCGTACACGGACGTCATCGCCAAACTGCACGCCGTCGGCGACGAGGTCGCCGACAAGACGCCCCCGGACGCCGCCGACGGCACCCGCGCCCCCGCCGCGCTCGGCCGCGCCGTCGAGCAGGCGTCGGCCACCCGCGGCCTGCTGCTGGCCGCGCTCGCCGTTCCGGAGCCCGCGAAAACCGCACCGCGGTACGACCCCGCCACCGGCCTCCCCCTCCCGGCCACGGACGGCGCGAACGGCGACGCCGCCGAGAACGAACGCACCCGCGACGCGCTCAGCGCCGCCGCCCAGCAGTCCCGCGTCCAGGAACTCGCCTCCCTCACCGACTTCGACCAGTCCGCGGGCGCCGAGGCGCGGGACTCCCTCGCCACGACCGTCACGGGGCCCGAGGTCACCACGGCGGAGAAGTACCTGTCCCGCCTCGCCGACAGTCCCGAACTCTCCGACAGCGACCGCGACGCCGACCGGGAGAAGGTCGAGGCGTCGCTCTCCAGCCGTGTCGAGCAGATGCGCGGCCTCGAGTCCGGCATCGGCTCCGCCCAGCTCAAGCGGCTGGAGCAGCTGCGGGACGACGGAGTCACCTCGCTGGAGGTGAGCATCGCGCTCCTCGGCGGTCTGCTGATCGTCGCCGTCGGCGTGTCGACCGCCGTCGCGCGTACGCTCACCCGGCCGCTCGCCGTCGTCCGTATCGGCGCGGCCCGGCTCGCCTCCGAGCCCGCGACCGGGGAACCGGTCCGCTTCACCGGCCGCAACGACGAGTTCGGCCAGGTCGTACGGTCGATCAACACCCTGCACGGCAAGCTCGTCGAGGTGTCCGCGCGCGCCGAGAAGCTCAAGAGCGAGCGCACCGGACTGATCGGCGCCCGGCAGGCCATGGCCGACCGGCGCACCGAACTCCAGCAGCAGACGGCCGACATCACCGCGCAGCTGGAGGCGCTGCGGCACACCGTCCACCACGGCTTCGTCAATCTCTCGCTGCGCACGCTCGGCCTGGTGGAGCGCCAACTCGGCGTCATCGAGAGCCTGGAGGAGCGCGAGCAGGACCCCGACCGGCTCGGCGTCCTCTTCAAGATCGACCACCTGGCGACGGTCATGCGCCGGCACAGCGAGAACCTGCTGATGCTCGCCGGGCACGAGTACGGGGGGAGTTACCCGGGCCCCGTACCGCTCGTCGACGTCCTGCGCGCGGCCGTCAGCGAGATCGAGAAGTACGAGCGGATCACGATCCAGTCGCTGCCGCCGCACGCCCAGCTGGCCGGCTTCGCGGCGGACGACATCAGCCATCTCGTCGCCGAACTCCTGGAGAACGCCACGTCGTTCTCGCCGCCCGACGCCCAGGTCGAGCTGTCCGGCTGGCTGCTGGAGAGCGGTGACGTGATGCTCTCCGTGCAGGACAAGGGCATCGGTGTGCCGGAGGAGCGGATCGCGGAACTCAACGAGCGGCTCGCCGATCCGGAGGCGTACGAGCCGGAGCCGAACACGTCCGGGAAGCCGGTGAAGCAGGGGAAGACCGGCACGGACAGCGACGGGGACGGGCTGGGTCTGCGCGTCGTGTCGCTGCTCGCCACGCGCCACGGCGTCGAGGTCACGCTGCGCGAACACCAGCACGGCGGGCTCGCCGCCGTCGTCGTACTGCCGCAGGCCCTGCTGCCGGCCGTCCCGCCGTTCGCGGCCCCGCTCCGGACGACGGCGGTGGCGGGCGAGGCGCCGACGCCTCATCTGCCGGGGTCGGAGGCGGAGGCCAACTCCAATGTGCTGCAAGGCCGTTCGGAGCGGGACCCGGTGGCGGCGGACGAGGACGGGGCGCCCGCCGACGACCCGTACGCCATCGGCCCGGACGCGCACGAGCGCGCCGCGGACGACACGGACGACGTCGCGGACCCCACGGACGACGTCGCGTCCGCCGCCGACGGCAGCGCGGACGACGTCGCGGACGCCGCCGACGAGACGGGCGGTACGGAGCCTGCCACGGAGCCAGCCCCGGAGCCCGTCGCCGAGGCCTTCACCGACAAGGGACTGCCCAAGCGCACCCCCCAAGTCGTCAAGCCTGGCACCACGACGCCCGAACGGCCGGGTAGCGTCGACGCGGACGCGTTGCGCCGCAGGCTCGGTGGCTTTCACCGAGGGGCCAAGGACGGCAGACGCGACGCCGATGCCGAGCTCTTGGAGCAGACCGAAGTGCAGAAGCAGAACAGCAGTTCAGCGCAGAGCAGTTCAGTACCGCGGCAGCGGGACGCGGCGGAGGGGACCGACGCACGGACGGACGAGACGGGGGAGACTGTCGAGGAGGCACGCAGTTGACGGCGACCGGCACATTCGGACTCAGTAGCGAAGCGCGTAATCTCCACTGGCTGTTGACGAATCTCGTGGGGGAGGTGCGAGGAGCACGCTCCGTCGCGGTCGTCTCGTCCGACGGACTGCTGCTGCTCTCCTCGGACCCGGCGCAGCACGACGCCGCGGACAGCGCGGAAAGCGGCGAGAGCCCGCGCGGCTCCAGCGCCGACCTCGCCACCATCATCTCCGGCATCAGCAGCCTCACCCTCGGTGCGGCCGAACTGATGGACGGTGGGGGTGTGAAGCACACGATGGTCGCGATGGCGGAGGGCAGTGTCTTCGTCATGTCGATCAGCGACGGTTCACTGCTCGGTCTGCACGCCGGCCCCGACTGCGACATGCACGTCGTGGCGTACCACATGGCGATGTTCGTCGGCCGGGCCGGACACGTACTGACCCCCGAACTCCGCAGTGAGCTGCGCAAGTCGATGGAGAGCGCCCGATGACACCGGCTTCCGCGACCGGATCCGGCCGTGGAACGCCGGGCGGGGGCGGATCGCGTGCCCACGGCCTTCCCGCGCGCGGCCCCGTCCGCCGCGTCGCGCGTGTACGTCCGTACTCGCTGACCGGCGGCAGGACGCGCTTCGGCCATGTGCTGCTGGTCGAGACGTTCGTCGCCGCGCTGGAAGCCGGCGAGGAGCGCAAGGAACTGGTGAGCGGCGGCGGCAGCGCCGCGTCGCGCGTCATGCCGGAGATGCGCGCCATCGTCGAGCTGTGCCGACGGATGCGGACCGTCGCCGAGATCTCGGCGCTCCTCAAAATACCGCTGGGAGTCGTCCGGGTGCTGCTCAGCGACCTGGCCGACCAGGGGAAGATCCGCGTCTACGGGACCGGCCACGACAGCGGCCACCCGGACCGCGCGCTGCTGGAGAGGGTGTTGGGTGGACTCCGCCGGCTCTGAGGTGTCGGACGACGCCGAAGAAGGTCTGCGCGACTGGCAGTTGGACCGCACGAGGGCGCCCATAGCGACCAAGATAGTGGTCGCGGGCGGCTTCGGGGTCGGCAAGACGACCTTCGTCGGATCGGTCTCCGAGGTCAGGCCGCTGCGCACCGAGGCGGTGATGACGTGGGCCAGCGAGGGCACCGACGATCTCGCGGCCACCCCCGAGAAGACCAGCACCACCGTCGTGATGGACTTCGGCCGCCTGACGCTCGACGACGATCTGGTGCTGTACATCTTCGGCACCCCCGGCCAGCAGCGCTTCTGGTTCATGTGGGACGACCTGGTGCGTGGCGCGATCGGCGCCGTCGTCCTGGTCGACACCCGACGGCTCCCCGACTGCTTCCCGGCGCTCGACTACTTCGAGAGCTGCGGCGTCCCGTACGTCGTGGCCGTCAACCACTTCGAGGGCACCGAGTCGTTCGAGGTCCAGGACATACGGGAGGCGCTGACCGTACCGCCCCACATACCCGTGATGATCATGGACGCGCGCAGCCGGATCACCGTTGTCGAATCGCTGCTGGCCCTGGTGGGCCACGCCCTCGAAGCGGCACCCGGTCGGCCTCCCATAGCCTGACAGCAGGCAAGCAGGCAGCAACAAACGGAGAACCCGCCATGCGGAAGATACTCGTCGTCGGTGCCGGACAGTCCGGTCTTCAGCTCGCCCTCGGACTCCAGTCGTACGGGTACGAGGTCACCCTGCTGTCCAACCGCACGGCCGACGAGATCCGCTCCGGCCGCGTCATGTCCACCCAGTGCATGTTCCACACCGCGCTCCAGCACGAGCGCGATCTCCAGCTCAACTTCTGGGAGTCCCAGGCCCCGCGCGTCGAGGGCCTTGGCGTCTCCGTCGCCGCGCCCGACTCCTCCCGCGCCGTCGACTGGGTGGGCAGACTGGACGGCATCGCCCAGTCCGTGGACCAGCGGGTCAAGATGGCGGGCTGGATGGAGACGTTCGCCCAGCGGGGCGGTCAACTCGTCATCCACGGTGCAGCCGTGTCCGACCTCGACTACTTCTCGCGCGCGTACGACCTCGTCCTCGTCTCGGCCGGCAAGGGCGAACTGGTCGCGATGTTCGGCAGGGACGCGACCCGCTCGCCGTACGTCGCGCCGCAGCGGGCGCTCTCCGTCGTGTACGTCCACGGGCTGGGCCCGCGCCCCGAGCACCCCGATTTCGACGCCGTCCGCTGCAACCTGGTGCCCGGCGTGGGCGAGTTCTTCGTGATGCCGACGCTGACCGTCACCGGCCGCGCGGACATCCTCTTCTGGGAGGGCGTGCCGGGCGGGCCGCTCGACGTCTTCCAGGGCGTCAGGGAACCGGCCGACCATCTCTCGCTGACGCTGGAGCTGATGGAGCGCTACACGCCCTGGGAGTACGCCCGCGCCATGAAGGTCGAGCTGACCGACGCGAACGCCACACTGGTCGGCCGCTACACGCCCACCGTCCGCCACCCGGTCGGACGGCTGCCGGGCGGCGGACTCGTCCTCGGTGTCGCCGACGTCGTCGTGGCGAACGACCCCATCACCGGCCAGGGCTCCAACTCGGCCTCCAAGTGCGCCGCTTCGTATCTGGACTCGATCCTGTCGCACGGCGACCGGGAGTTCGACGAGGCGTGGATGCGGGCGACGTTCGACCGGCACTGGGAGAGCGCGCGGCACACCACCAGGTGGACGAACGCGATGCTCGCCCCGCCGCCGGAGCACGTGATGGACATGTTCGGCGCCGGGGGCCGACTCCAGCCGGTCGCCGACCGGTTCGCGAACGGCTTCGACGACCCGTCGGACTTCGAGGACTTCTTCTACGACCAGCACAAGACGCGGGCGTATCTCGCGGCCGTCGCCGAGGGCGCGCCCCGCTGACCGCCGTGGCCGCAGGAGGCGTCAATCCCCCTGTCCGGTCTGCGCGTTGTAGCCGGTGTCGGCGCCGTCGGTGGCCCCCGGCGGCAGCCGCGGCGGCACGTACGACTCCACGTCGAGCGGCTCGGAGTCAGGATCGGGCCGCACGGCGCCGAGCAGCGGATTCGACGCGAGGGGGGAGACCTTCACCCGCGCCCCCGGACGGGGTGCGTGGACCACCTGCCCGTCGCCGAGATACATCGCCACATGGGTGGCCTTCGGGAAGTACACCACCAGGTCACCGGGGCGCAGCTCGCTCAGCTTCACCCTCGGCAGCTCGGCCCACTGCTCCTGGCTGGTACGGGGCACGCTCACCCCGGCGCGCGTCCACGCCCGCGAGGTCAGCCCCGAGCAGTCGTACGACTCCGGCCCCTCCGCGCCCCACCGATACGGCTTGCCGATCTGCTCGACGGCGTACGCCAGCGCCTCGCCGCCCTTCGCCGACGGCGCCCGGAGGCTGCTGCCGAGGCCCGTCGTCCCGTCGGCGGCCTCGCCGAGCGCGCCGGAGGTGATCAGCTTCTTCTGGGCGTTGGCCGTGTCGGCGTCCTCGCGCTCGGCGATCGCCGCGATCTGCTCGGTACTGAGCGAGGCGAGCATCTTCTCGACGTCCGTCAGCTTCGTCCGGACCGTGTCGCGCTGCTTTTTCTGCTTCGCGGCGAGCGCCCTCTGCTCGGCGAGCGCCTTCTGGGACTGGGCGGCGAGGGCGTCGGCGCGCCTCTCGCCGTTGGTGAGCCGTGCGACGGTCGACAGCCGGTCGCTCTGCGCACGGTCCATCAGATGTTTCTGATCCAGGGCGTGTTGCGGGTCGTCGGAGAGCAACAACTGGACGTAGGCGGAGAGTTCGGAGGTGCCCTGGTACTGCTGACGGGCCAGCCGGCCGGCCTGGGCGCGGCTGCGGACCAGCGCCTTGCGGGCGTCGGTCAGACCAGCGCCGACTCTCTTCGCCTTGGCCTGCTGATCGGTGAGCTTGACCTCGGTGGCGTTGTAGGCCTCGGTGGCCTCCTCGGCCCGCTGGTACAACGTCCGCATCTCGGTGAGCAGGTCGGAGACGCCGCGCGTCCTGCCGTCCTCGCGAGGGGTGGGTTCGGCACCGGCCGGCGCCGCGCACGGTACGGCCACCAGGACGGCGAGTGCCGCCGTACAGACCGACCGCAGAAGTCTGCCTGACATGCCATCACCTCCGGTCGCGGGACGGGCTGTCCGACCCCAAGGTGATGATGCGGCGTCGAATGTCCGGCGCTCGTGTGCTTACCGCACAATTGGGCGACTTGGCGGCACGCCGTCACCCCGGCCGGGCCGATGTGACGGCGCCCGGCGTGGTGGCTTGCCGGGTGCGGTGCGTCGGCGGGTGCTCAGTCGACCGGCAGAGCGTAGAAGGTGCCCGCGCGCCGGATCACCACGGTCCTCCCGGCGATCAGCGGCTGATACGCGGGTGTGGGCACGGCCGCCCCGTCGGCGGAGGCGGAGGGGGAGGGCGCGGGCCCGCCGGCGTTCTGGAACTTCCAGAGCCGCTTGCCGTCCCTCGCCCCGAACGCCGTCACCTGGAGCCCGTCCGCCGACAGCACCGTCCGGCCGCTCGTGCTGATCGTGATCCGGGGGACCCCGGCCCAGGCCGGGCCCTCGGTCGTACCCTTCCAGCGCTGCACGCCGGACTCGGGGTCCACCGCGTGCACCTCCTGGAAGCGGTTGGCGATGTAGAGCGTGGAGCCGGCGAGTGTCCCGGTGCCGTAGGCGTACGAGTTCTCGTCCGGCACCCCGGCCGCGCCCGACCTGCGCCACAGCTGCTTGGCGTCGGCGGTGTCGTACGCGTACAACTGGTTCTCCGCCGCGGCGAACAGCCGGCCCTTCGCGTCGCCGACCGAGCCACCGGTGGGCGGCACCGCGCCGAACGACTTCGACCAGGTCCGCCTGCCGTCGACACGGCCGAAGCAGTGGTAGACCGACTTGCCCTTGCCCGCCTTCACCTGCGCGGGCGACAGCGACTTGGCGTCCTGGCGCACCACGATGTCCGCCTCCCGTACGGCGATCAGCTGGTACGCGGGGGTCAACGGCGCGCGGCCGTTGGAGATCGCGGAGCGCCACAGCTCCTTACGGGTCGTCAGATCGAAGGCGAAGAGGAAGGTGCGGACCGTTGCCGCCTTTCCCGTGCCGGTCGTGTGCGATCCGGTGAACCAGACCTGGCCGTCACCGCTCCCGGCGACCCCGCCGACCGTCAGGCCGGGCGCTTCCGCGATGCCGTCCGCGTACTCCACCCGGTGCCTGACCTCGCCGGACGCGGTCGAGATCCAGAGCAGCCCCGTCGTACCGGCGACGAACGTGAGTCCGCCCGGGGCGGGCAGCGGCTGGTGGAGGGCGGCGGCCTCGGCGTTTCGCCAGAGCCGCTTGCCGGTGCGTACGTCCACGCCGGTGGCGCCCGACTCCGCTGTCAGGACGAGGGTCCGGCCGCCGATGACGGCGGCGTTCAGGACCTCGTCGTCGGCCACCTTGTGCTCGTACGCCCACAGGGCCTCGGGCGGCAGTCCGGTCAGGCCCTTGGGGGCGTCGTTGCCCGGCTTGCTGTCGGTGTCGTCGGACGGCTCGTCGTCGGCCAGCGCGAGTACGCCCCCGCCGCCGACCACCAGACCGGCGGCGCCGGCGACGATCGCGGTGATGAGCGCACGCCGCCCGAGGGGCTGCCCGTGAGGCTGCCGGAGGGGTCGCCGGAGCGCGGCGAACCGGCCGGAGCCGGCGCCGGTGGGGGCGGCCTGCGCGGGCGCCGGGGCGGGCGGTCCGGGCGGTCCCGGTAGCGCGGGCGGCGCCGTCCCTCCCGGCGGGAGGGGCTGGGCCTGCTGCGGCACCGGGGCGGTGGCCGGGGGCAGGGGGAGAGCCGTCGGCTCGGGCCGGGCGCGGGGCAGCGACAGGGCGGCGGTCGGCCGGTCGACGACACCGCTCTCACCGCCGGACGCGGTCCGTGGCCGGCCGATACGAGTGGTACGGGTGTCGGGAGCGGACTCGGGAGCGGACTCGGGAGCGGGGCCGGGAACGGCGTCCTGCGGCTCCTCCGCCGCCCCCTCACGCGGAGCGTGGAGGGCGTCAACTCGGGCGGCCTGTTCGGCGATCGAGGCCGCCAGGGCGTCGGGCAGCCAGCCGTCGGGCACGGCGGCGGTCGCCCCGTCCGACGCGCGCTCCCAGGCCAGCTCCGCCGCCACGTCCCCGGCCGTCGGCCGCCCGCCCGCGTCCTTCGCCAGGCAGCGCGCGACGATCGGGCGCAACTCCTCCGGCACACCGTCGAGTTCGGCCGTCCCGTGCGCGATGCGCTCGGCCGCCGCGTCGGGCGGCCCTTCGGCGAGCGGCGTCGTACCGGTGGCCGCGTACGCGAGCAGCAGCCCCAGCACGAAGATGTCGGACGGCGGCCCCGGCATCTCGCCGTCGAGCTGCTCCGGGGTGAGATACCCGAGCCGTACGGACAGCCGCCCGCCCTCCGCGGCCTCGGCCGACGCCGCCGCGCCCAGCGCCCCGAAGGCGGTGAGGCGCGGCCCGTCGGCGGCGAGGGCCACGGTGTCGGGAGCGAGCCCGTGCAGGACGGCCCCGGTGGCGTGGACCCGCGCCAGCGTCCCGGCGAGCGCCGCGCCCAGGATGCGCACGGCGCGCGCGGGCAGCGGACCGGCGACGGCGATGGCCTCGCCGAGGGTGAGCGCGGGGACGTAGGCGCTCGCGGTCCAGAGCGTCCGGAGCGTGTCCTCCTCGGACACGTCCGTACGGGAGTCGAGCAGCGGCTGCACCCAGCCACCGGCCAGCTGCCCGGCGGTCCGCGCCTCGGCCCGGAAGCGCCGCTGGAAGGCGGGCAGCGCGGCGAGGGCGGGGCGGGCGACGGACACGACGGCGGTGGCGCCGTTCACGCCGTACGCCAGATACTGCACGGCGCTCGCAGACTCCCGGTACCGCGCCAGCACGGTGTAAGGGCCGACGAGCCGTGGGTCGTCGTGCCGCAGCGGTTCCATCACGCGTATGCCCCCTGGTGGCTCTGCCGGGAAGTCGTCTCCGGCCCGGTCGATCCTAGATCGTGTCGTCGGGATCCCGCCGGGCTCGCGGGCCCGGCACACGCGCTCGCCGCGTTGCCGCCGGTCGGCCCGATCCCTGAGACACCTCCTAGATGGTGCCCGACAAATCCCGCCCGCCGCACCATATGTGACCGTGTGTGGCCAGGGAGTTCGCGATGGGGACGTCTCCGGCGGCGCCCGGTCAGCCCCGGTCGGGTTTGGACCAGGGCCACTTGAGCGTCCGTCGCTCGCGGCCCTCGGGGACGTACTCGTACTTCCAGCCGCGCTGCAGCCCGAGCCGCTTGGTGTACCCGGCGGGCGCGCGCCGGTACGCGAACACGGTGGGCGGCCCGCCGGCGGCGTCCGGCACGGGGACCTCGTACCACTTCGGCGGCTGCCCGGTCGGGCCGGTCAGCACGGGCAGTACGCGACCGTCGAGCGGCCCGCCGACAAAGACGGTCTCTTCGCTTCTCACGCCGCCAGTGTCGCGCAGCGCCCCGCCGGCGCGGACGCGGGTCACCCCCGCGGCGTACGGACCCACTCCGCCGCTCCGCCCCCGCCCCACCCCCGCCACCAGCGGTTTAGCGCTCGGCGCTGAGCCGTTCGACGGAAGCCGGTGTCAACTCTCGGCGCGCCGCTTGACGGTGCGTCTGCCTTTTATGAAGGCCACGGCTCGGTCCCCGAGCGGGCGGCAGACGCCCGCACCGCGCCAAGAAGCGGAGATCCCCATCATGCGCGCTGCTCGCATCCTCGCAACCGCCGCCCTGTCCTCCCTGGCCCTGGCCCTGGGCGCGGGTGCGACGACGGCCCATGCCGCCGCCCAGCCGACCCTCACGGTCAGCCCGAGCCCGGCGCGGCCCGGCTCCCCGGTCACGATCACGCTCAACGGCGGCTGCGAAGCCAGCACGGTATCCGCCTCGTCCGGTGCCTTCACGGGCTCGGTCACGCTGACCGAAGGCTCGACGGACGACACCTTCCGGGGCACGGCCACCATCCGCCGCGACGCCCGTGCGGGCTCCCACAGGATCAACATCTCCTGCCCGAACGGCAGCCCGTCCACCTTCACCTTCACGGTCGGCTCGACGACTCCGTCGGGAGGCGCCCAGGGCGGGCTGGGCGGCAGCATCACGGACATGGACGCGACGAAGGTCGCGACCGGAGCGGTGCTGGTGACGCTGGCTGCGGCCGGGGGCACGTTCGCGGTGCGCCGCAGGGTGAAGAACTGACGCCGGGTACCGGGTCCCCTCAGGCCAGCAGCCCCGACGCCTTCCAGAGCCCCCGTCCCGTCCCCCGCAGCACCCCGATGTCGTCCAGGAAGTCAGTCAGGCGCTTGGCGCCCGACCGCATCACCTCTCGACGGTGCCCGCTCGCGCGGACCTGGGTGAGGGCTTCGCGGCGGTTCAGGCCCACGTTGTCGTACACCTGCGGGTTCACGAAGCAGACCGAGAAGACGCGTGCCGCCTCACCTGCGGTGAGGCGGGTCAACTCCCTCTCCCAGCGCACTTGCTGACCCGACGTCCAACAGCGTGTGAACCTCGCCTAGTCCGAGCCCGGCGCGAAGGTCTGCCGCAGGGTGAACGCGGGCGCCGTCGGGCCGTGCTCCCGCAGGCGCAGCAGCCGCAGTTCCGCGTCGCGCGGCGTCGGCCGGACGCCCGCCTCCACCCACCACAGCGCCGTCATCGCCTCCTCCACACGCTCGAACCAGTCGAAGCGGCGAGCCAGCAACTCGCGGTGCCGACCTTGGTACATGAAAGCCGTCAGCGCGTCCACGTCCCGCCACACCGTCAGATTCATGATCAGCCACTCGTCGCCGAAGACCGGGACGTCCGTGGCGTTGCCCGCGTCGCTCTGGAGCCGCCAGACGAAACCGTCGGACGCGTCCGCCACCGCGTTCACCGGATCCAGCGCGTCCACGAAGTCCTTCAACTCGACCGAGTCCAAGGGGTGTTTGAGGCGGGCGATGTTCACCTGGGCGAGTTCGTGACCGGGGCCGATGCCCCCGATGGGGCCGGGTGCGGGCGAGGGTGTCGTCATGGGCACACGATAGGCAGGGCCTCCTCCGCGGCACGCGCGATTCCGAGGAGCGAGACGTCCGCCCCGCGCCCCGCCACCAGTTGCAGTCCCACCGGGCAGCCGTCCGGCGTGAACCCCGCGGGCAGGCTCGCCGCCGGATGGCCGCTCAGGTTGAACGCCCAGGTCAGCGCCGTCGAGTAGACGTCGGGTCCCGGACCCTCGTGACCGTGCGGGCGGTTCGGCGTCACCGGGGTGAGCAGCAGCGGCGTACGCGCGAAATACGCGTCGAGCCGCCGGTCGTTCTCCGCCCGCACACTCGCCGCCGCTTCGGCGGGCCGGTCCCCGCCCCGTACCGCCAGCCACGCCTCGCACGGGTCGAGCAGCGAGAGACGCGCGTCGGCGGCCCCGTCGAGCCGTACGACCCCGGCCGCCGCCAGCCGGTCCACCGCCGCCCGCACCACCGCCTCCACCGCCGGATCGGTCCGCGCGAAACCGAGATCCGGCGAGTACGTGGCGGCCACCGGCACCCGCGCACCGGCCACCTCCTCGTGCCCGTCCAGCACGCACCGCAGATAGGCCTCCGCCTCCGCCACCCGGCGCGTGAGCACCCCCGCCGTCGCCAGCCCCGTGCGGTCCGGCGAGGGCAGCAGCCCGTTCGTCGTCTTCAGGCCGAACACTCCGCACCACGCCGCCGGGATCCGCACCGACCCCGCCCCGTCGCTGCCCGTCGCCAGCGGCACCATGCCGGCCGCGACCGCCACCGCCGAGCCCGCCGACGAACCACCGGGCGTGCGGTCGGCGCGGTAGGGATTGACCGTACGGCCGTGGGCACCCCGGCCCCAGGTCTGCCAGTACGTCCCCGGCCCCGGCACCGCCGTCGAGCCGACCGGCACCGCCCCCGCCGCGATCAGCCGCCGCGCCGCGTACGAGCGGATGCCCGTCGGTCCCTTCACCGCGAACGGCAGCCCCGCCAGGGGCAGCCGACCGTCCACCGCGCGTGACCGCGCCCGCGCCCGTGTGTGCCACACCTCGATGAACGCGCACAACTCCGGGTCGAGGCGGTCGATCCGCTCCAGCGCCTCGCCCACCGACCACCACGTTCCCACTGTCACTCCGATGCCTTTCTCCGGCTGCCTACTCCCGCAGCGCCGCCTCCATCACCGCCCGTGCGATCGGCGCCGCGTCCCCGCCCCCGCTGATGTCGTCCCGCACCGCCTCCGCGTCCTCCACCACCACGGCCACCGCCACCGCCGGCCGCCCCGCGCCCTTGGCCTGCGCCCAGGAGATGAACCAGGCATACGGCGTACCGGAGTTGCCCACCCCGTGCTGCGCCGTCCCCGTCTTGCCGCCGACCGTCGCACCGTCGATCCCGGCGCCCCTGCCCGTACCGGTGTCCACCACCTCCGCCATCAACTGCCGCAAACGGTAGGCGGTCGACGGGCTCATCGCGCGCTGGTACGAGTGCCCACCGGTGCGGGAGACGACATCACCGTCGGCGGCGAGCCTCCGCTCCACCAGATACGGGTACTTGAGATCCCCGCCGTTCGCGACGGCCGCCGAGACCATCGCCATCTGGAGCGGAGTGGCCGTCGTGTCGAACTGGCCGATCGAGGAGAGCGCGAGCTGGTCGTCGCTCATCCTCCGGTCGAAGTTGGACACCGCGACACCGGACGGGATCCTCAACCGCCGGTCGTTGAAGCCGAATCGGCCCACCGCGTCCACCATCCCCTCAAGCCCGACCCGCACGCCCAGACCGGCCATCACCGAGTTGCAGGACCACTTGATGGCGTACGCCAGCGACTCCTGGTCGCAGCCGCGCGCGTCGTTCGGGAGCGTGGTGCGCGTGCCCGGCAGGACGTACGGCTCGGGGACGCCCGTCGGCTCGTCGACGTCATCGACCACCCTCGCGTCCAGCGCGGCGGCCGCCGTCACGATCTTGAAGGCCGAACCGGGCGGATACGTCTGCCGGATGGCCCGGTTGAGCATCGGCTGGGTGTCCGTGCCGTTGTAGCTCCGCCACGCGTCTTCCACGTCGCCCCCGTTGCCCGACAGCGCTCCGGGGTCGTACGACGGGCTGCTGACCAGTGCGAGGATCCGGCCCGACGTCGGCTCGATCGCGGCGACCGCGCCGCGCCTGCCGTCGAGTCCGGTGTAAGCGGCCCGCTGCAACGCCGACTTGATGGTCGTGACGACCTTGCCGCCGGGCTGGTGGGCACGGGTGATGTCGTTCCAGAACGGCAGCGGGGCCAGCACCGGGTCGGTGCCGGACAGGATGCCGTCCTCGGCGTTCTCCAGGAGTGTGGTGCCGTACGTCTGGGAGGAGTACCCGGTCACCGGTGCGTACAACGGGCCCTGGCTGTAGGTGCGTTCGTAGCGCAGCTGCTGGCCGGTGTCCTTGGATCCGGTGACGGGCCTGCCGTCGACGAGGATCTGGCCGCGCGGCTGCTCGTAACGGTCAATGGTCTTACGGCGGTTGGCGGGGTTGTTGTCGAGGGAGTCGGCCTGGATGACCTGGATCCGGGCGGAGTTGACGAGCAGGGCGACGAGCAGCAGCAGGCAGAACGTGGCGGCGAGACGGATATGGCTGATCATCGCTCGCCACCCGTCGTCGCCCCCGCCTCCGGCGGTGGCACCGCCGCCACGGCCGGCGCGATCACGCCCGTCTCCACCGTCTCCGGACGCGGCCTGCGCGCCGAGTCGCTGAGCCGGATCAGCAGCGCCACCATGACCCAGTTCGTGACGACCGACGAACCGCCCTGCGCCAGGAACGGCATCGCCATGCCGGTGAGCGGGATCAGCCCCGTCACCCCGCCCGCGATCACGAACACCTGAAGCGCCACGATCGACGCCAGACCGACCGCGAGCAGCCGCCCGAACGGGTCGCGCAGAGCCAGCCCTGTGCGATAGCCGCGGGCGACGAGCAGCGCGTACAGCATGAAGACCGCCGTGAGCCCGATCAGGCCCAGCTCCTCACCCGCCGTGGCCAGGATGAAGTCGGACTTGGCGGCGAAGCCGATGAGGGCGGACCTGCCGAGCCCCAGCCCCGTACCGAACATGCCGCCTGCCGCGAACGCGAAGAGGGACTGGGCGAGTTGGCCGGGGCCGCGGCCGGCGTCGATGGAGGCGAACGGGTCGAGCCAGTCCTCGACCCGGCTGTGCACATGCGGTTCGAGCCAGCCGACGGCGAACGCGCCGACCCCGGCCAGCAGCAGCCCGACGGCGATCCAGCCGGTGCGGCCGGTCGCCACGTACAGCAGGATCACGAAGAGTCCGAAGAAGAGCAGCGAGGTGCCGAGGTCGCGTTCCAGGACCAGCACGAGGACGCTGAGCAGCCAGATCGCGACGATGGGGCCCAGAGCCCGGCCGGTGGGCAGCTGGAGCCGCCAGATCCGGCGGCCGGTGTACGCGAGGGCGCTGTGGTTGGCCGCGAGGTAGGCAGCGAAGAAGACGGCGAGCAGGATCTTCGCGAACTCGCCCGGCTGGAAGGAGAGTTCATCGATCCGGATCCAGATCCGGGCGCCGTTCACGGCGGGGAAGAAGATCGGCACGGTCATCAGCAGCAGCGCGGCGACCACCGACAGATACGCGTACCGCTGGAGCACCCGGTGGTCGCGCAGGAGCACGACGACGGCGATGAACAGCGCGACCCCGAGGGTGGACCAGATGAGCTGCGCGGGCGCGTCCCGCTCGCCGGGCGTCGACAGGTCAAGACGGTGGAGGAGCACCAGCCCGATGCCGTTGAGCAGGACCGCGATCGGGAGCAGCAGCGGGTCCGCGTACGGGGCGCGGAAGCGGACCGCGAGATGCGCGACGAGGGCGAGCAGACCCAGCCCGGCGCTGCGGGCGAGCGCGTCGGGCGGGGCGGCGTCGTCGCGGGCGAGGCCGACGGCGACGTAACCGAAGACGGAGATCAGGACGGCGCACACGAGGAGCGAGAGCTCGGCCCCGCGCCGCTTGCGGAGGCGTAGTTCGGGCGGGGGAGAGTCCGCCGTCGTTGCGGTCATGGAGCGCAACGTAGCAACCCGACATGCTTTATGTCCGCTTATGTAAAGACATAAGGCATGTCGAGACAGCTCGGTTCAGCGCCAGCGGGGCGTCCCCGCCTCGTCAGTGCTGGTACGGATTGCCGCCCTGGCTGAACGGGTTCCCGCCGCCCGGCTGGCCGCCCTGACCGCCCTGCGCGAACGGGTTGGCGCCGTGCTGCTGGCCGACCCCCTGCTGGGCCTGCGTCGCGCTCTGCGCGAGCAGCTGCTCCGCCTGCTCGTTCGGCACCTGGTGCTCCACGCCGCAGAACGTGCACTGCGTGTAGTGCTTCGTCGAGTACGGGAACAGCGGCACGAAGAACAGCGTGAACTTGGAGACGCGCTTGCGCAGCGTGTGGGCCGACGGATTGCCGCACTGGCCGCACACGAGCGTCAGTATCGCCAGCTGGTAGATGTAACCCTTGGTGCCGAAGATGATCATGCGTGGTTCCTTGTCTGCTCATGACGCTCATGACTGGCGTGTCTCCATGGTGCCTGCCGGTGGCGGCGGCTGTCAGGGCAGGCGTCCCGCCCGGTTGAGATTGATGAGCGGGCCGAGGAGATCCCCGTACCGTTCCAGCCGCCCCGCGATGTCGCCGACGCGGAAGACCAGTTCCTCCGGCTCCGCGCAGTTCTCCACCTCTTCCCAGGACACCGGGGTGGAGACGGTCGGTTCCGTGCGCGCGCGCACCGTGTACGGCGCCGCCGTCGTCTTCGCCGCCGAGTTCTGGCTGTGGTCGACGAAGACCTTGCCGGGGCGCAGCTTGCGGGCCATCCGGTGGACCACGAGACGGGGCAGCTCCGCCTGGGCCTCGACGGCGAGCGACTTGGCGTACGCGGAGACCTCGGGCGACGGTGTCGGCTCCAGCGGTACGAGCAGATGCAGGCCCTTCGAGCCGGACGTCTTGGCGTACGCGTTCAGCCCGTCGGCCGCCAGCCGTTCGCGCAGCCAGAGCGCCGCCTCGCAGCACTCCACCACGGTCGCGGGCTCACCGGGGTCCAGGTCGAAGACGATGCGGTCGGCGCGGGCCGGGCTGTCGACCTGCCACTGCGGGGTGTGGAACTCCACGACCAGGTTGGCCGCCCACATCAGCGTCGCGAGGTCCTCCACCAGCACCTGCTCGGCGATCTGGTCCGCCGAGCGCGGCACCCTCGCCGTACGCACCCAGGAGGGTGTGCCCGGCGGCGGATTCTTGGTGAAGAAGCGCTGGCCGGCGGGGCCGTCCGGGTAGCGGAGGAAGGAGACGGGGCGGCCCGCCAGATGGGCCAGCAGGGCGCCGGCGGACGTGGCGCAGTAGTGCAGCAGCTCGCCCTTGGTGGTGCCGGTGGCCGGGTAGAGGACCTTCTCCAGATTGCTCAGGGCGATCCTTCGCCCCTCCACCTCCGCGATTGGCGTCATACGATGAGAATCCCACGAATTCGGATGTAAGGGATTAACCGTGCGATCCATTTGGAACGGCGCAATCTCCTTCGGTCTGGTCAGCATCCCGATCAAGCTCGTGAACGCCACCGAGAGCCGCTCGATCTCCTTCCGGCAGATCCATTTGGCGGACGGCGGCCGAATTCGTTACCGGAAGGTCTGCGAGCTGGACGAGGAGGAGGTCACCTCCGCCGAGATCGGCAAGGCGTACGAGGACGCCGACGGCTCGATGATCCCGATCACGGACGACGATCTGGCCCAGCTCCCGCTGCCGACGGCGAAGACGATCGAGATCGTGGGGTTCGTGCCCGAGTCCTCGATCGACCCGCTCCAGGTGGGCTCGGCGTACTACATCGCGGCGAACGGCGTGCCCGCAGCCAAGCCCTACACGCTGCTGCGTGAGGCACTGAAGCGGAGCGAGAAGGTCGCGATCGCTAAATTCGCCCTCCGGGGGCGCGAGCGACTGGGCATGGTGCGGGTGCTCGGCGACGTCATCGCCCTGCACAGCCTGCTCTGGCCGGACGAGATCCGCCAGCCGGAGGGGGTGGCACCGGAGACCGAGGTCAGCATCCGGGACGCCGAACTGGACCTGGCCGACGCCCTGATGGACACGCTCGGCGAGGTCGAACTGGAGTCGCTGCACGACGACTACCGGGAAGCCGTCGAGGAGCTGATCGCCTCCAAGGCGGCCGGCGGCGAACTGAAGGTGCCCGAGGGGGCGGGGGAGCGGCGCGGGGGCAAGGTCCTGGACCTGATGGCGGCGCTGGAGAGCAGCGTGCGGGCGGCGAAGGAGTCGCGGGGCGAGGGCGAGGCGGAGCACGCCGAGGTGACGCGACTGCCGACCCGCAAGAAGCCGGCCGCCAAGAAGTCCACGGCGAAGAAGACCGCCGCGAAGGGCACGGAGAAAACGGCCGCCGCGAAGAAGACGACGGCGAGCAAGACCGCGGCGAAGAAGACCGCCGCCAAGAAGACGGCGGCCAAGAAGACAACGGCGAAAAAGGCTCCGGCGCGCAAGCGCACCGCGTCCTAGGGCCCGTTTGAAGACTCGCCATGACGGCCGGCGGCGTCCTGAGACGTGCCGATGCCGCGCATCGTATCCGCGCTATGGATTCTGTTGGATTCTGTGCGACAGACCCTGGCGGTTCCGGGGAATTCCGGTGGACAATCCGGGGCGCGGGCGCCCCTTCAGGCTCAGCCCTGTCCTCACCAACTCGCGCCCCGTGTTTGCCCGTTGAGCCCGGCTCCGAGTGAGAGGGACATGCGATGACGAACAGCAGACCGAGATCAGCGAATCGATGGCGTGCTGCCTGTGCGACCGCGCTGGCGGGGGTGCTCTGCCTGGGGACCCCGGCGGCGGCCGAGGGCGACGCGAGCGGCCCCCGGCCCGGCGGCTCCGACTGGACCGTGTCCCGTGGCGGGCCGACCGCCACCGTACGGCTCGACCCGGCCGACGGCTCCGTCACCTTCGCCGTACGCGACGGCAGCCGCACCCTCGTGGAACCCTCACCCGTCGGCATCGTCACCGAGGACGCCGACCTGACGCGCGGGCTGCGGCTGGTGGACCGTGAGGACCGCCGTGTCGCGGAGCGGTACACCACCGTCGTCGGCAAGGAGCGCCGGCGCACCGTCGACATGGCGGAGTCGCGCTTCACCCTGGAGGGCGCGGGCGGCGCACGGGTCGACCTGGTCGTACGCGCGGCCGACGACGGAGTCGCGTACCGCTACGTGCTCCCGGGCGGCGGCGACGGCGCCGTGCTGCGCGAGGCGTCCGGCTTCGTGCTGCCCGGCGACGCGCCCGCCCGGCTCAGCGACTACTCGGTCAACTACGAGCAGCCGTACGACGGTTCGACCGCCGCGGGTGCTCCGAGCGGCCAGTACGCGTACCCCGCGCTCTTCCAGGTGGGCGACGACCACGTACTGCTCTCCGAGGCGGACGTCGACGGCCGCTACCCCGCGAGCCGTCTCACGCACACGGCGGGCAGCGGACGCTACGACGTGACGCTGGCCGACCCCGCCGTGCCCGTACCCGCCGACGGGCCGCTCGCGACCCCCTGGCGGACCGTGATCGCGGGCGACCTGGCGACCGTGACCGAGTCCACGCTCGTGGACGACCTGGCCCCGCCCTCCCGCGTCGCGGACCCCTCCTGGATCCGCCCCGGCACCGTCGCGTGGTCCTGGCTCGCCGGATTCGGGGCGGCGCAGCGCAGCCTGGAGACCCAGCAGCGGTTCGTGGACTACGCGGGGGCGCACGGCTGGGAGTACTCCCTGGTCGACGACGGCTGGAACACCACCGACTGGATGCCGCAGCTCATGGAGTACGCGCAACGGCGCGGCGTGGGCGTCCTGTTGTGGATGCACTGGACCGATCTCGACACGGCCGCCGAGCGCACGGCCCAACTGGACAAGGTCAAGAAGTGGGGCGCCGCCGGGCTGAAGATCGACTTCATGGACTCCGACTCCCGCGAACGCATGGAGTGGTACGACGAGATCCTGGAGGCGACCGCCGAGCGCGAGCTGATGGTCAACTTCCACGGCTCGACGCTCCCGCACGGCATCCAGCGCACCTGGCCGCACGTCATGACGATGGAGGGCGTGCACGGCGCCGAGCAGGGCGACGTCCAGGCCGACGACATGGCGACGCTGCCCTACACCCGCAATGTGGTGGGCTCCATGGACTTCACCCCCATGGGCTTCCAGTTCGGGCAGCGCAACAACACGGAGGCCGCCGAGCTGGCGCTGTCCGTCGTGTACGAGTCCGGGTTCCAGAACTACGCGGGCAGCGTGGAGGCGTACCGCTCCCGGCCCGAAGTGGCCCGGTTCCTCGAACAGGTCCCGACCGTCTGGGACGAGAGCCGGCTCGTCGCGGGCACGCCCGGTGAGGGGGCGACCTTCGCGCGCAGGAACGGCGACCGGTGGTTCCTCGGCTCCGTCAGGGCGGGCGACGGCGGTACGGAACAGGTGCCGCTGACGTTCCTGGGATCCGGCTCGTGGCGGGTCGACGTCGTACGGGACGGGGCGGCCGGGCTGGTCCGGCAGAGTCAGGTGATGGACCGTCAAGACACGATCACGGTACCCGTGTTGGCGGACGGCGGCTTCGTCGCGCAGATCTGCCGCGCGGTGCCGGGCCGCGAGAGTTGCGACCGGCCGGTGGACGCCGTACCGGTCGGCACGCTGTCCGTCACCCCGGCGAGGGCCGACGCCCGGCCGGGCACGACGCTGGACGTCGACGCGAGCTTCGTGCTGGACGAGGCGGGCCCCGCCGAGGACGTGACACTCGCCGCCCGAACCCCCGAGGGCTGGACGGTCGACGGCGAGGGCGCGACGGCGGACGAACTGGCCGACGGCGCCGAACTGAAGGCGTCCTGGCGGGTCACGGTCCCCGCCGACCCCGCGTACGGGGCGACGGAGATCCCCGTCACGGTGACCTACCGCGACCCGGAGGCCCGGCGCGGCGCGCCGCCGCTGACGGTGGAGCGCACGGTACGTGTCTTCGTGGCGCGCGAAGGCGTCGTGTACGTCAGCTCGTTGCCGTTCGCCGCCGAGGAGAACGGCTGGGGCCCGGTCGAACGCGACACCTCCAACGGCGAGAACGGCGCGGGCGACGGCGGCCCGCTGCGGCTCGGCGACACGACGTACGACAAGGGGCTCGGGGTGCACGCGCGGTCCGAGGTGACCGTGGACCTGAACGGCGCGTACGACCGCTTCGCGGCCCTGGCCGGGATCGACGAGGAGAAGCCGGACAAGGGCTCGGTGCTCTTCGAGGTGATCGGCGACGGCGAGGTGCTGGCACGCAGCGGCGTACTGGGCCCGACGGACGCGGCGCACGCGTTCGACGTCGACGTCAGCGGCGTACGGCAGCTGACGCTGCGCGTCACGGACGGCGGCGACGGCATCGACTCGGACCACGCCGACTGGGCGGACGCGCGACTGCGGGAGACCGCGTAGCCGTGCCGTGACCGGTGCCGGTCGACCGGGTCCGTCCGCCGCGCGGTGTTCTCAACCGCCGGACGGGCCCGGTCGGCGCGGCCACGCCGTGGGTGCGGCGCGGTGATTCCGATGGCCGGCTTCGAGGACCGCGGTCAGATCCGCGACATGCCCGGTACCGGCCGGCAGGTCCAGCCGCCGCAGCAGTACGAGCGCGGCCCCGGGCTCCAAGTCGCCGTACACGTCGTGGTAACCGGCGAGAAGGGCGCGCAACAGCGCACCGTGCAACGCGGGGACCGTCGCCGCCGCCTCGTACACGCGGTGTTTCACCGGCCACGGCACCGGCCCCGACACACCCAGCACCCACTGGGCCCGCAACAGCAGGGGCCGCTCGCCACGGGGCAGCACGGCCGCGTCGTTCCCCAGCACCTCGGAGAAGGCCGTCCGCACCGTCGTACGGTCCTCGAACCAGTCGGCCCACAGGGCGTACGTGAGCGCCCTCGGCTCCTCGACGGACTCAAGGCGCCGACGGCAGCCCGCCCAGAACGCGTCGGCGGGGAGCGGGTCGTCGCTGTCGGCGAGGGCGAAGCCGATCTCGCAGAGCACCCAGTACTCGCCGAGGAGGTCCAGCAACCCGAAGCCGAGGCCCAGGCGTTGGGCGGCGTCGAGATCGGGGTCGGTGAGCGCGGCTCGCGTCCAGGTGTGGGCGATGTCGTTCGCGGACAGCACGGTGCCGGGCGCCCCGTCGCCCCCGGCCGGCGCCTCCTCGGTCCAGCCGGCCCCGTTGCCGGCTTCGGTCACTCCCCGCTCCGCCAGCCAGCGCCGGGCCCACGCCACGTCTTCCCCCTCACCCGTCGGCATCACCGGCGAAGTCCCGCCGCGCCGTCCTGGACGAAGACGCTCAGCCGGTACGTCGTCGGCAGCCGCGTCCGGCCGCAGAACGTGTCGAGCCGGAACATCGACGGGTCTTTCACCTCGTGTTCGGCGATACGGCGCCGCACCTCGGTCCGCCACCGCGCCTCGTCGGCGGTCTCGAACACCACGGTCCAGCGCCCCGGCCCCCACTCGGCCTCCGAGGAGCCCCGTCGCCGCTCCCGGCCCCGCTCGCGCTTCCGTTGTCCTGGCACGTGTCAAGGATCGCAATCCCGTGCACCGCCGACAATCGCGGGCCCATGCCACTCGAATAGGATTCCACCCCAGCGTCACCACCACCATCAGGACCATGAGCACCAACACCATCGACTGAGTGGAGAGCCAGGTATGCGTGGAGGCAGCGTCGCCGTCGTCGGCGGCAGCATCGCGGGGTGTGCCACAGCCCTGGCCGTGTCCCGCGGCGGAGCCGGGAAGGTCACCGTCTTCGAGCGGGCCGACGCCGAACTCCGCGACAGGGGAGTCGGGATCGCCCTCCACAACGACCGGTACACCGAGCTTGAGAGCGCCGGATACGTGGCCGCCGAGATGCCGTGGGCGCCGCTGACCCGGCGCGTGTGGACCGTGCGGGACGGCGAGGCGGAGCACGGACGGGCCGTCGGCGAGCAGCCGTTCCCGTTCCGCGCGTACAACTGGGGTTCGCTGTGGAGCGAGTTGCGGCGCCGGGTTCCCGAGGACGTCACCTACCGGTCCGGTGCGCTCGTGAGCGCCGTGGAGCCCGATTCCGACGGCGTCACCCTTCAACTCGGCGACGGGCGGCGCGAACGCTTCGACGCAGTCGTCGGTGCCGACGGCTACCGCTCCGTCGTGCGCGACGCCATGTTCCCCGGCCTCAGCGCGACGTACGCCGGCTACATCGGCTGGCGCGGCACCTCCGCCGACGTCGCCGACCTCCCCTCCGACGGCAACGACGCCCACAACGTGGTCTTCCCCGGCGGCCACTGCATGATCTACCGCATCCCGGACGGCTCCGGCGGCCACCGCCTGAACTGGGTGCTCTACACCGCCCCGCCCGAGGGCCTCCACGCGGACCTGAAGACGCCGACCTCGCTGCCGCCCGGCCGGCTCAACGAACAGCTCACCGCCTACCTCCGGGCCCTCGTCGCGGACAACTTCCCGCCCTACTGGGCCGCCAGGGTGCTGCGTACGCCCGCCGAGACCACGTTCATCCAGCCCATCTACGACCTTGAGGTGCCCCACTACACCTCCGAGCGCATGCTCCTCGTCGGTGACGCCGCCAGCGTCGCCCGGCCGCACATCGGCGGCGGCAGCGTGAAGGCGCTCCAGGACGCCACCGCCCTGGAGGCCGCCGCGGTGGCCGGGGGCAGCTGGAAGGAGATCACGGAGGCGTACGACACGAACCGCGGCGCCGTCGGCGCCTCGCTGGTCGCGCTGGCCCGCAGGATGGGCAGCGCCCAGGTCGAGAACACCCCGGACTGGAGTGCGATGCGTCAGCCGGAGTTCGACGCGTGGTGGCAGGACCAGAACAGTGGCTCCGACCGCAACAGCGGCTTCGGCGGGCACCAGTTGAAGCGTCCGTAGCCGCTTCGGGGCGAGTGGCGGGCCGCTCGGCGCCTGGGATTCAGCGCGCGGCGGCGGCCCGCACCGGAGCCAGCTCCAGTGCCTCGTGCAGCGCCGTCGGGTCGGTACGGGCGTCCGCGCCGTCCATCCGCAGCGTCATCCGGCCCGACGTGAGGACCGTGATCGTACGGGCACACTCGGCTGCCTGCGCCGGGCTCGGAGACACCAGCAGCACGGCGATTCCTTCCTGCGCCAGCGTGCCGACCAACTCGTAGATCTGCTTGGCCAGTCCGGGCGCCAGACCCTCCGTGGGCTCGTCCAGCAGCAGTACGCTCGGCGAGCCGAGCAGCGCGCGGGCCAGGGCGAGCATCTGCTGTTCGCCACCGGACAGGTCCGTGCCCCGGTTGCCCCGGCGCTCACCCAGCCGGGGCAGCAGCTCCAGGACCCGCGCGGGGGTCCACTCGCTGGGCCGGGTCGCGTCGCCGCGCCCCGGCGGACGGTGGGAGAGCCGCAGATGCTCCGCGACGGTCAGCCCGGCGAAGACCCGGCGGCCCTGCGGTACGAGACCGATCCCGGCGCGCGCCACCTTGTGGGCGGGCTGCCCGGTCATGTCCTGGCCGTTCAGCCGTACCGAGCCGGCGGAGGGACGGATGAACCCCGCCACGGTGTGGACGAGCGTGGTCTTGCCGGCCCCGTTGTGGCCCACGATCGCGTGGACGGAACCGGCGGGGACGGTCAGGTCGAGGTCGTGCAGGACGGTGCCGCCGTGGTAGCCCGCCGTCAGGCCGGTGATTTCCAGCATCGGTGCTCGGTCACCTTCTCGCGTCTGCGGTGTCACGTACGGCGTCGGCGGCGGCGTCGGTCTCGCTGCCGCTGGTGGCGCTGGTGCTGTTGGTGGCGTGGTAGGCGTCGCGGACCTCCGGATGAGCGAGCGCGTCCGCCGTGGGCCCGGTGATCAGGACCCGTCCGGCCGCCAACACGGTCACCGTTTCCGCGAGTTCGGCGACGACCTCGACATGGTGCTCCACCAGGATGATGGCCACGCTGTCCGGAAGGCCGCCCAGGATCGAGAGCAGGCGGCCGATGTCGCCGTCGGTCAGACCGGCCGCCGGCTCGTCGAGCAGCAGCAGGCGCGGGTCGCCCGCGAGCGCCGCCGCGAGGTCGAGCATGCGGCGCTGGCCGTGGGACAGGTCGGCGGCCGGCCGGTGGGCGGAGTCGGCGAGGCCCACGGCCTCCAGATGGCGGGCGGCGGACTCGGCGTGCTGCCGGTAGCGGGACGGCCGCCGCCAGGCGCCCCGGCGCAGCGGATGGTGCCGCCAGCCGGCCAGCACGATATTGTCCAGCACCGACAACTCGGCGATGACGGACGGTTGTTGGAAGCTGCGGGCGATACCGAGACGGCTGCGCTTGGCGGTGGCCGTACGGGTGATGTCGGCGCCGCCCAGGGTGATGGTGCCGTGGTCGGGGCGGTCGGTACCGGCGATCAGGTTCAGCAGGGTGGTCTTGCCCGCGCCGTTGGGCCCGATGACGGCGTGCCGTGCTCCGGCCGGGAGTTGGAGGCTGACGTCGTCGACGGCGGTCAGGCTCCCGTAACGGCGGGTGAGGTTCTTGAGGTCCAGTACAGCTGTCATGGGGTGACCTTCCCGGCCGGAACGCTGTCGTGGCCGGGCGGAGGTCCGCCGGCCTTCGAGGCTCCCCGCCCACCGGCACTGGAGCCACCGGAGTCGGACCCACCGGAACGGCTCCCGACGCGCAGCCCGGCCAGCCCGCGCGGGAGCAGATAGACGGCGGCGACGAACAGCACGCCGAGCAGCAGATGTCCATGACCGGGCCACGAACCGGCAAGCCAGTCACGGGTGCTGACGATGAGTCCGGCGCCGATCAGGGCACCGATCACCGAGGTGCTGCCGCCGATGACGGCCGCCAGCAGCGCGAACGCCGCGATCTCGAAACCGACGTCGGCGGGGGAGAGGTACTGCTGCACGGTGACCATCAGCGAACCGCCGACCCCGGCCAGCGCACCGGCGCCGATGTGCGCCATCAGCAGATAGCGCCCCACCGGGTGGCCGGACGCGCGCATCCGCGCCTCGGCGTTGCGGGTACCGGTCAGCAGCTTGCCCGCCGGCGAACGCAGCACGATCAGCGTCACGACGACGGCGACGACCGCCACGGCGAGCGCGTAGTTGTAGACCTCGCTCTCGTCGACCATCCCCTCCTCGCCCCACAGCGCCTGCGTGGGCGGGAAGCCGACGAGGCCGTCGGCACCGCCGGTGACGGACTTGAGCTGGTTGATGGCGGCGCTGGCCAACTCGCCGATGGCGAGCGTGATCATCAGCACCGTGGTGCCACGGGCCCGGATCACCGCCGGCCCCGTCACCAGGGAGAACAGCGCGGCGGCGATCGCCGAGAGGACGATCTGGACCGGGCCCACCGTCCACCCCGCGTCGGCGAGATTCGCGGTGGCGTACGCGCCGACGGCGAACGGCGCGGTCTGGCCCAGGGTCGGCAGCCCGGCGTAGCCGGTCAGGACGGTGACGCTGACCGCGAGCAGTCCGAGCGCCAGCGCGGAGCCGGCCAGCGAGATGGTGTATGCGTCGAGCAGCGCCGGCAGCGAGATGAGCACGACGAGCAGCACGAGCAGCGGAGCGGCCTGGCGTACCCGAGAGGCGAGGCCGTCGTCGGCGCCGCCCCCGCGGAGCAGCCACGGCAACGGCCCGCCGCTCCCGGACCGTACCGGCTGCTCCCGCTTCCCGGTCACAGCGCCGTCCGCCGCAGTGCCGTCCGCGACGCCGCCGTCCGCACCCGAAGGGGCCCCGGCGCCCGCGCCCTTGCCCCGCCCGACCGACGCGGAGAGCCGTCGACGCAGCCACTGAACCGGGTCCGAGCCGCCGTCACCGCCCCCGTGCCCCGCCGTCGCCGGCTCGGTGAACTGTGCCCGCAGGATCAGTACGGCGGCCATGGCCGCGAACAGCAGGTACGGCGCCCAGTCAGGCGCCAGCGAGACACCGAGCGTCTGCACCTCGCCGACGGCGATCGCCGCGAAGAACGTTGTCCACAGCGACCGCAGCCCGCCGAGCACGACCACCACGAGGGACAGCATCAGCACCGTGTCGGCGGTGCCGGCCCCCGGCCCGATGATGGGCGCGCCGAGCACTCCGGCGGCCCCGGCCAGCGCACCGGCGGCGACCAGCACACCGGTGTGCACGGCGCGCGGGCTGTGCCCGGTGGTGGCCAGCATCTGCGGGTCGTCGGCGGAGGCCCGTACCGCCGCTCCCACGCGGGTGCGGGTGAGCACCCACGTACCGAACGCCGCGAGCAGCACGGCCATCAGGATGAAGCAGAGCCGGTACGCGGGGTACCGGTGGCCCAGCAGCGTCACCGAGGAGTCCAGCGCCTCGGGTACGCGTACCGGTAGCTCGTCGGCCCCGAAGAACTCGATGAGCAGATTGCCACCGATCAGGGCCAGTCCGAACGTCAGCAGTGCTTGTGAGAGATGCCCACGACGGGCCAGGGGGATCGTCGCCGCGGACAGACCGGCACCGGCGGCGGCTGCCGCGAGGGTGCCGGCCACGAGTCCGACGGCGAGACCGCCCCAGGTCCCGTCGCTCAACTCGGCACCGGTGTAGGCACCGATCGCGTACAGCGTGCCGTGTGACAGGTTCAGCACGCCCGCGGTGCCGAAGGCGAGACTCAGGCCGGCGGCGACCACGAACAGCAGGAGCCCGTAGGCCACTCCGTCCACCGCCGGCACGAGGTGGGCATCAAGGAGATTCATTCTCAGCTCTCAGCTACTTGGGCTCTCAGCTACTTCGGCCCTCAGCTGCCGAGCGTCGCCAGGTCCTGGACCATCACGTTGGCCAGCTGGTCACCGTCCTTGCGCACCTGGCGCAGGTACCACTGCTGCACCGGCGAGTGCGCCTTGTCGCCGAACTCCCAGGCGCCGCGCGGGCTGTCGATCTGGCCGAGACCGCCGATCGCGGTGTTGATGGTCTCGCGCGTGACCTCGCCCTTCTCGGCGGCGTCGGCGATCGCCTGGTCCAGCACGGCCGCCGCGTCGTACGAGGCCATCGCGTAGGTCGTCGGCTGGGTGTCGTGCTTGGCGGTCCAGTCGGCGGCGAACTTGCGGTTGGCCTCGTTGTCGAGGTCGGCCGCGTAGTTCAGGACCGAGTAGACGTCCTTCGCCGCGTCGCCCTGCGCCTGGAGCACACTGCCCTCGGTCACGAAGGCGGTGTACAGCGGCAGATCGGCGATGTCGGACTGCGCGTACTGCTTGGCGAAGTCGATGGCGGCCTTGCCGGCGTAGAAGCAGTACACGGCCTTGGCGTCCGTCTTGGCGATGTCCGCGAAGTACGGCATGAAGTTCGTGGTCTTCGGGAACGGCGTCCACTTGGTCTTGCCGTCGGGGTTGGCGAGCTTGCCGCCGACCTCCTTGAACTTGTCGGTGAAACCGCGCAGTTCGTCGTAGCCACCCTGGTAGTCGGGGCCGATCGCGTAGACCGGGCCGTCCACCTTCTCCTTGACGTACGGGGCGATGGCCGCGCCCGGCTCGTCGGAGAGGAAGCTCGTCGTCCAGATGTACTTCATGTCCTTGACCGGCGGACGGCCGTTGGACCCGAGCAGTGGGATCTTGGCCTGGTTGACCAGCGGCATCACCGCGTTGACCGAACCACCGCTGACGAGGCCGGTCAGCGCGTCGACCTTGTCCTTCTTGACCAGCTTGGTGGCCGCGGGAACCGCGGTCGGCGGACCGTCGCCCTCGTCCGCCACGATCAGCTCGACCTCTCGGCCGCCCAGCTTGTTGTCGTGGGTCGCCAGATACAGCTCGAAGCCCTTCCGCAGCTCCGTGCCGACCGGCTCGTACGTGCCTGACAGCGAGGCCACCAGACCGACCTTCACCTTGTCGTCGCCGGCGCCGCTGTCGCCGCTGCACCCGGTGACGGCTGCCAGACCGAGTGCGAGGGCGGCTGCGCCGACCGGCCGGACTCTGCGGCGGCCTCGCGGTATGGATATGTCGAAGAACATGAGGGCTCTCATCGGGAGGAATTGAAAAACGGACGGGACGAGCGGGAACAGCACGAGCAGGAACAGCACGAACGGCGAACGAGCCGAACGGTGGAGCTGAACGACCCGGACGTCAGCGGGAGGGCTGCGCGTTCGCGTCGCGGACCTGGGGAGTCAGGGAGTCACCGACCTGGTTGATCAGTTCGGACATCATGTAGCTGACCTCGCCGATGTCCGCGTCCCTGGTGGTCGTCACCAGCAGGGACGCGCCGCTGGAGACGGCCATCGAGAACATGTAGCCGCCCTCCATCGCGGTCAGGCTGTGCTCGACAGGGTCGGTGTTGGTCAACTGGGCAGCGGCGGAGAGCAGGTTGACGACACCCGATGCGATGGCGGCCAGCCGGTCGGCGTCGTCGCGCTCCACCCCGGTGTAGGCCAGTGCGAGACCGTCCACGGACACGGCTATGGCCTGGGTGACCTCTGGAATGCGTCCGGCGAAGCCGCTCAGGATCCAGCTGAGGTCGGTGGGTGAGGTCGTCATTTCTTGCTCCGTTGGGTGTCGTCGTCGGTGGCGGAGCGCCCGCGGTGGCTCGTGCTCCTGTTGATCCCCTGGGCGTAGGCTGCCAGGACGTCAGAAACCTGCCGGGAGTCCCGGCGGCGGGGCGACGGTTTGGGGGCGGTGCCGGAGCGCTGCTCGGCGCCGTCGCGCTTGCCCAAGGTGGGCCACTGCTTCGGCGTGTTGCGCTGCCGCAGTGGCAGGCCCGAGGAGCTGACTCCGGCGATACGGGAGACCGGCTCCGCGTGGACGGGGTGCTGGGAGGGCTTGCTGGCGCTCCCGCGGCCGTCACTGTCGGAGCCGCCCTGAGAGCCTCGCGGGTCCATGGACCCATTGGACCCGTTGGACCGGGACCCGCCGTTCCCGGAGGCCGCGGCGATGGCGCCGGCCCCGCCCGGGTTGTAGTCGCCCGCGTCCGCGTCGCCGCCGTTCCTGCCGATGCCGCTCCGGCCGGGCGCAGCGCCCGCCCCGGCGGTCTGCCGGCGGCCGGACTGGCCGGGCGCGGTGATCGGGCGCGGTGCCTCGTACGTCACACCGGGACGCTCGCCGAGCGAGCCCTGCGCGGGCGGCGCGGTCTCCTGCGGAGCCGCGGCCAGTACGTTCGCCGGCAGGGTGACCTCGGCGATGGTGCCCGGCCCCGAGGAGTCCCGCAGCTCGACCACGATGCCGTGCCGGGCGGCGAGCCGCGCCACCACGTGCAGACCCATGGAACGGACGTCGCCGATACCGGACTTCGGCTCCAGCAGACCCTTGTTGAGGTTGGCGCGCCGCTCGGCGGTGATGCCCACCCCCTCGTCGACTATCTGCACGACAGCGCGGTCCCACAGCCGCCAGACCGCGACTCCGACCTGCTTGTCCGGGGGCGAGAAACGCGTCGCGTTGTCGAGCAGTTCGGCGAGGATGTGCGCCACGTCGTGGACCACACGGGCGGCGATGCCGATGCCGGACTCGATGACACCGAGGGACACCCGGTCGAAGCGCTCGATCTGCTGCGCGGCGGCCACGATCACCGTCGAGCAGGAGATGTCCGCGGACCGCACCCGGCCGTGCCCGTAACCGCCCAGCACCAGCAGGTTGTTGGTGTTGCGCTCCATGCGGATCGCGAGGTGGTCGAGCGCGAACAGGGTCTTCATACGCTCGGGGTCGGCCTCGTCGCGCTGCACCGTGTCCAGCTCGGACACCATGACGGTGGTCAACTGGGCGCCCCTGCGGGCGACACCGACCAGCGTCTCGGCGAACTGCTCGTGGATGTGGGCCTGTTGCGCGGCCAGTCGTACGGCTTCGTGGTGGACGGCGTTGAACGCCTCACCGACCTCGCCGATCTCGTCCAGACCGGTGGTCTTCACCGGGTTGCCCGACCGCTCGGCGACCTGCTCGGGGGTGGCACCGCTGAGCGCGCCGGGCTGGGACAGCTCCGCCATCACCCGCGGCAGTCCCGTGTGCGCCACCTCGTGCGCGGCGTTGCGCAGATCCCGCAGCCGGCGGATCATCACGCGGCCGAGCCGGATGGCGACGACGACCGCGCCGACGAGGGTGAGCAGCACCAGCGCCACCTCGGCGCCGGCCAGCCAGGCGAGCGAGGTGCGCGTGTCGTTGACGGTCTTGTGTACCGAGTTGTCGATCCGGCTCTCGACCGAGCGCAGCAGGGCGATCCGGTCGGACGACGCCTTCTGCCACTCCTGCGGCTCGACAGTGAGCTTCTCGTCCGGCGCGGTGCGGCTGACCTGGTCCTCAAGCTGGCGCGCGGCCAGGGCCTTCGGGCCGGAGAGCGTGCGCTCCAACCAGGTCCGCCACTGCTGCGGCCCGAGGTCGAACAGGACGCCCGTCGCCTCGGTGTAGCCGAGCCGTGTGGCGTCGAAGGTCCGCTTGGACGCCTGGGTGAAGCCACCCGTGGCCTGGGCCTTCATCACCGCGACCTGCTGCTGCCCCATGTGCTCGGCGGCCCGCGACAGTGCGGCGGAGGCGCGGATCCGGTCGGCGACGTCCGCGTCGACTCCGTCGGCCTGTGCGATGCCGTCGCGGTAGTCGATCAGGTCGGCGATCACGATCCGGTAGCCGAACGTCAGCGCCGTGACGGTGCTGCCTCCGGAACGCACCTGGGCGCGCAGGGAGGGCATTTCCTCGGCGAAACGGTCGATCCGGTCCAGCGCGCGCCGCGCGTTGTCCGGAACGGATGACAACTCACTGACCTGTGAACGGAATTGAGCGAGGCTCTTGTCCGTGGCCCTGGACGATTCGCCGAATGCCTCGGGATCTCCCTGGGTGGAGACGAGCGCGGTCGCTGCCGCCCGCTCACGCTGTAGAAGGTGGGTCAATTCGCTTGCGGACGAAGCGGCATCGACCATGCCCGTGAGCCGGTTGGCCTGCAGCGCCTGGGTGGTCGCGGGGGCGAGAGCCAGTACCGCGAAGGTGACGGCCACGACGAGGGGCACGGTGACCAGCAGGACGAGGCGACGATTGATTTTCACTGCGCGGCTCCATCGCCGGAACCGGTGCTGAGTATCGGTGACACGCAGATACCTATTAACGGGTTGGGGGGTGTCGGTGGGGATCGCGAGTAGATCGTGTGCACAGTTACGGAAGGGACTGGCGAGGCCCCCGTGGCGCGGCTTGATCCTATGCTGTAGCACCTCGTTACGGATGCGTACATCCTCGAAAAATACGGGTGTCCAACTGGCCACGATCGATCCAACTCGGCCGAAAGTGACGGCAGAAGCCCCTCTCGACCCCCTAAGCGGAATCACCGAATCGTTTCGGCCACACCATATCTGACCAGCCATCCAACGCCTCGGGCACCTCCCGCCGCGATACCACCGGAATGTCTGGCCGACGCTCCGGCGTGGCGACTTGACGGGAGAGTCAACTCCCTGAATGTCGTTGCCGAAGGGTTAGATCGCGAGCCCGAACAGACATGCCAGGGGCGGCATTTCGGTCATAGGCCTCAGTCGCGTGGGTGAGGTGCGACGGCGCCCGTGTGGGCCATGTGTACGACATATGGGGAGAGTTGGCGGATGAGTTGGCGAAGGTGCCGGGCGGGGGCCTACTCGTGCGCCAAGGCCCTGAGCTGCCGCCGGTGGCTCTCCGCAGCCGCACGCTCCGTCGCGTCGGCGTCGGGATTCCCGGCCAGCCATGTCTCCCAGTGACGCATCGCGCGCTCCGCCATATCCGCGGTCGCCCCGTCCGCAGCCGCCTCGGGGCGGGGCCCGGCCGCCTTGGCACCGTAGCGCCGCAGTCCGCGAGTCACCTCTTCCAGCAGGGGAAGGACCAGTTGGTGGCCGGGCCAGGCATCGAGCCAGTCGAGGGATGTGCGCCACGCGTTCTCGAACCCGCTCCCGCCGTCGGGTCCGCCGGAGAGGTCGCCGTGCCGCAGAAGGTCGAGGAGGAGCCATCCGCTGCCTCGTCGGCCCGCCGATTCCGCGTTCAGGAGCCGGCAGGCGGCCACCGAGGTGCCGCGCCGCGCGGCCGGAGAGATCGGGCGGCTCGTGAGAACCGTACGGATGAGGAGGACGGCGTCCGCCGAGAACAGGGGCCGGGTGTCGCACCAGGCGGAACAGGTGGCGTAGAGATCGTCCAGCGTCAACAGGTCGAGCCGGTCGGTGCCCTTGAGCATGCGGTTCAGTACCGGCAGGGCGTACTCGGGAAGGCCGGCGTCGGCCAGCACGCGACAGGCGCGGGCCACGAAGCGGTTCCACTCGGGGACGATCTCGTCCCGGTGTCCGAGGAGGCACTGGGTGAGTTTGTGCCGCGCGTCGGTGGACAGCAGCTCGACCGAGAGCACCTCGATGAGGCGCCCGGCCAGCCTGCCGCGGTCGGCCGCCCCGGCCAGCGGGCTGTTGAGCGCGCGGGCCAGGAGCACGAACGCGCTGTCATCTCTGGGGTGGGCGTCGATCCACCCGAGCGTCGCGGTCATGGCGTCCCGGAACTGCCGCTCGTCGAGGTCGGTACGCGTGACGAGCCCTGTCAGCGGGTGGCTCGTGTGCACGTTCCTGGGATGGCGCTTGAGGTAGTCGAAGGCCGCGTCGAGCACCAGGCCCTTGTTCTTGGCGCGGAGCGATCTCTTCGACAGGAGGGGCACGAGCAGGCTGCGAGCCACCGTGGGGTCGGGCGAGCCGTTGTAAAGCCGCAGCGCCGTGTCGGCGAGGCGGTGCAGTACGTCCTCGTCGCCGTCGAGCAGCCGGGCACGGAGCAGCGTGCCGAGGAGGCTGATCTGACTGTGGTGTTCCGCACCCGGCCCGTCCAGCCAGGCCACCGCGTGGTCGGCGAGTTCCACGCACTCGTCGTCGGTGAGCATCGCCTCCGCACGTGCGTCGGGCTTCCGGGCCTTGGTGAGCAAGGGGCTGAGCACCCGCCAGGCGTCCGGATGGGTCGCCGCAGCGTCCAGCCAGCGCAGTCCGCACTGCGCGGCGCGAGGGGTGTCGTCGCGGCCCGGAAGGTCCCGGCGCAGCAGTTCCCCGAGTACGTACGCGGCCTCGGGGCGCTGTCCCAGCCGCTCGTCCTCCAGCCAGGCCAGCGAGTCCTTCACCGCCTGTTTGAAGAGGGGGCGGGGCAGATCCTTGTGCAGCCGCTGCCTCTTGAGAAGCGGCTCCAGGGAGTAGCTGGCGCTTCTGAGGTCTCGGGGGACCACCGTGTCGAGCAGTAACCGGGCCGTGTCGGCCAGCGGCCTGCCCTTCAGTTCGGGCCGCAGCAGCAACTGCGGTGCGAAGAAGCCCGCCTCGGACCGCTGGGGGTGGTTCCGTAACCAGGCCAGCGCCCAGTCCACCACCTGCGCCACGCGCCGGTCGCCGGGGCGCAGAGCCAGTCCCTTGGCGTCGTCGAACAGCCGGTCGTAGACGCGCGAGGCCTCGATACGGTGCCAGTTCTGGGTGAGGTACTCGTACATGCCGTCCACGGTCCACTCGCTGAACGCCGAGTCCGCGTCGGCGCCGGGCAGCGCGCGATGGAAGACAAAGGCGGCCTGCGGGAGGACGGCGTTCTTGTCGATCCAGCCCATGAGATAGGCCAGGCCGTGGGAGGCGTCGAGGTACGACCTGACGGCCATCAGGGCATGACGGGCGACCGGTTGGGTGTAGTTCGTACGGAGCCACGGCTCGGCGATCCGCTCCGGGAAGCGCTGGACCAGGGGCTGCCAGGAGTTTCCGCGCAGCAGGGTGAGAAGGGCCCGGCCGCGTGGGTCCGCGGCGATCAGCTGCCCCGCCGTCGCGGCGTTCGATCCCTCTTTCTCCTCGAACCACCGCACGACGGCGTCGACGAGGCCTTGGCTCTCCGCCTCGCCCAGCGCCTCGTGGAGCCGGTCCACCGCCCTCAGCACGTTTCCGAGCACGTGAGGGCTGGTCAGACCGCAGTTCAGCACTTTCCACAGGACGTCGTCCCGTGGGGTCCTCTCGTCGCGCATCAGCAGGAAGCGCGCCAGTATCTGGTCGGTGTAGAGGTCGTGCACCATACGCACCTCGCCACTGTGTGCTTCCACCAGGCTCTTGTGCTCAAGGGACTTGATGAGCTCCTCGGCATGGGCCAGTGCCGTCTCGGTGATGTCCCCTTCGGTGATGATCAGCTTCAGCACGTCGCGCTGGCAGGGGGTGGCGGCGGCGATTCTCGTGGCGGCGATCCGGTCAGGTGGCACCGCCTCTTCCTTCTCCACCAGGCCCCTCTGCACGAACTCCGGTGCGGAGAGTTTCTCCGCATCCAGCACAGCGATCAGCCACCCGGTCATGTCCTCGGTGTTGAGCGGGACGGCACGTGCGAGGTTCTCGCCACGATCGGCCTGCCGGCCGCGCTGAAGAGCCAGATGGAGCGCGAACGCGGGCGGCCCGCCGCACAGCCGCATCGTGCGCCGTTCACCGATCTGCTCCACGGCCGTTCGGGCCAGGACACGTACGGCCTTGCGGCGTACCGCTTCGTAGTGCGCCCGGTCGGCGGGCGCCGCGATCGCGCGGAAGTCGGACGGTTTCCTCCTGCGTGCCCAGGCGCTTGTCCGGGCGGCGATCAGCACGGCGAGTTTGATGCCCTTGGCCTTGGCCGACCGGAGCAACTCGTCGATCTGCGCCGTGACCAGCTCGGCGAGCGAGCCGATGTCGGGGACGACGAGCAGGATTCTGCGGCCGTACGGATGCACGCACGACCACGCGGTTTGCAGCGAGACCTCGTCGTCCAGGTGGACGACGAGCCATCCCTCCAGGTCGGCGAGCCGGGCCGTCTCCAGGCACAGCCGGGTCTTGCCCGTCCCCGGTGGACCGGTGAGCACGGCGCCGATCTTGGGCGGGATCTCGTCCGCGAGGCCGACGAGCGTGTCCAGGATGTTCCGCGGCGAGGCGGGATGCTCCGGTCCGGGGTCCACGAAGGGCAACGCGTGCTGGGTGAACACCGATCCCTTGTCGGCCAGCTTTCTCTCGTGCCGGTGATGGAGGGTCAGATGGTTGTCGGAGGTGTCCCAGCCGTCGTGCGGCGCCGGGCGGAAGTCGGGGCGGACACCTTCCTCGCGCAGCAGTCGGTCCCACTCCGGGTCGTCTATGGCCGCCAGCTCGGCCACCGCGTGCGTACTGACGCCGCTCGCGGGGAGATGGTCACGGAAGACCCCCAGCACCAGCCCGCTCTCGCGCGCGACGAGGGCCGCGCCCGACATGCCCTTCCACGGGCTGTCACCGTCGGCGGCGGGGGCCGGTGTGCTGTCGAGTTCCATGCTCAGAACCCCGGGACGCTCGCGTGAGGCGGTGAGGACCCGACCGGAGACCTGCTGCATCTCCCGGTGCTCGATCCCGGTGAATTCGTCCATGACACGGGCGTGGACGGGGTGCCCCAGCGAGTCGGCGGTCACTTTCCCCACTCGCGTACGGTCCACCCTGCCCAGGCCCACGGGCGCCACTGTGCTGGTCGGCGGATCCACATACCGGAGCAGTGCCACGTCCGTACGGCAGTCCTGCCACACCCGCTCCACGGCGTGGCGGTCACCACTGTCACCGTCGAAGTCCACGAGGAGCGCCCCGTCGCCCGCGACCACATGGTTGGCGGTCAGCACCAGCCGGTCGGATATGCGGTACCCGGAGCCCAGGGTGATGTCCGCACGGTCGGCCGCGAAATTGGACGGCGACATGAAGACGCGCGCGACACGTGAGGGCACGAGGGCGAGAAGCGGCGCCCCCGTCATCGTGGCAGCTGACCCAGCCGGTCCCCGGTCCGCACCGGAGCGCCCGACGCGGTACGGGCGTCGAGTTGGATCCGTACGGTCTGTACCGCGCTGTCGCTCTGGGAGCGCTTGGCCCCGGCGGAGATCACATGGACCTTGATCCCGCCGTCGAGATCGGTGCCTCGGGTGAGGGTGGTCTGCAACTCCAGTTCGAGCGAGGAGACGCTCAGCCGGACCGGCCCGTCCTCGGCGTCGGCCTCCGTCATGGCGGCGGCCAACTCGCGGCGGATCGCGCCCAGAGCGGCCGACAGGCCGATGTCCTGAGGCTCGTCCCGTGAGGTCATCGATGTCCCCCCAACAATTCGATCCCCTGACGGGTCCCGGGCGCCCGACGGCAACCAATCGAAGTGATTCTATTCCTTCTGCCTTGAACTGGGCAGGAGTTGGGAGACCCGAGCCACCCGCCGCGCGGCGACCGGCACATGAAAAAGACCCCCTGGATCAGTGTTTCCACTGGACCAGAAGGTCTGTCCGGAAGTGCCCCCGGCAGGATTCGAACCTGCGCACCCGGCTCCGGAGGCCGATGCTCTATCCCCTGAGCTACGGGGGCGAATCGCCGTGAATCTTGGCGACGGGTGAAACCTTACCAGCCCCGGCGGGGTCGTCGTGAACAGGTATTTGGCGAGCGACCCGCGCCCGGCCTCCCCTCGGCAGGTCCCTCCGCGCGGGGGGAGAAGTGGGGAAAACCCGGACGCGGCCCGTGAGGCAGCCCTACCCTCAAGTTGTGTCAGGCGCGTCAGGCCGTGTGCTCGTTGTCGACGACAACAGGGTGATCCGGCAGTTGATCAGGGTCAACCTGGAGCTGGAGGGCTTCGAGGTCGTGACCGCGGCCGATGGTGCCGAGTGTCTGGACGTCGTCCACCGGGTCAGGCCCGATGTGATCACGCTCGACGTCGTCATGCCGCGCCTCGACGGCATCCGCACCGCCGTCCATCTGCGGGCCGACCCGATGACCGCCCACCTCCCCCTCGCGATCATCAGCGCCTGCACGCGATACGAGGTGGAGACCGGGATAGCCGCCGGGGTGGACGCCTTCCTCGCCAAGCCCTTCGAGCCGTCCGAGCTGGTCAGGGTCGTACGCCAGCTGATGCGCCGGGAGGGTCCGCCGTCCTTGGACGGCCGGCACGGAGCCGGGCGTGCGGGTAGCACGCCCGGAGGCGCACGCGGCTGATCGAGGCCCTGGAGACCCCGGCCGCCGCCCACATCGCGAAACGGGTTCGCGAAGACGCCCCCCTCCTCCCATACGCTTGACCCGTGACCCCGGCCGACCTCTCCCGAACCGTGCTGCACGCCGTGCGCCGCGCGGTCGACGAGGGTGTGCTGGCCGGGCCCGTACCGGAAAGCGTCCAGGTCGGGCGCCCCGGTCCCGGCGGCAGCGGCGACTACGCGACCTCCGTGGCGCTACGGCTCGCGGGCCCCGCCCGGCGCAGCCCGCACGATGTCGCGCACATCCTGCGCACCGAGATCCTGCGTGCCGCCCCGGACCTCACCCGCGTCGACATCACCGGACCGGGCTTCCTGAACTTCACGCTCGCCCCCGCCGGCCGCGCCGGTCTCGTACACACCGTCCTCGCCGCCGGGATCCGGTACGGGCACGGGGACGCCCTCGCCGGCACCACCGTGGTTCTCGCCCCCGCCGACGAGCCGCGCGCCGCCGCCCTGACCGAGGCCGTCCTGCGGCTGCTGCGTGCGCAGGGCGCCGCCGCCCGTACAGCCGCCGCCCGCACCGGCGACGACGCCACGGAGCGGCTGTCCGCGCGCCCGGTGCCCGCCGCCCTCGCCGCGGACCTCTTCGCCCGCCTCGGGCCCGACGCCGCCCGCTGGGGACTGCTCCGGCCCGCCGCCCACGACCGGCCCGCGACAGGCGACGACCTCCTCGTACAGCACGAGAGCAACCCCCTGTTCACGGTGCGTTACGCCCACGCCCGTACCCGCGCCCTGCTCCGCAACGCCGCCGACCTCGGTATCTCCGTGGACGCCGGCGAGACGTACGAACAGCAGGCCCACGCGCTTCTCGACACCATCGGCGACCACCCCGGCGTACTCGCCGCCGCCGCCCGCCATCGCGCCCCCGACCGGGTCGCCCGCCATCTCGAACGCACCGCGGAGGCGTTCCTGCACTTCCAGGAGACCTGCCGCCCGCTGCCCGTCGGCGACGAGAAACCCTCGGCCGCCCACCGTTCCCGGCTCGCACTCGCCGAAGCCGCCGGGACGGTGCTGGCCGGTGGCCTCACCCTCCTCGGCGTCGACGCGCCCGAACACCTCTGATGCCGTCCGCCGAGTCGGACGCATCCGACGCACCTGAAAGAGCAACCAGACGATGAGCCGTTCCGCCCACCCCGCCGGGCCCCGCTACGCCGACGTGCACACCGAGGGCCACTACTCCCCGCCGCCCGCCGACCTCAACGCGCTGGACGAGAAGATCTGGTCGCGCACGGTCCGCCGGGACGAGGACGGTGTCGCCACCGTCGCCGGACTGCCGGTCACCCGGCTCGCCGAGGAGTTCGGCACCCCCGCGTACTTCCTGGACGAGGCCGATTTCCGGGCCCGCTGCCGCGCCTGGACCGACGCCTTCGGCAAGGACGCCGACGTCTTCTACGCGGGCAAGGCGTTCCTGTCCCGCGCCGTCGTCCACTGGCTCAAGGAGGAAGGCCTCAACCTCGACGTCTGCTCCGGCGGCGAGCTGGCCACCGCGCTCGACGCGGGCATGCCCCCCGAGCGCATCGCGCTGCACGGCAACAACAAGTCGGTGCACGAGATCGAGCGTGCCGTCTCCGCGGGCGTCGGACGTATCGTCCTCGACTCGTTCCAGGAGATGGTGCGCGTCGCGCACATCGCGCAGAGCCTCGGCCGGGTCCAGCCCGTGCAGATCCGCGTGACGGTCGGCGTCGAGGCGCACACCCACGAGTTCATCGCCACCGCCCACGAGGACCAGAAGTTCGGCATCGCGCTGGCCGACGGCCAGGCCGCGGAGGCCGTCCGCCGGGCGCTGCGGCTCGACGGCATCGAACTCGTCGGCATCCACTCGCACATCGGCTCGCAGATCTTCGACATGGCGGGCTTCGAGGTCTCCGCGCGCCGGGTCGTCCAGCTGCTGGCCGAGGTCCGGGACGAACACGGCGTCGAACTCCCGGAGATCGACCTGGGCGGCGGTCTCGGCATCGCGTACACCCCCGAGGACGACCCGCGCGAGCCGCACGAGATCGCCAAGTCCCTGACCGCGATCGTCACCCGCGAGTGCGAGTCCGCCGGCCTGCGCACCCCCCGTATCTCCGTCGAGCCCGGCCGCGCGATCGTCGGCCCGACCGCCTTCACGCTGTACGAGGTCGGCACCGTCAAGCCCCTGGAGGGGCTGCGGACCTATGTGAGCGTCGACGGCGGCATGTCGGACAACATCCGTACGGCGCTGTACGACGCCGAGTACAGCGTCGCGCTCGTCTCCCGCCGCTCCGACGCCGAACCGATGCTGTCGCGCGTCGTCGGCAAGCACTGCGAGAGCGGCGACATCGTCGTACGCGACGCGTTCCTGCCCGCCGACCTGGCACCGGGGGACCTGATCGCGGTCCCCGCCACCGGCGCGTACTGCCGCTCCATGGCGAGCAACTACAACCACGCGCTCCGCCCGCCGGTCGTCGCCGTCAAGGACGGCGGGGCGCGGGTGATCGTCCGGCGTGAGACGGAGGAAGATCTCCTGCGGCTGGATGTCGGCTAGACGAGATTGACGTCTCGTATGACGGACGGAGGGTAGAAACTTCCGTCCGGTGCGTGAGACTGGTCCACATCGTTGAGAGAGGGAATCGAGGTCGCATGATGCGTACGCGTCCGCTGAAGGTGGCGCTGCTGGGCTGTGGAGTCGTCGGCTCAGAGGTGGCGCGCATGATGGCGACGCACGCCGACGACCTGGCCGCGCGGATCGGCGCCCCCCTGGAACTCGCCGGGGTCGCCGTCCGCCGTCCCTCCAAGGTCCGCGAGGGCATCGACCCGGCGCTGATCACCACGGACGCGACGGCGCTGGTCAAACGCGGCGACATCGACGTCGTCGTGGAGGTGATCGGCGGCATCGAGCCCGCCCGTACGCTGATCACGACCGCCTTCGAGCACGGCGCGTCCGTCGTCTCGGCCAACAAGGCGCTGCTCGCCGAGGACGGCGCGACGCTCTTCGCGGCGGCCGAGAAGCACGGCAAGGACCTCTACTACGAGGCCGCCGTCGCCGGCGCCATCCCGCTGCTGCGACCGCTGCGGGAATCCCTCGCGGGCGACAAGGTCAACCGTGTGCTCGGCATCGTCAACGGCACCACGAACTTCATCCTCGACCGGATGGACTCCTCCGGCGCCGGCTACTCGGAGGCGCTGGACGAGGCGACGGCCCTCGGTTACGCGGAGGCCGACCCGACCGCCGACGTCGAGGGCTTCGACGCCGCCGCGAAGGCCGCGATCCTCGCCGGGATCGCCTTCCACACCCGCGTACGCCTGGACGACGTCCACCGCGAGGGACTGACCGAGGTCACCTCCGCCGACATCGCCTCCGCGCGGCGCATGGGCTGCACCGTCAAACTCCTCGCCATCTGCGAGCGCGCCGCCGACGGGAAATCGGTCACCGCGCGCGTCCACCCCGCGATGATCCCGTTCAGCCACCCGCTCGCCTCCGTGCGCGAGGCCTACAACGCGGTCTTCGTGGAGGCCGAGGCGGCCGGCCAGCTGATGTTCTACGGCCCCGGAGCGGGCGGCGCGCCCACCGCGTCCGCCGTGCTCGGCGACCTCGTCGCGGTGTGCCGCAACCGGCTCGGGGAATCGACCGGGCCCGGCGAGTCCGCGTACACGCGGCTGCCCGTCAGTTCGATGGCCGAGGTCGTGACCCGCTACCACATCAGCCTCGACGTGGCCGACAAACCTGGTGTACTGGCCCAGGTCGCGACGGTCTTCGCCGAGCACGACGTGTCGATCGACACCGTGCGCCAGCAGGGCAGGCTGGACAGTGAAGGACTCGGCGGCGAGGCATCACTCGTCGTCGTCACCCACCGCGCGCCCGACGCCGCCCTCTCCGGGACCGTCGAAGCGCTGCGCAAGCTCGACACCGTGCGCGGTGTCGCCAGCATCATGCGTGTTGAAGGGGAGTAAGGGACCCATGACGAGCATCGGCACCCACCAGTGGCGCGGCATCATCGAGGAGTACCGGGACCGGCTGCCGGTCACGGACAAGACGGCGGTGGTCACGCTCCGCGAGGGCGGTACGCCGCTCGTCCCCGCCCAGGTCCTCTCCGAGCTGACGGGCTGCGAGGTGCACCTGAAGGTCGAGGGCGCCAACCCGACCGGGTCGTTCAAGGACCGCGGCATGACGCTGGCCATCACGCACGCCAAGGAGGCGGGCGCGCAGGCGGTCATCTGCGCCTCCACCGGCAACACCTCGGCGTCGGCCGCCGCGTACGCGGTACGGGCCGGCATGGTCTGCGCTGTCCTGGTACCGCAGGGCAAGATCGCGCTGGGCAAGATGGGCCAGGCGCTGGTGCACGGCGCGAAGATCCTCCAGGTCGACGGGAACTTCGACGACTGTCTGACGCTGGCGCGCGGACTGTCCGACAACTACCCGGTGGCGCTGGTCAATTCGGTGAATCCGTCCCGTATCGAAGGCCAGAAGACCGCGGCCTTCGAGATCGTGGACGCGCTCGGCGACGCCCCCGACATCCATGTGCTGCCCGTCGGCAACGCCGGAAACATCACGGCGTACTGGAAGGGTTACACCGAGTACGCGGCCGACGGCCCCGCGACCCGTACGCCGCGCATGTGGGGCTTCCAGGCGTCGGGTTCGGCGCCGATCGTACGCGGCGAGGTCGTCAAGGACCCGCACACCGTGGCCACCGCGATCCGGATCGGGAACCCGGCGTCCTGGCAGCAGGCGCTCGCCGCCAGGGACGAGTCGGGCGGTTTCATCGACGAGGTGACGGACCGACAGATCCTGCGCGCCTACCGGCTGTTGGCCGCCCAGGAGGGTGTCTTCGTCGAGCCGGCGTCGGCCGCGTCCGTGGCCGGTCTGCTCAAGGCGGCCGAGGAGGGCAAGGTCGATCCCGGGCAGCGGATCGTCTGCACCGTGACCGGCAACGGGCTCAAGGACCCGGACTGGGCGGTCGCGGGAGCGCCCCAGCCGGTGACGGTGCCGGTGGACGCGGTCACCGCCGCCGAGCGGCTCGGACTCACGTAACCCGCGGTACGGGCCCGCGTCCGGGTGGTTCGGGCCCGCATCCGGACCGTACGGGCAGCCGCACAGAGCGCACCAAGATCCTGCATCGGCGCACACGAAGGCACGCGACACGCATCGTGCGCCTCCTGTGCGCCCTATGTCGCCACAGAACCTTCCTTCGATAGGCTGTACCCGACCCGCCCCGCCGCATATGCCGCGGTGTTGTTGCCCTCGTGGCCGTCGGGTGTTTCCATACCTCGCCGAACCCCGCAGTCTCGCAGCCTCGTCTCCGTTCAGCCTTCCTCGCAGTCACACAAGGAGAGTCGTCTAAGCGATGGCCGGTCCAGCTTTCCGCGCCGCCGCCGTACGGGTGCGCGTCCCCGCCACCAGCGCCAACCTCGGGCCGGGATTCGACGCCCTCGGCCTGTCGTTGGGGCTCTACGACGACGTGGTGGTGCGCGTCGCCGACTCCGGGCTGCACGTCGACATCGCCGGCGAGGGCGCCGAGACGCTGCCCCGCGACGAGAACCACCTCCTCGTACGGTCCCTGCGCACCGCGTTCGACCTGCTCGGCGGCCAGCCGCGCGGCCTTGAGGTCGTCTGCGCCAACCGCATCCCGCACGGCCGCGGCCTCGGGTCCTCGTCCGCCGCCATCTGCGCCGGGATCGTCGCCGCGCGCGCGGTGACGATAGGCGGCGACGCCAGGCTCGACGAGACGGCGCTGCTGGAGCTGGCCACCGAGATCGAGGGCCATCCGGACAATGTGGCGGCCTGTCTGCTCGGCGGATTCACCCTCGCCTGGACCGACGGGGGAGCGGCGCGCGCCATCCGCATGGAAGCCGCCGATTCCGTGGTCCCCGTGGTGTTCGTGCCCGACCGGCCCGTCCTGACCGAGACCGCCCGCGGGCTGCTCCCGCGCGCCGTCCCCCATGTGGACGCGAGCTTCAACGCGGGCCGGGCGGCCCTGCTCGTCGAGGCTCTGACCAGGCGTCCCGAGCTGCTGCTCGCCGCCACCGAGGACCGGCTCCACCAGGAATACCGCGCTCCGGCGATGCCGCAGAGTGTGGAACTGGTCAACCGACTGCGGGCCGACGGCGTGCCCGCGGTCATCTCCGGCGCGGGCCCCACGGTCCTGGCGCTGACCGAGGACAGTGCGGCCGACAAGGTCGCACGGCTGGCCGGCGAGGGCTGGGCGGCGAACAGGCTCGGCCTCGACGGCACGGGCGCGAGCGTTCTGCCGCTCGGTTCTCAGTGACGGTGGATTGCCGGTGAGTGAGAGGGGGAATGTTTGTTGGAGCCGGTAGTGTTAACCTCAAGTCTGCACCCGAAGTCTTTGTGGCTCGGTGCTTCGCGTCCCGATTCGGGACCACCATTCTTCCGGGAGCCTCCCCGACTGCCTGAGCAGCCTGCCTGAGCAGTCTTGAGCACGCCCCGGAACCGGCACGACACCCCTCGCTATGTCCAGGAGTGGGCCGAGCAGGGGGACCTCGGGCCGGACCCATTGCACGTACGCACGTCTTCCGCCGTACCCGGCGGGACCATCGCCCCGACTTCGGCCGGTGATCGACACGATCACAACCCGCGGTCGGACAGCACAACCGGTCGCCGAGCCAGAAGGCCGACGTCCGCTCCAGGGAAGGACCCTTCGTGAGCGACACCACCGATCTGATGGGCGTGAGCGCCGACAACAGCGTCGACACCACCGCGCCCGCCGAAGGTGCTGCCACTGGCACCACCGCACGGCGCCGCCGCTCCGGCACCGGCCTCGACGGCATGGTCCTGGCCGAGCTGCAGCAGGTCGCGTCCGGCCTCGGCATCAGGGGCACCGCGCGGATGCGCAAGAGCCAGTTGATCGAGGTCATCAAGGAGGCGCAGGGCGGTTCGTCCGCGCCGAAGAGCGACGGGACGGCCGGCGGCGACGCCGAGGCCAAGCCCAAGCGGCGCGCCACCTCCAAGGCCCGTACGGACGCCGCGCCGGCCGCCGACGCCCCCGCCGACAAGGCGGCGGAGAAGTCCGCCGACCAGGCTCCGGCGAAGGCGGAGAAGGCCGACAAGGCCGACTCCCAGATCGACATTCCGGGTCAGCCGGCCAGTGACGACCAGCCCGTGGGCGAGCGTCGCCGGCGCAGGGCCACCGCGCAGGCGGGCAGCCCGGACACCAGGACCGAGAGCCGCGAGTCGGGCACCGACACCGTGGTGGAGGAGCGGCCCGACACCAAGGCCGAGGCCGCCGTCTCCGCGTCCGACCGCGCCGACGCCGACGGACGCCGGGGCGACCGCCAGGAGCGCGGCCAGCGGGGCGAGCGCGGGGAGCGCGGCGACCGGCAGGGCCGCCAGCGTGACCGCCGCGGCAAGGGCGACGACCAGCAGGGCGGTGGCGGCCAGCAGACCGGCGGCCAGCGCCAGCAGCGCCAGGGCGGTCAGAACCAGGGCAACGGGCCGCAGGACGACTTCGACGACGAGGCGGGCGGCCGGCGCGGCAGGCGTGGCCGGTACCGCGACCGCCGTGGCCGTCGTGGCCGCGAGGAGTTCGGTGGCGGCGGCGAGCCGCAGGTCGCCGACGACGACGTGCTGATCCCCGTCGCGGGCATCCTCGACATCCTCGACAACTACGCCTTCATCCGGACCTCCGGCTATCTGCCGGGCCCCAACGACGTGTACGTGTCGCTCGCCCAGGTCCGCAAGAACGGCCTGCGCAAGGGTGACCACGTCACCGGCGCGGTGCGCCAGCCCAAGGACGGCGAGCGCCGCGAGAAGTTCAACGCGCTGGTGCGCCTGGACTCGGCGAACGGCATGGCGGCCGAATCGGGCCGCGGGCGGCCGGAGTTCCAGAAGCTCACCCCGCTCTACCCGCAGGACCGGCTCCGGCTGGAGACCGATCCCGGTGTGCTGACGACGCGGATCATCGACCTCGTCGCACCGATCGGCAAGGGCCAGCGCGGTCTGATCGTGGCCCCGCCGAAGACCGGCAAGACCATGATCCTCCAGGCCATCGCCAACGCGATCACGGTCAACAGCCCCGAGTGCCACCTGATGGTCGTCCTCGTCGACGAGCGTCCGGAAGAGGTCACCGACATGCAGCGGTCGGTGAAGGGCGAGGTCATCTCCTCAACCTTCGACCGCCCCGCCGAGGACCACACCACCGTCGCCGAGCTGGCCATCGAGCGCGCCAAGCGCCTCGTGGAGCTGGGTCACGACGTGGTCGTCCTGCTGGACTCCATCACCCGTCTGGGCCGCGCCTACAACCTCGCGGCACCGGCCTCCGGACGCATCCTGTCCGGTGGTGTCGACTCGACCGCGCTCTACCCGCCGAAGCGCTTCTTCGGCGCGGCGCGCAACATCGAGGACGGCGGCTCGCTGACCATCCTGGCCACCGCGCTCGTCGAGACCGGCTCGCGCATGGACGAGGTGATCTTCGAGGAGTTCAAGGGCACCGGCAACATGGAGCTGAAGCTCGACCGGAAGCTCTCGGACAAGCGCATCTTCCCGGCGGTGGACGTCGACGCGTCCTCCACCCGTAAGGAAGAGATCCTGCTCGGCAGCGACGAGCTGGCCGTCGTCTGGAAGCTGCGCCGGGTGCTGCACGCGCTCGACCAGCAGCAGGCGATCGAACTGCTCCTGGACAAGATGAAGAAGACGAAGTCCAACGCGGAGTTCCTGCTTCAGATCCAGAAGACGACTCCGTCCCCCGGAAACGGCAACGACTGACGTCTGTTTGCTCAACTTCCGTATGGATCCGCCCCGTTACTCCGGTGACGGGGCGGATTTCTGCTGTAATGTTCGATGAGCCGTTCCATCCCCCCACACGGCGCCAAACCAATTCCCTTGATCAGTGGGAGATTTGCGTGCGTGTGTCGCGTCATGGCAGACCTGTCTCGAAAATGCGAAGACTGATAGCCGCTGGTACGGCGGCACTTGCCGTCCTCGCCGGCGGACTGGTCGCCACCGCCCAGGCCGACGACGGCGGAGTCGAGAAGTTCCTGCCGCCCAAGGACTCCAAGGTCGTCAGCTCCAAAGAGGTCTCGCCGCGAATCATCGGCGGAACGAACACGTCGATCAGCAGCGCCCCCTGGATGGTGCAGCTGCTTTTCGAGTTCGACAACGACGGATACTTCTACTTCACCTGCGGCGGAACGCTCGTCGCGCCCAACAAGGTTCTTACGGCGGCGCACTGCGTCACCGACGAGAACGGCAAAGCGCTCGACATGGTCGGCCGCGGCATGATCCTGGCCAACACGGCCAAGCTCGCCGGCGGTCCGAACGACGAGGGCACCGCGGTCGGCATCAGCCGCTCGTACTTCGCGGGGTCGTACAACGCGGCCGAGATCGACAACGACATCGCGCTGCTGACGCTCGCCAAGCCCCTGACGGGCACCCCGGCCCAGCCCGCCTCGTACGGTGACACCGCCAGGTACGCGGCGGGTACCACCGCCACCACCTACGGCTGGGGCATGACCGGCTCGGACCCGGACTTCGACACGCTCTCCGACACCCTCCAGCGGGTGACGCAGCCGCTGCGCTCGGACGCCGAGTGCACCGAGAACCTGGACACCGCGCTCGGCATGCCCGGTGCCTACAAGGCGGGTCACATGATCTGCGCGGGCGTCGGAGGCACGGGCGACAACAGCACGGGCAAGGCGACCTGCCCGGGTGACTCCGGCAGCCCGATGATGGTGAGCGGCCGGATCGTCGGCGTCACCTCGTGGGGTGTGGCCACCCCGTCCGAGCTGTGCAACCTCAACGGCCTGTACGACGTGTACACCAAGGTCTCGACGTACATGCCGGCCCTCCAGCCGCGTATCGACGACACCAACTTCAGCCGTGACCACCGGGCGGACCCGTTCGCCCGCACCACGGGCAGCACCGGCTACACCTTCACGTCGAGCGGTGAGAAGGTCACCCGCAAGGCGTTCGCCGGGTCGTACAGCAGCTACAACTACATCGTGCAGACCGACCTCAACAGGGACGGTTACGAGGACCTCGTCGCCCGCCAGGGATCGACCGGCGACGTGTACTGGCTGCACCGCTCCGTGAGCAGCTCGACCTATGTGAAGACCAAGCTGTTCTCCAACTGGAAGACGGTCCGCGCGATCGTCGCTCCCGGCGACGTGAACGGTGACGGCAAGGGAGACATCGTCTCCGTGACCTCCGACGGCAGCCTGATGGTGTACCCGAGCTACGGCAACGGCAAGTTCAACACCGCGGTCAAGGTCGGCACCGGCTACCAGGCCTACAACCAGGTCCGCGGCCACGGCGACTTCACCAACGACGGCAAGGCCGACCTGCTGGTCCGCCGAGGTGGCACGAACGCGCTCTACCTCGTGAAGGGCACCGGCAAGTCCACCGCCCCGTTCGAGACGCCCACCCTGGTCCGCAGCGACTGGTCGGCGTACAACCTCATCGTCACCCCCGGCGATGTGAACGGCGACGGCAAGGCCGACGTCCTCGCCCGTACGAACGGGGGGACCCTGTCCCTTCTCAAGGGCACGGGCAAGGCCACGTCCGAGATCTTCGCCACACCCGTGAGCCTCGGCACCGGCTGGAACAGCTACTACACGATCGCATGAACCCCCAGGTGAGGACCGGCTGAGGACCTGCTGAACGGTTCACTCACCCGTACGTCACTGTGGCCCCCGCCCCGGCGGGGGCCACAGCTTGTTGTGCGACTCTGCCAGCTTGCCGACGAGAGCTGAGGAGCAGATGTCCGATCAGAGCAGGGGCGGCCGAATACGCGCGACCGGGTCGCGCCGTAAGAAGCCCGGCGCGCGCCGCCGCGCCATGACCGTGGTCGCGTGGTCGGCCGCCGCCCTGGTCCTCGTCGGCGGACTCGGTCTCGGATACGCGTACTTCACCCTCAACGGCAACATCCAGGGCGTCGACATCAACGCCAGACTCGGCACCGACCGCCCCGTGAACGTCGACAACGGCTCGATGGACATCCTCGTCCTCGGCTCCGACTCACGCTCCGGCTCCAACTCCTCGTACGGCGCCGACCAGGGCGGAGCCCGTTCGGACACCGCGATGATCGTGCACGTCAACGAGGGTCACAAGAGCGCGAGTGTCGTCTCCGTACCGCGCGACACGATCGTCGAACGCCCCGACTGCGAGGACGCCGACGGCGCCACCGCCGCCGGCGCGCAGCGGGTCATGTTCAACACGGCGTACGAGGTCGGCGGCCCGGCCTGCGCGGTGAAGACCGTCGAGAAGATGTCCGGCATCCGCATGGACCACTACATCGAGGTCGACTTCACCGGGTTCAAGCAGCTCGTCGACGACCTCGGCGGCGTGAAGATCACCACCAGAGAGGCAATCGACGACTCCAAGAGTCATCTGAACCTCGAACCCGGCACCCACACCCTCGACGGCGAGCAGGCGCTCGGCCTCGTCCGGACGCGCAAGAGCGTCGGCGACGGCAGCGACCTGGGCCGGATCCAGCTCCAGCAGGCCTTCATCAAGGCGCTGATCACCCAGGTCAAGGAGATCGGCCTGCTCAGCAGCCCCAAGAAGCTGTACGACATCGCCGATACCGCGACCCGCGCGATCACCCCCGACTCCGAGCTGGACTCGGTCAGGGAACTCGCGAGCTTCGCCGGCGGTCTCAAGAGCCTCGGGGCCGAGGACGTCAACATGATCACGCTTCCCGTCGAGTACGACCCGTTGGACCCGAACCGCGTCGTACCGCTGGAGAAGGCGTCCGAGCAGGTCTGGACCGCGCTCCGCGCCGACAAGCCGATCCCCGCGTCGGCGACGGAGCAGTCCGCGGGCGACAAAGGGGACGCCGCCGACGTGGTCAGCGGCGGCTGACGGCACCCCCCAGGGGGGTGCGGCGGGGGAATAGATCCCGGGCCACCCCGGTTTTGGAGATACGGCTGGTCCTGGCAGACTGGTCCGTCGGCCCCGGTTCACGTACGAGCATCCGCGCGTGCGACCCGGCGCCTTCCTCGCCTGGCGAGGATGTTCCTGAGGAGACACCTTGAAGCGCGACATCCACCCCACGTACGTCGAGACCCAGGTCAGCTGTACCTGCGGTGCGTCGTTCACCACTCGCAGCACGATCGAATCGGGCTCCGTCCGTGCCGAGATCTGCTCCGAGTGCCACCCGTTCTACACGGGCAAGCAGAAGATCCTCGACACCGGTGGCCGCGTGGCCCGCTTCGAGGCCCGCTTCGGCAAGGCTGCCGCCGGCTCCGCCAACAAGTAGCGAGCCACCTGCGCCGGTTCTCGGCGCCCCTGCCCTGGGGCGTCGGGACCGGCGCTTTGCCGTCCCGCAGCACCTACGTACGCGAACCCAGGAGCCCCCGAATGTTCGAGGCGGTCGAGGAACTGGTCGGCGAGCACGCCGATCTGGAGAAGAAGCTCGCCGACCCGTCGGTCCACGCGGACCAGGCGCATGCCCGCAAGCTCAACAAGCGGTACGCCGAACTGACCCCGATCATCGGGACGTACCGCTCCTGGAAGCGGACCGGGGACGACATCGAGACGGCCCGCGAGTTCGCGGCAGACCCCACCGACGCGTCGGCCGGCGACTTCGCCGCCGAGGTCAAGGTGCTGGAGAAGCAGCGCGATGAGCTGACCGAGAAGCTCCGCCTGCTGCTCGTCCCGCGCGACCCCAGCGACGACAAGGACGTCATCCTGGAGATCAAGGCGGGCGCGGGCGGCGACGAGTCGGCGCTGTTCGCCGGTGACCTCCTGCGGATGTATCTGCGGTACGCCGAGCGCGTCGGCTGGAAGACCGAGATCATCGACGCCACCGAGTCCGAGCTGGGCGGCTACAAGGACGTCCAGGTCGCCGTGAAGACCAAGGGCGGCAACGGGGCCACCGAGCCGGGACAGGGCGTCTGGGCACGGCTCAAGTACGAGGGCGGGGTGCACCGCGTGCAGCGGGTGCCCTCCACCGAGTCACAGGGCCGGATCCACACGTCGGCGGCCGGTGTCCTCGTGACGCCGGAGGCGGAGGAGGTCGATGTGGAGATCCACGCCAACGACCTGCGTATCGACGTCTACCGCTCGTCGGGCCCCGGCGGCCAGTCCGTCAACACGACGGACTCCGCCGTCCGGATCACGCATCTGCCCACCGGCGTCGTCGCTTCCTGCCAGAACGAGAAGAGTCAGCTCCAGAACAAGGAGCAGGCCATGCGTATCCTGCGCTCGCGGCTGCTCGCCGCGGCACAGGAGGAGGCGGAGAAGAACGCGGCCGACGTCCGGCGCAGCCAGGTGCGTACCGTCGACCGGTCCGAGAAGATCCGTACGTACAACTTTCCGGAAAACCGGATCTCGGACCACCGCGTCGGCTTCAAGGCGTACAACTTGGACCAAGTGCTCGACGGTGAACTGGCGGCAGTGATCCAGGCCTGCGTCGACGCCGACTCGGCGGCGAAGCTCGCCGCCGCCTGAGCAGCCCCGCGCAGCACCGACACGTCCGTACCGATCACGTTGCCTTCCCGTCCACATCCACGTCCACGTCTGAAGGAGGAACCAGCGTGCAGCCACCTTCTGGGGGGCCCAGCGACCCCCAGCGGCTCCGCCGCGGGCCTGCCCCACGCAGTCTGCTGCTCGCCGAGGTGGCCCAGGCCACCCAGCGACTGGCCGACGCGGGCGTGCCGTCGCCGCGGTTCGACGCGGAGGAACTCGCCGCGTTCGTGCACGGCGTCAAGCGCGGAGAGCTGCACAGCGTCGTGGACGAGGAGTTCGACGCCCGCTACTGGGAGACCGTCGCACGCCGCGAGGCCCGTGAACCGCTCCAGCACATCACCGGGCGGGTCTTCTTCCGGTACCTGGAACTCCAGGTGGGGCCAGGGGTGTTCGTCCCCCGGCCGGAGACCGAGTCCGTCGTCGGCTGGGCCATAGACGCGGTCCGCGCGATGGACGTCGTCGAGCCGCTGATCGTCGATCTCTGCTCGGGATCCGGCGCGATCGCGCTCGCGATGGCACAGGAGGTCCCGCGCTCGCGTGTGCACGCCGTGGAGCTGTCCGAGGACGCCCTCACCTGGACGCGGAGGAACGCCGAGGGGTCCAGGGTCACCGTGCACCGCGGAGACGCTCTGACGGCCCTCCCGGACTTCGACGGCCAGGTCGACCTGGTCATCTCCAACCCGCCGTACATCCCGCTCACCGAGTGGGAGTACGTGGCGCCCGAGGCCCGCGACCACGACCCGGAGATGGCGCTCTTCTCCGGCGAGGACGGCCTGGACACGATCCGGGGCATCGAACGCACCGCGCACCGGCTGCTGCGCCCCGGCGGCCTGGTCGTCGTGGAGCACGCGGACACGCAGGGCGGACAGGTCCCGTGGATCTTCAGCGAGGAGTCCGGCTGGGCGGACGCGGCGGACCACCCGGACCTGAACAAACGCCCCCGCTTCGCGACGGCCCGCAAGGCCATGCCGTGAGGGCGAGAGCAGGGACAAGGCTCTCTGCGAGTGAGCCGAAGGGGCGCGCCGCTGTCGAAAGGGAGAGCGCGCGGAGGTCCGTGAGGAACGAGCGGACCGAGCACGGTCGACCGTCGACAGGGGCACAGAGCGCCCCGGAGGCGAACCGAGCACTAAAAACAACAAGAGGGGACCGTTAGATATGGCACGGCGATACGACTGCAACGACGCGACCGACCGCATCACCGGTCTGCGTGAAGCCGCGTCCGCCGTCCGTCGCGGCGAGTTGGTCGTCCTGCCCACCGACACCGTGTACGGGCTCGGCGCCGACGCGTTCAGCTCCGAGGCCGTCGCCGATCTCCTCGACGCCAAGGGCCGGGGCCGCAACATGCCCACACCCGTGCTCATCGGCTCCCCGAACACCCTGCACGGCCTGGTCACGGACTTCTCGGAGCAGGCCTGGGAGCTGGTCGACGCCTTCTGGCCCGGCGCGCTCACCCTGGTCGCCAAGCACCAGCCGTCGCTCCAGTGGGACCTCGGTGACACCCGTGGCACCGTCGCGATCCGGATGCCGCTGCACCCCGTCGCGATCGAACTGCTGACCGAGGTCGGCCCGATGGCCGTCTCCAGCGCCAACCTGACCGGACACCCGGCGCCGGAGGACTGCGACGCGGCGCAGGAGATGCTGGCCGACGCGGTGTCGGTCTACCTCGACGGCGGGAAGACCCCCGGCATCGTGCCGTCCTCGATCGTGGACGTCACCGGCAAGGTCCCGCTGCTGCTGCGCGCGGGCGCCGTCGACGCCGACGAGCTGCGCAAGGTCGTACCCGACCTTGAGGTGGCCAATTGACCGCCCCTGAGGGGCGTGGCATAGCGGGACTCCCCGACACCTTCCGCATCCTCCACGTCAGTACCGGCAACGTGTGCCGCTCGCCCATCACCGAGCGGCTGAACCGCCATGCCCTGAGCGACCGCCTCGGCGAGCGGCTGACCGGCGGGCTCATCGTGGAGAGCGCGGGCACCTGGGGGCACGAGGGGGCCTCGATGGAGGCCAACGCCGAGGCCGTCCTGGCGGATTTCGGCGCCGACCCGTCCGGCTTCGTCGGGCGGGAGCTGCTGGACGAGCACGTCATCCGCGCGGACCTGGTGCTCACGGCGACGCGTGACCACCGGGCGCAGGTCATCTCGATGGGGCACTCGGCGGGCCTGCGGACCTTCACGCTGAAGGAGTTCACGCGTCTCGTACGGGCCATAGACCCGGCGACGCTGCCCGACCCGCTCGACGAGGGAGTGGTCGAGCGCGCCCGTGCGCTGGTGCGTGCCGCCGCCGCGCTGCGCGGATGGCTGCTGGCCCCGAACGCGGAGGCGGACGAGGTCTACGACCCGTACGGTGCGCCCATCACCTTCTTCCGCTCCATCGGCGACGAGATCCACCAGGCGCTGGACCCGGTGGTGACGGCGCTCACGGGCGTACCGACCCCGCACTAGTATTTCGTCGCTCGCACAGCGTTGAACTGCGGCGACGTACGGTGAGAAAAACGGCGGCACACAGGGTGGGACGAATTTGTGCAACCAACGCGCCGCCGTGTATGTCCTTCACCATGTGGCTACTCGCGTTCCAACAGTCGTCCTGTCGCGAGCTAGTGTGTGTGGCTCAGACGGTCGGCGATTCCTGTGGGGCAGCCTGTGCGTGATTACCTGCTGACGCTCTGCGTGACGGCCGCGGTGACTTATCTGCTGACCGGTCCGGTGCGGAAGTTCGCCATCGCGATCGGCGCGATGCCCGCGATCCGCGCCCGCGACGTCCACCGCGAACCGACACCGCGTCTCGGCGGTATCGCCATGTTCTTCGGCCTGTGCGCCGGACTTCTGGTCGCCAGCAACCTGCAGAATCTCAGCGGGGTCTTCGAGCAGTCGAACGAGCCCCGCGCGCTGCTCTCCGGTGCCGCGCTGATCTGGCTGATCGGTGTCCTGGACGACAAGTTCGAGATCGACGCCCTGATCAAGCTGGGCGGCCAGATGATCGCCGCCGGTGTGATGGTGATGCAGGGGCTGACGATCCTGTGGATCCCGGTGCCCGGTGTCGGCACCGTCGCGCTGACCTCGTGGCAGGGCACGCTCCTCACGGTCGCCCTCGTCGTGATCACGATCAACGCGGTCAACTTCGTCGACGGGCTCGACGGTCTCGCCTCCGGCATGGTCTGCATCGCGGCGGCGGCGTTCTTCCTCTACGCCTACCGCATCTGGTACGGGTACGGCATCGAGGCCGCCGCCCCGGCCACCCTGTTCGCCGCGATCCTCATGGGCATGGGCATCGGCTTCCTGCCGCACAACATGCATCCGGCCCGGATCTTCATGGGTGACTCGGGCTCGATGCTGATCGGTCTGGTCCTCGCGACGGGCGCCATCTCCGTGACGGGGCAGGTCGATCCGGACGCCCTGAAGATCTACGCGGACGGCTCGACCCGTGAGGCGACGCACGCCGCGCTGCCGGTCTTCATCCCGCTGTTGCTGCCGCTGACGATCATCGCGATCCCGGTGGCCGACCTCGTGCTCGCGATCGTGCGCCGCACCTGGAACGGCCAGTCGCCGTTCGCCGCCGACCGCGGTCATCTCCACCACCGGCTGCTGGAGATCGGGCACTCGCACAGCAGGGCCGTACTGATCATGTACTTCTGGTCGGCGCTGATCGCCTTCGGCGTGGTGCTGTACTCGGTCCACTCCTCGTCCACGATGTCCACGATGTGGATCGTTCTCGCGGTCGTCGCACTGAGCGCGCTCGGGCTGCTGCTCCTGCTGCTGCCGCGCTTCACACCGCGTGCCCCGCGCTGGGCCGAGGCCGTCGTGCCGCCCCGCTACCGGCGCCGCGGACGGGCGGTCCAGGGGGAGTTGGCACAAGCCGCCCAGGAGGCGGCGGAGCCGCGGGAGAGCCGGCCGGGCACCGGATCACAGGTGCCTCACGATTCCCGCCCGGCCGGGGACGTGGCGGCCGACGAACTGGCCCCGGTGCCGGCGGGCGTCAACGGGGCGACCGCGATCGGACCGCGATCTCGTTTTCCCGACCGACGCAAAGCGGATTCCGCGTACTGAGAATTGCCTCAAGGGGCCCCATTACCAGACAAGACGTGCCGGTGTCAGACTCGGACGCGTGAATTGGTCCTCATGTGTGACGGTAAGCACACGTTCATGGTAAAGACCTCATCAAATAGTTTGTGATACCGTTCACGAGACCCGGCGCCAGAGCCGAAGGACCGTAGTGCGACGGTCCGTTGGCCCGAGAATCCAACTCTCGGACCGGGCCTACGCTCGTCCATGACGACACCATCTGCCCCACCCAGCAAGCGGAGCTGCCGCCATGCCGACCAACGACGTCCGGATCCTGCTCAATTCCGCCGTACCCACCGCCGCCGCCGGCGTCGTCGCCGCGGTGATCAGTGGTGTGGTCAGTGGTGGCAAGGGCGCTCTGGGAGCCGCTGTCGGTGTGGTGGTGGTCATTCTCTTCATGGGTGTCGGTCTCACCGTCCTCCAGCGCACCGCGAAGTCGCTCCCGCATCTCTTCCAGGCGATGGGGCTGATGCTCTACACCGCCCAGTTGCTGCTGCTGCTCGTCTTCCTGGCGGTCTTCAAGGACACCACGCTGTTCAACCCCAAGGCCTTCGGCTTCACGCTCCTCGCGGCGACCCTCGTCTGGATCGCCGCACAGGCCCGCGCGTACATGAAGGCCAAGATCCTCTACGTCGAACCCGAGTCCTCCACGGCCACGAAGGCCGAGAAGACGGGGTCCTCGGCGTGAAGGGTAGGGGCGGGATAAGTGCCTGTTCGGCATCCTGCTATCGTCCGGTTCCAACTGCGGCATTGCGGGCGCGGGCATCCGAGCTGACGCCTGTTCCATCGCGAGGCTCCATGCCTGAGAGCCGCCCCCATATCTGTCACACCAGTCCAGTGCCGAACCGCGGCTTCGCGCCGCGCCGACACAACGAGGTTGCCGTACCTATGCGCCACGCTGAAGGAGCCCGCGGTGAGTGCTGATCCCCAGACCCTCGCCTTCGACGCGAGCTGCCACATCTTTTCCGGCTGCGGGTTCCCGGCTCCGGGCCTCCATACGTTCATGTACAAGCCCATTTTCGAGGTGGGCGGATACGAATTCAACAAGCCGATGCTGCTGGCTCTGCTGAGCTCCATCGTGGTTGTCGGATTCTTCTGGGCGGCGTTCAACAAGCCGAAGATGGTGCCGGGCAAGGTCCAGATGATCGGCGAGGCCGGTTACGACTTCGTCCGCCGCGGGATCGTCTACGAGATCATCGGCAAGAAGGACGGTGAGAAGTACGTCCCGTTGATGGTGTCCATCTTCTTCTTCGTCTGGCTGATGAATCTCTGGTCGATCATTCCGCTCGCCCAGTTCCCGGTCACCTCGCTGATCGCGTTCCCGGCGGCGATGGCGATCATCGTCTACATCCTCTGGGTCAGCCTGACCTTCAAGACCCACGGATGGAGCGGTGGTTGGAAGAACATCACCGGCTACGACAAGTCGCTCGGCTGGGTCCTGCCGCTCGTCGTGGTGATCGAGTTCTTCTCGAACCTGCTGATCCGGCCCTTCACCCACGCGGTCCGACTGTTCGCGAACATGTTCGCCGGTCACCTGCTCATCGTCATGTTCACGCTGGCCACGTACTACCTGCTGAACGGACTGGGCTTCGTCTACGCCGGTGCCTCGTTCGCGATGGTGCTGATCATGACCGTCTTCGAACTCTTCATCCAGGCCGTCCAGGCGTACGTCTTCGTGCTCCTGGCCTGCAGCTACATCCAGGGCGCGCTCGCCAAGAGCCACTGAGCCCAGCCCCGTAATTCCAGAACCAACACCAGAACCAACAAACGTCCGGTGGCCAACCCCCACCGGGTCCGTGAAAGAGAAGGAAGTAACGGCATGTCCGCTGCTCTCGAATTGGTCAACCTCGCCTCTGCCAAGACCACGGTCGTCGGCAACGTGGCCTCGATCGGTTACGGCCTCGCCGCGATCGGCCCCGGCGTCGGCGTCGGCATCATCTTCGGTAACGGCACCCAGGCCCTCGCCCGTCAGCCCGAGGCGGCCGGCCTGATCCGCACCAACCAGATCATGGGTTTCGCCTTCTGTGAGGCGCTCGCCCTCATCGGCATCGTCATGGGCTTCGTCTACCAGTAAGCCGGACCGACAGCCCTACCCCTTTCACGGAAGGCATTGATGTGAACGCTCTCTACGTTGCGGCAGCGGCGGAGCCTCAGAATCCGCTCGTCCCGCTTCCTGACGAGCTCATCATCGGCCTGATCGCCTTCGCCATCGTCTTCGGCTTCCTCGCCAAGAAGCTCCTCCCGAACATCAACAAGGTTCTGGAAGAGCGACGTGAGGCCATCGAAGGTGGCATCGAGAAGGCGGAAGAGGCCAAGACCGAAGCGCAGAGCGTCCTGGAGCAGTACAAGGCCCAGCTCGCCGAAGCGCGTCACGAGGCGGCTCGTCTCCGTCAGGAGGCGACCGAGCAGGGCGCCACCATCATCCAGGAGATGAAGGCGGAAGGGCAGCGGCAGCGCGAGGAGATCGTCGCGGCCGGTCACGCCCAGATCGAGGCCGACCGCAAGGCCGCGGCCTCGGCGCTCCGCCAGGACGTCGGCAAGCTCGCGACCGATCTCGCCGGCAAGCTCGTGGGTGAGTCCCTTGAGGACAGCGCCCGGCAGAGCCGCACCATCGACCGCTTCCTCGACGAGCTCGAGGACGGCGCGTCGAAGGCTGAGGCGGCCCGATGAGCATGAACGGCGCGAGCCGCGCGGCGCTGGCCGCCGCACGTGAGCGTCTCGACGCGCTGACCGACAACACCTCGGTCGACGCGGCGAAGCTCGCGGAGGAGCTGACCGCCGTCACCGCGCTGCTCCACCGCGAGGTGTCGCTGCGCCGGGTCCTGACCGACCCGGCGCGGGCCGGCGAGTCCAAGGCCGAGCTGGCCGGCGGACTGTTGGGCGGGCAGGTGGGCGGCGAGGCCGCCGACCTGATCACCGGCATGGTCCGGTCCCGCTGGTCGCAGCCGCGTGACCTGGTCGACGCGGTGGAGGAGCTGGCGGCCCTCGCCGAGCTCACCGCCGCGCAGCGGGCCGGTGGCCTCGACGACGTGGAGGACGAGCTGTTCCGGTTCGGCCGGATCGTCGAGTCCAGCACCGAGCTGCGTGCCGCGCTGACCGACCGGGCGGCGACGGTGTCGGCCAAGACCGGGCTGCTGACCAGCCTGCTGGGCGGCCGGGCCAACCCGAGCACCGAGCGTCTGGTCGTCCGTCTCGTCACCCAGCCCCGTGGACGTAGCCTGGAAGCGGGTCTTCAGACCCTGTCCCGGCTCGCCGCGGCGCGCCGGGACCGGATGGTGGCCGTCGTCACGTCGGCGGTACCCCTCACCGAAGGCCAGAAGCAGCGCCTCGGCGCGGCCCTGGCCAGGCTGTACGGCCACCCGATGCATCTGAACCTCGACGTGGACCCCGAGGTCCTCGGCGGAGTCTCGGTCCGTGTCGGCGACGAGGTCGTCAACGGCACGGTCGCGGAACGCCTCGACGAGGCGGCACGGCGGCTGGCCGGCTGAAGGCCGCTCACCGTTACGTGACAGCCGGATTACCGACACACATATCCAGAGATCAAGAACTGCGGCCCGGTTGGGCCGTGCAGAAATTGCAGAAGATTCCTGGGGGTCGCCCCCAGACCCCCATAGAACTTCGGGCCCAACAAGGAGAGCAGGGAATCCAGATGGCGGAGCTCACGATCCGGCCGGAGGAGATCCGGGATGCGCTGGAGAACTTTGTCCAGTCGTACAAGCCGGACGCGGCCTCGCGCGAGGAGGTCGGGACGGTCAGCGTTGCCGGTGACGGCATCGCGAAGGTCGAGGGTCTGCCCTCGGCCATGGCGAACGAACTGCTGAAGTTCGAGGACGGGACCCTGGGTCTCGCCCTGAACCTGGAGGAGCGCGAGATCGGCGCGGTCATCCTCGGTGAGTTCAGCGGTATCGAGGAGGGTCAGTCGGTCACCCGTACCGGCGAGGTGCTCTCCGTCGGCGTCGGCGAGGGTTACCTCGGCCGTGTCGTCGACCCGCTCGGCACCCCGATCGACGGCCTCGGCGAGATCGCGACCGACGGCCGCCGCGCCCTGGAGCTCCAGGCTCCGGGCGTCATGGTCCGTAAGTCGGTGCACGAGCCGATGCAGACCGGATACAAGGCCGTCGACTCGATGGTGCCGATCGGCCGGGGCCAGCGTCAGCTGATCATCGGCGACCGCCAGACCGGCAAGACCGCCCTGGCCGTCGACACCATCATCAACCAGCGCGACAACTGGCGCTCGGGCGACGTGAACAAGCAGGTGCGCTGCATCTACGTCGCCATCGGCCAGAAGGGCTCCACCATCGCGTCCGTACGCGGTGCGCTGGAAGAGGCCGGCGCGCTTGAGTACACGACGATCGTCGCCGCCCCGGCGTCCGACCCGGCGGGCTTCAAGTACCTGGCCCCGTACACCGGTTCGGCCATCGGTCAGCACTGGATGTACCAGGGCAAGCACGTCCTGATCATCTTCGACGACCTGTCGAAGCAGGCCGACGCCTACCGCGCCGTCTCGCTGCTGCTGCGCCGTCCGCCGGGCCGTGAGGCCTACCCGGGCGACGTCTTCTACCTGCACTCTCGTCTGCTGGAGCGCTGCGCCAAGCTCTCCGACGACATGGGCGCCGGTTCGATGACGGGCCTGCCCATCGTCGAGACCAAGGCGAACGACGTGTCGGCGTTCATTCCGACCAACGTCATCTCCATCACCGACGGCCAGTGCTTCCTGGAGTCCGACCTGTTCAACGCCGGCCAGCGGCCCGCGCTGAACGTCGGTATCTCGGTCTCCCGAGTCGGCGGCTCCGCCCAGCACCGGGCCATGCGCCAGGTGTCGGGTCGCCTCCGCGTGGACCTCGCCCAGTACCGCGAGCTGGAGGCGTTCGCCGCCTTCGGTTCCGACCTGGACGCCGCGTCGAAGGCCTCGCTCCAGCGTGGTCAGCGCATGGTCGAGCTGCTGAAGCAGCCGCAGTACGCGCCGTACCCGGTCGAGGAGCAGGTCGTCTCCATCTACGCCGGCACCACCGGCAAGATGGACGACGTCCCGGTCGAGGACATCAGCCGCTTCGAGAGCGAACTGCTGGAGCACCTGCGCCGCGAGCGCAAGGAGCTGCTGACCAGCATCGCCGAGGGCGCCAAGATGTCGGACGACACTCTTGAGTCCATCAGCGACGCCATCGCCGCCTTCAAGAAGCAGTTCGAGACCTCGGACGGCAAGCTTCTGGGCGACGACGCCCCGGCCGGCGTCAACGTCTCCAAGTGACGACGGAAGGGACCTGACTCATGGGAGCCCAGCTCCGGGTCTACAAGCGTCGCATCAAATCCGTCACCGCGACCAAGAAGATCACCAAGGCGATGGAGATGATCGCCGCCTCGCGCATCGTCAAGGCGCAGCGCCAGGTGACGGCCTCCACGCCGTACGCGACCGAGCTGACCCGCGCGGTCACGGCGGTGGCGACCGGATCCAACACCAAGCACCCCCTGACCACGGAGGCCGAGGCGCCGGTACGGGCCGCGGTTCTGCTCGTCACGAGCGACCGCGGACTGGCCGGCGGCTACTCCTCCAACGCCATCAAGGCGGCCGAGCGGCTCACCGAGCGGCTCACGAGTGAGGGCAAGCAGGTCGACACGTACATCGTCGGCCGCAAGGGTGTCGCCTACTACGGCTTCCGTGAGCGCGAGGTCGCGGAGTCGTGGACCGGCTTCACCGACAGTCCGAGCTACGCGGACGCCAAGAAGGTCGCCGGACCGCTGATCGAGGCGGTCCAGCGGGACACGGCGGACGGCGGCGTGGACGAACTCCACATCGTCTTCACCGAGTTCGTCTCGATGCTGACGCAGACGCCGGTGGAGAACCGGCTGCTGCCTCTCTCCCTCGATGCGTCGGCGGAGGAAGAGGACTCGGCGGCAAAGCACGAGATCCTTCCGCTGTTCGACTTCGAGCCGTCGGCGGAGGACGTCCTCGACGCCCTGCTGCCGCGCTACGTCGAGAGCCGTATCTACAACGCGCTGCTCCAGGCCGCCGCTTCCAAGCACGCGGCCACCCGGCGCGCGATGAAGTCGGCGACCGACAACGCCGGGGATCTCATCAAGAGCCTCTCCCGGCTTGCCAACGCGGCCCGCCAGGCCGAAATCACCCAGGAAATCAGCGAGATCGTCGGTGGCGCCAGCGCCCTGGCCGACGCGACCGCGGGGAGTGAAAAGTAATGACGACCACTGTTGAGGCCACGGCCACGGGCCGCGTGTCCCGGGTCATCGGCCCGGTCGTCGACGTGGAGTTCCCCGTCGACGCGATGCCGGAGATCTACAACGCACTGCACGTCGAGGTGGCCGACCCGGCCGAGGACGGCAAGAAGAAGACGCTGACGCTCGAAGTCGCCCAGCACCTGGGTGAGGGACTGGTCCGCGCCATCTCGATGCAGCCGACCGACGGTCTGGTCCGCCAGGCCGTGGTGACGGACACCGGCGCGGGCATCTCGGTGCCCGTCGGTGACGTGACCAAGGGCAAGGTGTTCAACACCCTCGGCGAGATCCTGAACGACCCGGACGGCACGGCTCAGATCACCGAGCGCTGGCCGATCCACCGCAAGGCCCCGGCCTTCGACCAGCTTGAGTCGAAGACCGAGATGTTCGAGACCGGCCTGAAGGTCGTCGACCTGCTGACCCCGTACGTCAAGGGCGGCAAGATCGGTCTCTTCGGTGGAGCGGGCGTCGGCAAGACGGTCCTCATCCAGGAAATGATCATGCGTGTGGCGAAGCTGCACGACGGTGTTTCCGTGTTCGCCGGTGTCGGTGAGCGCACCCGTGAGGGCAACGACCTCATCGACGAGATGACCGAGTCGGGCGTCCTGGACAAGACCGCGCTGGTCTTCGGCCAGATGGACGAGCCGCCGGGCACCCGTCTGCGGGTCGCCCTGTCCGCCCTCACCATGGCGGAGTACTTCCGCGATGTGCAGAAGCAGGACGTGCTCCTCTTCATCGACAACATCTTCCGCTTCACCCAGGCCGGCTCCGAGGTCTCCACGCTGCTCGGCCGTATGCCGTCCGCGGTGGGCTACCAGCCGACCCTGGCGGACGAGATGGGTGTGCTCCAGGAGCGCATCACCTCGACCCGTGGCCACTCGATCACCTCGATGCAGGCGATCTACGTGCCGGCGGACGACCTGACCGACCCGGCCCCGGCCACGACCTTCGCGCACCTCGACGCGACGACCGTGCTGTCGCGTCCGATCTCGGAGAAGGGCATCTACCCGGCGGTGGACCCGCTGGACTCGACGTCCCGCATCCTGGACCCGCGTTACATCTCGCAGGCGCACTACGACGCGGCCAGCCGCGTCAAGGGAATCCTGCAGAAGAACAAGGACCTCCAGGACATCATCGCGATCCTCGGTATCGACGAGCTGGGCGAGGAGGACAAGCTCATCGTCCACCGCGCCCGTCGCGTCGAGCGCTTCCTGTCGCAGAACACCCACGCCGCCAAGCAGTTCACCGGCCTGGACGGCTCCGACGTGCCGCTCGACGAGTCGATCTCCGCGTTCAACGCGATCTGCGACGGCGACTACGACCACTTCCCTGAGCAGGCGTTCTTCATGTGCGGTGGTATCGAGGACCTGAAGGCGAACGCCAAGGAGCTCGGCGTCTCCTGAGTCACCGACTCATTCGGCGGGGGGCGGGCTCGTACCGCCCCCCTCCGAACCGCCGATCGTGACCCCATAGAATTAGACCGACACCCGGCGACACAGCCGGGTGGTGACCCGAGGAGCACCCTTGGCTGCTGAGCTGCACGTCGAGCTGGTCGCCGCGGACCGCAGTGTCTGGTCCGGCGAGGCCACCCTGGTCGTCGCGCGCACCACCTCCGGCGACATCGGCGTCATGCCCGGTCACCAGCCGCTGCTCGGTGTGCTGGAGTCGGGCCCCGTGACCATCCGTACGACCGAGGGCGGAACGGTCGTGGCCGCTGTGCACGGCGGTTTCCTCTCGTTCGCCGACAACAAGCTCTCGCTGCTCGCGGAGATCGCCGAGCTTGCGGACGAGATCGACGCCCAGCGTGCCGAGCGCGCGCTGGAGCGTGCGAAGTCGGGTGAGGACGACGCCGCCGAGCGGCGCGCCGATGTCCGACTGCGCGCTGTGGCGGTGCGCTGACGCACCGCTCCTGGAGAATTACCCTCAGCCGCGGCCCGTTCTGGAGTCATCCAGACCGTGTCGCGGCTGAGGCGATGGGGCCGCTGTTTCTGTTCGTTCGTACGGGTTACTCGATGAGGCGAGGAGGTCGGTATCGATGGTCCTCGCTCTGCTTGTCTGCGGACTGGTCGTCCTGCTGGTCGCGGTGGGGCTCTTCGTCTTCGGGCTGCGCCGACGGCTGATCCAGCGGTCCGGCGGGACCTTCGACTGCTCGCTGCGCTGGAACGTGGGCGAGGAGCCCGACACGTCCGGCAAGGGCTGGGTGTACGGCGTCGCCCGCTACAGCGGCGACCGGATCAACTGGTTCCGGGTCTTCTCGTACTCCCCGAGGCCCCGCCGCAGCCTTGAGCGCTCGGCCATCGAGGTGCGCGCCCGGCGCGCTCCCGAGGGCGAGGAGGAGCTGGCGCTGCTCTCCGACTCCGTCGTGCTCGGCTGTGTCCACAAGGGGACGCGCCTGGAGCTGGCGATGAGCGAGGACGCGCTGACCGGCTTCCTCGCCTGGCTGGAGGCGGCGCCGCCCGGCCAGCGGGTCAATGTCGCCTGAGTAGCCGGGCTTCTCGGACGTACGACGAGGGGGACGGTGCCCGTGGGCGCCGTCCCCCTCGCTGTGTGCCGTGCCGGTGCTACTTCAGACCGTTGTTGATCGCGGTCACGAGTTCGCCGTTCGCGGTGTCACCGGTGAAGTCCCAGAAGAACGCTCCGCCGAGACCCTGGCCCTTGGCCCAGGTCATCTTCGACGCGATCGTCGCCGGGGTGTCGTAGCTCCACCAGTTGCTGCCGCACTTCGCGTACGCCGTGCCGCCGACGGTGCCGGTGGCGGGGCAGGTGTTCTTGAGCACCTTGTAGTCCTCGATGCCCGCCTCGTACGTGCCGGGGGCCGCGCCCGTCGCGGTGCCGCCAGGCTCCGCCTGCGTGACGCCGGTCCAGCCGCGCCCGTAGAAGCCGATGCCCAGCAGCAGCTTCTTGGCCGGGACGCCCTTCGCCTTGTACTTGGCGATCGCGTCGGCGGAGTTGAAGCCGGCCTGCGGGATGCCGGGGTAGGAGGTGAGCGGGGAGTGCGGGGCCGTGGGGCCCTGCGGGGCGAAGGCGCCGAAGAAGTCGTACGTCATCACGTTGTACCAGTTGATGTACTGCGCGGCGGCGCCGTAGTCGGCCGCGTCGATCTTGCCGCCGCTGGAGGCGTCGGCGGTGACGGCCGCGGTGACCAGGTAGTTCTGGCCGAACTTGGCGCGCATGGCCTGCATCATGTTCGTGATCGACGCGGGACCGCTGGTGTCACAGCTCAGACCACAGGCGTTCGGGTACTCCCAGTCCAGGTCGATGCCGTCGAAGACATCGGCCCAGCGCGGGTCCTCGACCAGGTCGTAGCAGGACTGCGCGAACGCGGCCGGGTTCTTCACCGCGTCACCGAAGCCGCCGGACCAGGTCCAGCCGCCGAAGGACCAGAGGACCTTGATGTGCGGGTTGGCCGCCTTGAGCTTGCGCAGCTGGTTGAAGTTGCCGCGCAGCGGCTGGTCCCAGGTGTCGGCGACTCCGTCGACGGACTGGTCGGCGGTGTACGCCTTGTCCGTCGCGGCGTACGCGTCACCCATGGTGCACTTGCCGCCCTGGACGTTGCCGAACGAGTAGTTGATGTGGGTGATCTTGGACGCGCTGCCGGACGTCACCAGGTTCTTGACGTGGTAGTTGCGGTCGTAGACGCCCCACTCGGTGAAGTAGCCGAGCTTGACCTGGTCGCCGGGGCCCGGGTCCGTGCCGCCGCCGGTGGTCCTGACGGCGACGGAGCCGCTGACCGGTCCGGTCTGGTCGGCCGTGTCGCGGGCCTGGACGCTGTAGGAGTAGCTGGTGCCCGCCGTCAGGCCGGTGTTCGTGTACGTCGTACCGGTGACCGTGGCGATCTTCGAGCCGTCCCGCAGGACGTCGTAGTTCTTGATGCCCTTGTCGTCGGTGGCCGCGCTCCAGCTGAGCTTCGCCGACGTGTTGGTGATCTCGCTCGCCGTGGGTGTGCCGGGCGCGGTGGGGGCCGTGTCGCCGGGGACGCTGCCGCCGTCGCAGGACAGGCCGTTGAGCTTACAGCCGGAGGGGGCGCCGGGGCCGGTGCCGTTGAAGCCGAAGGTGACGGAGGCGCCCGGGTTCAGGGTGCCGTTCCAGCCGACGTTCTTGGCGGTCCAGTGGTTGGTGCCGCTCTTGGTGACCGTGGCGTCCCAGGCGGTGGTGACGCCGGTGCCGGCGGGGAAGTCCCACTCGACGGTCCAGGAGTTGAGGGTCGTGGTGCCGGTGTTCTTCACCGTCCACGAGCCTTCGAAGCCGGTGCCCCAGTCGGACTTCTTGGTGTACGTGGCGGTGGCCGACTCGGCTGCCTCGGCGGGGGACGCGAGGCCGACCATGGCGGCGAGGGGGAGGAGCAGTGCGGTCAGCGCCGCGACGGATCTGGACCTGAATCTGGTTCTTCGCAGGGAGGTGTTCGTGCTCAACGGGTACTCCTCGACGGTGAGTTGAGGTGAGTCCTGGGATGGTCCGGGGTGGTGCGGTCCGTGACACCCGACTCTTGCGACAGCTCGCGCACGAGTCAGTGGCGTGAGAGTAAGGAGGTCTGGACCAATCGTCAATAGGTCCAGACCAGAGGTGTGACGGGTGGGTCAGATGCCCAACTCCTGTGCCATGACCGCCGCTTGTACCCGGCTGCGCAGCCCCAACTTGCCCAGCAGCCTGCTCACATGTGTCTTGACCGTCGCCTCGGCCATGTCGAGCCGTACCGCGATCTCCGCGTTGGACAGCCCGCTGCCCAGAGACGACAGCACCTCGCGCTCGCGCCGGGTGAGCGCGTCGAGCACCGCGAGGTCCGGCGCCTCCGGTGACCGTACGGCCTTCGGCGACGCGAACTCCGCGATCAGCCGGCGCGTCACGGCCGGTGCGATCAGCCCCTCGCCGCGCGCCACCGTCCGTACCGCCTCGATCAACTCCCGCGCCTCGGTGTTCTTCAGCAGGAACCCGGACGCGCCCGCGCGCAGCGCGCCGAAGACGTACTCGTCCAGGTCGAACGTCGTCAGTACGAGTACATCCGCCAGCTTCTCCGCCACCACCTGCCGGGTCGCCGACACCCCGTCGAGCCGCGGCATCTGAACATCCATCAGCACCAGGTCCGGGCGCAGTTCACGGGCCAGCCGTACGGCCTCCTCGCCGTCCCCCGCCTCGCCCACCACCTCGATCTCCCGCGCGCTGCGCAGGATCAGCACCAGCCCCGCGCGTACCGCCGACTGGTCCTCGGCCACCAGAACCCGGATCGTCATGAAGTGCCGCTCTCCTCGTCGACGGGCAGCAGCGCCCGTACCCGCCAGATCTTCGTCCCGCCGGCGTCGTCCGCCGTCACCGGGCCCGCCTCGAACGCCCCGTCCAGCAGCGCGACCCGCTCACGCATCCCGACCAGACCGGCGCCGGAGCCGGGCGCGCGGGGGCCGGGCCGGTCGCCGTACGGGCTGGCGACCTCGACGCGCAGAGCGCGCCGTGAGAGCTCCAGGGCCACCGTCACCGTGCCCCGTGGTGCGTGCTTGAGCGCGTTCGTCAGCGACTCCTGGACGATGCGGTACGCGGCCATCTCCACCGACGCGGGCAGCGCCGCGCCGTCGCCCCGCCGGTCCTCCAGCGCGAACACCAGCCCGCTGGACGCGCCGTTCGTACGCGCCTGCTCCATGAGCGAGTCGAGCGCCCGCAGTGTCGGCGCCGCCGCCGGCTCCCGGTCGTCGCCGGCGTCCCGCAGCAGCCCGATCAGCCGGCGCATCTCGGCCAGTCCCGCGACGCTGTTCTCGCGGATCACCGCCAGCGCGTCCTTCGTGGTGCGCGCGTCGTCGAGGGAGAGCGCGGCGGTGGAGTGGATCGCGATGGCCGACAGATGGTTGGCGACCATGTCGTGCAGCTCGCGGGCCATCCGCGCGCGCTCGGCCGTCACGGCCTGCGTACGGTCCATCTCGGCCAGCAGCGTGGTCTGTTCGGCCCGCAGCCGGGCGGCCTCGGCGGCGTCGCGGTGATTGCGCACCAGCACACCGGTGGTGGCCGGGGCGATCGTGATCGCGGCGACGACCACCCCGAACAGCAGCGCCTCGGGCGAGCGGAGCCAGCTCAGGGCCGCGACGGTGAAGGTGACCGTGACCACCGCCGTGCCCCAGGGAATACGGCGGGCGGCGGACGGGCTGCCGTACAGCACCGCCGCGTACACGATGTCCGTGAACATGGCGACCGTCGCCACACTGCCCAGGGTGAACTGGTCGGCGACCAGCGCCAGTGTGGCGACGAGGAGGGCGGTGCGGGGCGCGCTCCGGCGCACCAACTCCACCAGGGAGATGGCGACGAGCGGCCCGAGCACCCAGAGACCGGGCAGCCCACGGCCGCCCTGGGTGTGCAGCCCGAGCGCCCACAGCAGCACGCCGCCGAGCAGGCCGGCCGCCGAGATCAGCACGTCCTCGCGGTGCGGACGGGGGAAAACGGTCACCCCTCCATCAAACACGGCACCCCGCGCGGGCACCTCCACGTACCGGGCGATGACGCGGTACATCGAAGGATGCAGTCACGGTTCGTCACTGGTGACGACGTTCTCGGCCCGGAGGGGCGGGAGGCTGGGAATGAGCCGAAAGGGGGCTGTCGTGATCATCACGCTGATCATCATCTGCGAGGTCGGATTCTGGGTGCTGCTGGGCATCGGACTGTCCTTGCGTTACTTCGCCCGCATGCCGCGCGCTTCGATGGCGGTGCTGCTGTGCGAGCCGTTGCTGGAGGTCCTGCTGCTCGTCGTGACGGCGATCGACCTCAAGAACGGCGCAGAACCGGACTGGAAGCACGGCCTGGCCGCGGTCTACATCGGCTTCTCGGTGGCCCTCGGCCCCCAGCTGATCAAGTGGGCCGACCAGCGCTTCGCCCACCGCTTCGCGGGCGGCCCGCCGCCCGTGCTGCCGCCGAAGTACGGCAAGGCCCGCGCGATCCACGAGTGGAAGACGGCCGCCCGCTGGATCGTGGCGTCGGCCATCGCGATGGGCCTGCTCCAGGGCGCCATCTGGTACGTCGGATCGGACGGGGACATCGGATCGCTCCAGGCGTGGCAGCAGAAGATGCTCTTCCTGATCGGCATCAACCTGGTGTGGGCCGCCAGCTACACGCTGTTCCCGAAGAAGGGTTCGGGCGACCACGCCCCGGTGGACAAGCCCAGGTCCTACAGCGACCGCTAACCGCGCGGCGGCTAGCGTTCCCCGCCCGGTACCCACAGCACGTCTCCGACCTCCTTGTTGGCCACCCTGGCCAGGATGAACAGGAGGTCGGAGAGACGGTTGAGATACGTCGCGGTGAGCGGATTCATGATCTCCCCGTGCACCTCGAACGCCGCCCACGTCGAGCGCTCCGCGCGCCGTACGACGGTGCACGCCTGGTGCAGCAGCGCCGCCCCCGCCGTACCGCCCGGCAGGATGAAGCTCCGCAGCTTCTCGACCTCCTCCAGGAACAGGTCGCAGTCCGCCTCCAGCTTGTCGATGTACGACTGCTCGACCCGCAGCGGCGGGTACTTCGGCTCCTCGACCACCGGTGTGGAGAGGTCGGCGCCGACGTCGAAGAGGTCGTTCTGGACCCGGACGAGGACCTTCACGACGTCGTCCCTCAGCTGCCCCAGCGCGATCGCCGTACCGATGACGGCATTCGCCTCGTTGGCGTCGGCGTAGGCGGCGATCCGCGCGTCGGTCTTGGCGGTACGGCTCATGTCGCCGAGCGCCGTGGTGCCCTTGTCGCCGGTACGGGTGTAGATACGCGTCAGATTGACCATGCGGTCAGCCTAGGCCTGCCGGTCGGCCCAGGCCTGCCGGTCGGCTGCCGACGGCATCGGCGGCGTGCGGGGCGAAAGAACGCTCAAGTACGCTGTACGGCACGGTTGATGAGGCGCCCGGTGCGTTCTCGATGTGATGTCCGTCATGTGAGACGTGACGCGCATCTCTTCACCAACACAGGGCAGCTCACGACCGATAACCTCCGGCAGAGAGAGAAATGTAAAGCGCGTGTTAAGCCGCGCGCGCCGGTCCGGAGCGGAAATCAAGGGGTACGTCGTGGCCAGGAAGCTCGCCGTCATCGGTGCCGGACTCATGGGGTCCGGAATCGCGCAGGTCTCGGCCCAGGCGGGCTGGGACGTCATTCTGCGAGATGTGACCGACGAGGCCCTGGCCCGTGGCAAGGACGCGATCCGCGCCTCGTACGCCAAATTCGTCACCAAGGGAAAGCTTGAGGAGGCGGACGCGGACGCCGCGCTCGCCCGGATCACCACGACCACCGATCTGGACGCCGCGGGCGACGCCGACATCGTCGTCGAGGCCGTGTTCGAGAAGCTCGACATCAAGCACGAGATCTTCCGCACGCTCGACAAGCTCGTACGCGACGACACCGTCCTCGCCTCCAACACCTCGGCCATCCCGATCACCAAGATCGCCGCGGCGACGCAGCGCCCCGAACGGGTCGTGGGCGCGCACTTCTTCTCGCCCGTACCGATGATGAACCTCTGCGAACTGGTACGCGGCTACAAGACCAGCGACGAAACTCTCGCCACCACACGGGAGTTCGCCGAATCGGTCGGCAAGACCTGCATCGTCGTCAACCGTGACGTCGCGGGCTTCGTCACCACCCGCCTGATCACCGCCCTGGTCGTCGAGGCGGCCAAGCTCCAGGAGTCGGGCGTCGCCACGGCGCAGGACATCGACATCGCGTGCAAGCTCGGCTTCGGGCACGCCATGGGGCCGCTCGCGACCGCCGACCTCACGGGCGTCGACATCCTGCTGCACGCGGCCGACAACATCTACACCGAGTCGCAGGACGAGAAGTTCGCGGCGCCCGAGCTGATGCGCCGGATGGTGGACGCGGGTGACATCGGACGCAAGAGCGGGCAGGGCTTCTACAAGCACTGATCTCGTACGTTCCGCTCTCACTCCGCCGTTCTCACCCCACCGGGTGAATTCGGTATCAGTTCACTCACGGACGACAACTTCCTCGGCCGCGCGGCTGTCAGTTGTTGCACAAGGACATTGCACGAACACGTCGTACGAAGACAGAGAAGACAGAAGAAGCCAGAAGAAGCCAGAAGAAGCCAGAGAAGACGCACGCGCAGCACATAAGCATTCGGGGAGCGCATATGTACATCAGGGGCGACCACGCCGGGCTGGTCGTCGAGGGCCGCCTCGACGTCCGCAGCGCGGCGGACGCCCGTACGGTCCTGCACACGGCCGTCGACGACGGAGTCGGCGATCTGGTGCTCGATCTGACCGGACTTGATTCCTGGGACGCCACCGGGCTCGGCGTCATCATGGGCGCGCACCGGCGGGCCGGCCGGTGCGGTCGCAGACTCGTCCTGCGCGGGGTGCCCGCCCAGATGCAGCGCCTGCTGGTGGCCACCCGGCTGCACCGCATCCTCGCCATCGAGGGCGGTATCGCGGCGGAGTCGCTTCCGCGCGTCTGAGCGTTCCCGCGGCGCCCCGCACAATCCTCACGAGACCGTGACGTCTCGGACGCGGTGGCACCCCGGCTGTTCCTGGATACTGTGCCGAGGTTTAGGGTTCGGCCGTCGGCCGACCGAAGACCCATGCGGCGGGCACCGGACCAGAAGTGACAGCGGGGCGTGCGGGGCCGGGAGGGCAACCGTACGCCACGATCTGGGGGGCTTTGACGATGAACCCGACCGACCCGACCCACCCGGCGGACCCACGTCCCGCGGGTGCCGGCCCCGCCGACACCGGTGCCGCCGGTGCCGGGCGCGCCGACGACAGACCCGCCGAGGCCGCCGACCGGCCGACTCCGTGGCTCACGCACCCGGCACCCGCGCGCACCGTCGAGTTGATCTCGGGCGACTTCCTGATCACCGTCAACCCCGTCGACGGCAGCGAGATCGAGCCCTGCCCGCCGGGCTCGCATCCGCCCGCCCCCGTCAGGCTCGACGCCGACGAGCGGGCGGAGCGGCGCCGCGCGGGCCGCCCGCCCATGCCGCCGGGGCCCGGCGCGGCCCCGCTCCCGCTGCTGGAGCGTCAGGAGGAGCGCGAACAGCTCGTCGCGCTGCTGGGGCGCGGACTCTCCGTACGGCTCACCGGGTCGGCCGGCTCCGGCCGTACGGCACTGCTCGAAGCTGTCGCCGGCGACTGCGAAGGCCTCGCGCCGGACGGGGTCGTACGGCTCTCCGGCCACCACCGCACCGTCACCGAGCTGCTGTACGAGCTGTACGCCGCCGTCTACCGGTCCGTGCTGTACCGCCCCGACCGCGGGGGTCTGCACGAACTGGTCCGTGGCATCGGCGCCGTGGTCGTCGTGGACGACCTCGAATTCGGCGGCGAGCCGCTGGACGAACTCCTCGAAGCGGCGCCCGAATGCGCCTTCCTGCTCGCGATCACCCCCGACGTCGACGCCCCCATATCGCGCGCGCGAATCGAAGACGTCCTGCTCGGCGGTCTCGGCCGCGGCGCCTCGCTCGACCTGCTGGAGCGTGCCACGGGGCGCCCGCTGACGGACGAGGAGACGAACTGGGCGGGCGACCTCTGGTTCGAGTCCGAGGGGCTGCCGCAGCGCTTCGTCCAGGCCGGGGCGCTGCTGCGCGGACGCGACCGGCAGCGGGCCGAGGCAAACTCCGAGCCGTACGAGGCGGACGGGGTCCTCGTCCACGAGCTGGCGGACGCGCCGTACGGCCAAGGGCCGGGCCGGGGCGACGGGTTCGGGGACGAGGGGGGCACCGCCGGCGGGTACGACGTACCGCTGCCGACCCTCGGTGAGGGCGCCGCGCCCGCCGTGCTGCTCGCGTCCCGGCTCGGCGAGGCGGCGCGTGAGACGTTGCGGTTCGCCGTCGCGCTCGGTGGCGAGGTGCCGCACCAGGCCCATCTGCCGGCCCTGGTGGGCGACACCCACGCCGACGCCGCCGTCGGCGAACTCATGAACGCCGGGCTCCTGTCGCCCGTCGGGCCGCGCTACCGGCTCGCCGCGGGAGCGCTCACCCAGCTTCAGGCGCAGGGTTACGCCGACGAGGCCACGTCCCGGGCACACGTCGCCGTCCAGCACTTCAGCTGGTGGGCCGGGCACCCGTCGGTCACCCCCCGGCGGGCCTCCACGGAGGCGGACGCGCTGCTCGCCGCGATGACGCCCCTGGTGTCGAGCGGCGAGGCGGGCCACGCGAGCGCCGCCGTGCTGCTGGCCAGGGGAGCGGCGCCCGCCTTCATGGCGGGACTGCACTGGGGCGCCTGGGAGCGCGCGCTGCGCATCGGCCAGGAGGCGGCGAGGATCGCCGGAGAGGTCGCCGAAGAGGCGTATTTCCACCACGAGTTGGGGATCCTCGCGCTCTGCGTCGGCAGCCTGGACCGGGCCCGCGCCGAGCTGGAGACCTCGATCGGCATGCGCGGGGCGGTCGCGGACAAGCGGGGCACGGTCTCCGGCCGCAGGGCGCTGGCCCTGGTCACCGACCGCGAGAACGGGAACACCCCGGCCGCCTTCCGCGCGGTGGACGGCGAACCGCCCGTGTCGCCGCCGCGCGGGGTCTCGATGGTCGTACCCGTCCTGAACGACCGGACGACGCTGCTGACCCGGCGCGACGACAGTTCCTCCGCACGCCGCCGTCGTCCGGTGCTGGGCGGCGCCCGCCGCAACCTGGTCGCCGCCGGCGCGGGCGCGGTGCTCGCCGCCGTACTGGGCACGGTCGTGACCCTCGGTGCGTCGGGCAACGACACGTCGCCCAACGACCGCGTCCAGACGGACCACTCGGCGGACGACGACGGCACCGGCGGCTACGACAGCCAGACGCCGGCGGACGCGAGCACGAAGAAGCCGGCCAAGCCGGGCAGTGCCCCCGCCACCACCGGCTCGGGCGCCCCGACGCCCAGCACGAGCGACGGCTCTCCGTCCCCGGACCCGGACGACACCCCGTCCGACGCCCCGTCGACCCCGTCCGACGACCCGAACCCCCCGGACCCGGACCCCTCGGACCCCGAGCCCACCCCGACGAAGACCACCCCGCCACCGAGCCCCACGCCGACCAGCCCCAGCCCGACGGCCCCGACGACACCCCCGGCGTCCCCGACGGACCCGGAACCGCCGCCCATGGAGTCGGCGACGGTGGGCAACCCGGCACAGCCGACTTCGGCGTCCCCGTCGGACTCCCCGACGACGGACAGCACGTCCGACGCGCCCGAACCGGACCCGACGTCCCCGGTCATCTGAGCGGCCGGGGCACCACAACACGGCGCTCCCGAACCGTGGTTACGATCCGGGGGCGACGGTGTCGAGCACCTCGCGCTCCCGCTCGGCGCTGAGGCCGGCACGCCGTATCCGGTCGAGGCCCTGCTCGCGTTCCCAGACCAGCGCGTCGGTGAGCAGTTCCGCACGCGGCCGATGACGCAGCCCCGCGGCGAGCGCCGCCGACCCGTTCCGGGCCGACCACCCTTCCCAGCCCGGCTCGACCAGCCACATCGGCAGCGACTCGGCCCCCATGTACTGGGCCAGGCCGTTCGCGAGCAGTCGCGCCGAGTCGACGGTGACCACCGGACCGGTGTGCCCGCCGACGGTGCGGGACAGCTCGATCCACTCCCTGAACGGGACGGCCGGACCGACAGCGTTGTACGTGCCGGTGGTGCCCGCCCGCGCGGCGTCGAGCAGCCAGGCGCTGAGGTCCCGTACGTCGATCGCCTGTGTCGGCGTGTCCGGGGTGTCGGGCACCAGCATGGGTCCCCGCGGATCACGTGCGGCTCGGGCCACCCAGTAGCCCGAGCGTCCCGAGTGATCCCCGGGGCCTCCGATCAGACCGGCCCGCGCGATGAGCAGGCGGTCACCCACGACGGCCGTCGACGCCTGCTCGCAGGCCACCTTCGCCTCGCCGTACACGTCGCGGTCGGCCTCGCTCCGGTCGATCGGAGGCAGGAGGACGGCGGACTCGTCCGCGTCCAGCGCCGCGTGCGAGGCGTAGGCGCTGACCGAGGAGACATAGACCCAGTGCCCGGCCCTGTCACCCAGCGCGTCGAGCGCCCCACGGACGAAGCCCGGCTGCCACGACACCTCGACGACCGCGTCCCACCCCCGGTCGAGCAGTTCCTCGTACGCCGACGGATCACGCCGGTCGGCGGCCACCAGGCGCGCTCCGTCCGCGACTTCCCCACTCTCGCCGCGAGCCAGACAGGTCACGCGATGCCCACGCTCGATCGCCTGCCGCGACACCTCGCGGCCCACCCACGCCGTTCCGCCCAGAATCAAGATCTCCATGCCACCAGCCAAGCACCGCACACACGGAACACCGGAGAGAATTAGCTGACAGCAGACCGGGTCCGTCGCCTCCGGACAGGACCTAGAGGTTGGCCTCTTCCGCGAACTGGTTGGTGTCGAACAACTGGTTGATGTGTCCCCCGAGTTCCGACCAGTGCTGGGCCGAGAGTTCGGCGGCGGCGCGGGCGTCGCCGGTGGCGCAGACCTCGACGAGCTGGGCGTGGTGCTCGATGGTGTTGCGTCCACCGAGCAGGGTGGAGAACTTGCGGTAGAGGATGCGGTGGATCTGGGGGTGGAGCTGTTCGACGATCCGGCTGAGGACAGGGTTGTCCGCCGCTGTGAGGGGGACGGCGTGGAAGCGGTCGTCGGCTGCCAGGGCGGCGGCGGTGTCATTGGCGGCCACGGCGTGTTCGAAGTCGCGGTTGGCCTCGCGCATGCGCCGCAGGTCCTGCTCGGTCATGACCGGTACCGCCGTCTCGACGGCCAGCCGGTCGAGGGAGCGCAGAACGGCGAGGGCCTTCTCGACGTCGCGGCGGTTGAGGGTGGTGATGCGGGTGTAGACGCCGGGCTTTGCCTCTACGAGGCCGATGTCGGCCAGCCGGGCGAGCGCCTCGCGTACCGGGGTACGGCTCAGACCGAGGCGCTCGGCGAGCTCACCGTCCTTGACCTTCTCGCCGGGGAGGAGATCACCGCGCACGATGGAGTCGCGCATGCGCTGGAAGACCTCGTCGCTGAGGAGGCGGCGGGATACCGGGCTGTCAAGTGACATATTGCGTACAATACATCGCCCCTGCTTCGGTGTCCCCGCCCTTGGGTCATGGCCTCAAAGCCTCCTGAGCTCGGCGGATCAGGGCTCGGGCGAGAGAGACGGCCGGGTCGACGAGAGGGACGTCGACGCTGTCGGCGGGCAGGCCGAGGGGGACCTCCGTGCAGCCGGCGATGACCGCCTGTGCGCCCCGTCGCGTCAGTTGGTGCGCGGCGTCCGCCAGTGGGGCACGCGCGGCGGCGCGGTCGCCGGCCTTGACGGCGCGGATGGCCGCCATGACCTGGTCCTGCTCGTCGGCGGAGGGCAGGACCAGCTGGATGCCGTGGCGGTCGAGCCATTCCTGGTAAAGGCCCGCGCGGACAGTGCCGGTGGTGGCGAGCAGCCCCGCGGTGCGCACGGGCGGCTGGAGGGCGGTGAGGTCGCGGGCGGCCTCACCGATCATGTGGATGATCGGCAGGCCGACGTGGTCGGTGATGCGGGGGACGAAGGCGTGCGCGGTGTTGCAGGGTATGGCGATGACGGTCGCGCCCGCCTCGCGCAGGACGCGGCTGCCGTTGAGGAGCCAGGGGGTGGGGTCGGGGCCGTCGCCGAGAAGGGCCTCGGTGCGGTCGGGGATGGTGGGGTCGGACCAGATCACTGTCCTGAGGTGCTCCTGGTCGGTGCGGCCGGGTGTCATCGAGACCAGGGTGGTGTAGAAGTCGGCGGTGGCCGCCGGTCCCATGCCTCCCAGGATGCCGATGATCTCCGTGGTATCGGCCGAAGTGGTCATTGAGCGGTGTCCTTCTGGAGAGGCTGAGGCCGAGCGGCTTCGTGGCCGGCGTTGTCGGGCGTGGCCGCCGTGGGTGCGGCCGGGTCGGTGGGGTGTTTGGCCTCCCGGCGTTTCTCGGAGCTGTCGACGACCGCAGCGGCGAGGGAGTTGCCGATGACGTTCACGCCGGTGCGGGCCATGTCGACGATGAAGTCAACTCCCAGGAGCAGGGCGATGCCTTCGGCGGGCAGGCCGATGGTGTTGCCTGCGGCGATGAGGACGACGATGGAGGCGGAGGCCACGCCTGCCATGCCTTTGGAGAGGATCACCAGCACGCCGACCATGAGGAGCAGGGCGGGCAGGGAGGTGTCGGCGCCGTAGGCGTTGGCGAGGAAGACCAGTGCGGCGGCCTGGTAGAGGACGGAGCCGTCGGTGTTGAAAGAGTAGCCGAGGGGGACGACGAACGAGGTCGTGGACCGGCTGAGGCCGAAGGCCTCCAGCTTGCCCATGAGCGGGGCCAGGACGGCTTCGGAGCTGCGGGTGACGAAGGCGATGCCCGCCAGGTTGGCAACCGACTTCAGCAGGTGGACGTATCGGATGCGGTAGATCGCGGCGATGAGAGGGAACAGGACGCCGAGCACGATGGCCAGACCCGCGTAGACGACGGCGATGAAGCCGACGAGGCTGCGCAGGCTGTCGAAGCCGTAATGGGCGACGTCGTAGGAGATGAAGCCGAGCACGCCGAGCGGGGCGACGCGGATGACGTAGCCGACGACCTTGAACATGACCGCGGCGACGGACTCCAGCACGTTGGCGAAGGGCTCGGACTTCTCCCCGATCGCGGCCATGGCCACGCCCACGAGCAGCGCGAAGGTGATGGCGCCGAGCAGGTTGCCCTCGCTGAAGGCCGCGAAGATGTTTTTCGGCACGGCGTGCAGAACCAACTCATGGAAGTCGATGCCCTGGCTGACGCTGTCCAGGTCCTTGGCGTCGGCCTCTTGGACGGGGGCGCCCTTGCCGATGCCGGTGAACTTCGCGAGCCCGACCGCGATCAGCAGGATGAGTGTGGTGACGACCTCGAAGTAGAGGATGGCCTTGGCGGCGATCCGGCCGACCTTCTTGACCGATTCCATGCGTGCGATGCCCAGCACGATGAGCGGGAAGACCAGCGGCAGGACGACGACCTGGACCAGGTTGAGGAAGAGGTCACCGAGAATCTTCATCTGCTCGCCGGCCCCCGGAGCGAAGGAACCGATCAGGGCTCCCATGCCGACGGCGATGATCGACTGCACGCCGATCGGCAACCGCAGACAGCGACGAAGGAGCCCGGGGCGTGATCCCGGCCGCGTACCCGAGTCGGCATCTGTGCTGTTCACCGGGGTCTCTGGGGGTTTCATCAGAACCTTTGACCTCTCTAATATATTGCGCTCTGCGTATTGGGCGGTAAGACTGGGTCCCCGAGCAGTCACCTGTCAAGAGGTCTCGCACTGACATCACGAGCGGTGCCGGACCGGCCCACGGCAGGTCTGCCGCAGTCGACGGCTGGACGAGGAGCACCGGATGGCACAGAGCACACGCGTCGAACACGACATGGTGGGAGACAAGGAGGTACCGGCCGACGCCTACTACGGCGTGCACACCGTGCGGGCCGTGGAGAACTTCGTGATCACCGGGTCGACCATCGCCCAATTCCCGGACCTGATCACGTCACTGGCCGCGGTGAAGGAGGCGGCCACGACCGCCAACCGTGACCTCGGCCTGCTGCCCGCGGACATCGCCGAAGCGATCATCGCGGCGTGCCGGGAGATCGGCGTCGGCCGTCTCGCCGACCAGTTCGTCGTCGACCCCGTCCAGGGCGGCGCGGGCACTTCGACGAACATGAACGCCAACGAGGTCATCGCCAACCGGGCCCTGGAAATCCTCGGCCACCCCCGCGGCCACTACGAGGTCGTCCACCCTCTCGACCACGTCAACCTGGGCCAGAGCACCAACGACGTCTACCCCACCGCCGTCCGCCTCGCCCTGGTCATGTCGCTGCGCAGGCTCTGCGACGTCCTGGGCGCGCTGGCCGACAGCTTCACCGCGAAGGCGGCGGAGTTCAGCGACGTGCTCAAGATGGGTCGCACCCAGCTCCAGGAGGCCGTACCCATGACCCTCGGCCAGGAGTTCACCGCCTACGCCGTCATGATCGAGGAGGACCGCGAACGCCTCTCCGAGGCCGCCGACCTGCTGTTGGAGTCCAACCTCGGCGGCACCGCCATCGGCACCGGCATCAACGGCCATCCCCGCTACGCCGAACTCGCCTGCGCCCATCTCGCCCGGATCAGCGGCGAACCCGTCAAGCCCGCGGGCAACTTCATCGAGGCCACCCAGGACTGCGGCGCCTTCGTCCAGCTCTCCGGCGTCCTCAAGCGTGTCGCCGTCAAGCTCTCCAAGACGTGCAACGACCTGCGTCTGACCTCATCCGGCCCGACCGCGGGCCTCGGTGAGATCAATCTGCCCCCGGTGCAGGCCGGTTCGTCGATCATGCCGGGCAAGGCAAACCCGGTGATCCCCGAAGTCGTCAACCAGGTGGCCTTCGAGGTCATCGGCAACGACCTGACCGTGACCATGGCCGCCGAAGCCGGACAGCTCCAGCTCAACGCCTTCGAACCGGTCATCGCCTACAGCCTGCTGCGCTCCCTGACCCACCTGCGTGCCGCCTGCGACACCCTCGCCACTCGGTGCGTTCCTGGCATCACCGCCAACCGTGACCGCCTTCACGGCAGCGTTCACCGCTCCGTCGGTCTGGTCACCGCGCTCGTCCCGCACATCGGCTACGCCGCCTGCACCGCCCTCGCCCGCCAGGCCCTGGCGACCGGCCGCCCCGTGAAGGACCTGGCGGCCGAGGCCGGCTACCTCACCGTCGAGCAGCTCGACACGATCCTGAGCCCCGAGAACCTCACCGGCCGGACCTCCCCGCCCTCCGTGGCGCTCACCCCGTGACCGGGCGAGCCGCCATACCCGTGAGGGCGGCGGGCCCGGGGCCGGCTCCCGTCGTGCGGGCTCAGCGGGTGAGGCCGTCCCCCGTGCACCCTCTCGCGCACTTTTGTGGCGAGGAGCCGCCAACGGCCGGTCAGGGCGGGCCAGTTCTCGACGAGACGGGAGTCCGGGGTCGTCATCTTCCCCAGTACCCCGTGGGCGACCCACAGCGCCTTGTCGCGGACCTCCTCCGAGGCGGTCCTCTCCAGCAGGTCCACGACCACTTCGGAGTCCGAGGCCTCCGCGTTACCGGCGCCGATCAGATTCAACGCACTCACGTGGTTGGCGGCCGCGCCGTACTGCGGGCTCAGTCCCGGAGGTGAAGGAGGCCGCCGAAGTACTTCGCGGGCGCGCCTGAGCACCTCGGGCTCGTACGCTTCGACGTCGTCCGCGTCAAGGACCTCGGACACTCCGTCACCGTGGTGGAAGTGGTCGAGCGCGATGCCCACCGCCATCGGGTGGTCGCTGTGCAGCAGTCGGAGGCGAGTGCCAGGGCGTCGGCTATCAGGTCGGCGTCCTGCGGCTGTGCGATGTTCATCATCGCGTTCAAGGCGCTCGCGTGACTGGCGCCCTCGAACGTGTCGTCGTCCTTGGGTGTGGGGGTCGGCGAAGCAACTCACGGGCTACCGCGAGTACGTCTGCCTCGCACCGTTCGAGCGCGCTCTCCCCACCGAATCGGGTCAGCGCGCCCGCGTACTGGAAATGGTCTAGCGCGATGCCCGCGGCGACGGTGTTCCCTCTGTGCGGCAAGGAGCTGGAGGCACGCAGATACGCGCTGCTGCCCGTGGGACTCAGCAGCTCGTCGAGCGCCCGGTTCAGCTCGGCTCCCTCCAGTGCGCGGCCCTGCCAGTGGAAGCTGTGAAAGCCGGACACCGCGCCCCGCCTCTCAGAACAGCCGCAGCTTGTCGTCCTCGATGCCCCGCAGCGCGTCGTAGTCCAGCACCACGCACCCGATGCCCCGGTCCGTCGCCAGAACACGGGCCTGGGGTTTGATCTCCTGGGCCGCGAACAGGCCGCGGACCGGGGAGAGATGGGGGTCACGGTTGAGCAGGTCGAGGTAGCGCGTCAGCTGTTCCACGCCGTCGATGTCGCCCCGGCGCTTGATCTCGATCGCGACCGTCGCGCCGTCCGCGTCGCGGCACAGGATGTCCACCGGGCCGATGGCGGTGGGGTATTCGCGGCGGATCAGGCTGTAGCCCTCGCCCAGTGTCTCGATGCGGTCGGCCAGAAGCTCCTGGAGGTGCGCTTCCACGCCATCCTTGATCAGGCCTGGATCGACTCCGAGCTCATGTGACGAGTCATGGAGTATTTCCTCCATGGTAATGATCAGTTTCTCGCCCGCTTTGTTCACGACCGTCCATACACCGACATCGTTCCCGGTGCCCTCTTTGAGGGTGCAGGGCGGCGACATCCAGTTCAGCGGTTTGTACGCCCTGTCGTCCGCGTGGATCGACACGCTCCCGTCAGCTTTGACCAGGATCAGACGGGGCGCGATGGGCAGATGGGCGGTGAGCCGGCCCGCGTAATCGACGGAGCAGCGGGCGATGACGAGACGCATGGTCCGCAACGCTACTCGACTGCCGCCGTTCGCCGCGATTCGCCCCTCAAGCCCCGTTCGTTTGTGGCCGGTTGTGTTCCCATTCGCCTGGTGCGGTCCGGACAGCACGCATAACGTGGATGCAGGAGGTCGTCGGTCGTGCACGCTGCGTCGTCGTCTCCCCCTTCCCTGCCCGTAAGGCCCCGGTTTGCTGGGGTCGCGAGAGGAGAACCCATGTCGCTCGACGTCTCACCGGCACTGTTGGAGCAGGCCGAGCGAGGCGAGGTCGACGAAGCGGAATTCGTCGACTGCGTCCGGACCTCCCTGCCTTTCGCGTGGGAGATGATCAGCTCCTTGGTGGCCCAGCTGAAGGTGGACGGCGGAGAGTTCGCCGACAACCAGACGCCGCCGCCGGACGAGCAGGCGCGCGGTCAGCTGCTGCGCGCACTCGCCAGTGACGCGATCCGCGGTGCGCTTCAGCGTCACTTCGGAGTACGTCTGGCATTCCAGAACTGTCACCGGGTCGCGGTGTTCCCGCTCGACCCCGCGGTCGACGAACGACTCGCCCGCTTCACTTCCATCAGGGGGCAGCTGCTCAACCAGTCCCCGGAACTCCGGGACTGCTGACGGCTTCGGTCCGGTGGCGGATTCCTGGGTCGACACAGGAATCCGCCCGACGGCCACGCTCACCCGGCCGTGCCCTCAGCACAGTTGGGGGAGCACGTCCGTACCCATCCTCCGTACGTTCTCCTCCGTGGCCGCCAGGTCCCCGGAGCCCTCGACGAGCAGCGCGAAGCGCGTGATTCCGGTTCGTTCCGCCGTGGCCGCCAGGCGGTCGGCGGCGAGCCGGGGAGGCCCGACCGGATGCAGACCGCACAGCAACTCCGTGTACGCGACGGGATCGCGCATGGACCGGTGCCTGCCGTCCACCGTCACATGGGCGTCGAGCCCTTGCCGCAGCCAGCCCGGCATGGCCTTCACCAGCGTCTCGGTCGCCTCCGTACGGCCGTCGGCGATCTGCGCCACCCCCGCCGACACGTGCCCGGCGCCGTCCACGGCCTCGGGCGGGTGGCCGGCGGCGATGGCGTGCGTACGCCAGAGGCCCACCATGTCGGCCTTCTCCTCGTCCCCGCAGTGCATCCCCAGCAGCATCGGCAGGCCCCGCTCGGCCGCCAGCCGCACACTCTTCGCGGATGTGCACGCCACGACGACCTCGGGCCCGCCCGCGCCCCCGATCAGCTCGTCGGGCCTTGGTACGACGGGGACTTCACGGAACCGGTAGCGCTCGCCGTCCGCCGACACCCGCGGCTCGCGCAGCCAGCGCAGCAGCAGGTCGAGCGAGTCGGGGAAGCCGCTCTCGTACGCCTGGAGACCCGAACCGAAGACCTCCAGATCGACCCATGGCCCGCCGCGGCCCACGCCCAGCGAGAAGCGTCCGCCGGAGAGCAGGTGCAGCAGCGCCGCCTGCTCGCCGAGCGCCACCGGATGCGTGTTCGGCAACACGCTGACCGCGGTACCCACTCGTATGCGCCGGGTACGTCCCAGGAGCAGGCCGGCCAGTGTCACCGCCGACGGGCACGTGCCGTACGGCACGAAGTGGTGCTCGGCCAGCCAGACCGAGTCCAGTCCGGCCTCCTCGGCGACCTCCGCCGTCCGCACAGCTCTGTGCAGTGCTTCCCCCTGGCCCTGGCCCGGGAATTGGGCGGCCAGTACAAAAGCTCCAACTCGCATCGCCTTCTGCCTCCTTGCGGCTGACGCGGCTCCCCCCTGTTGGCAATAACGTCTGACACGTGCCATGGGCACGGGCGCCGCAGAAGTTGTTGCGATTGTCCGCTAACTCCACCGTGCGGGTGCCCACGGTCTCACGCCGTGCGGGCACGGCACCGGGAGAGCGGCCCGTACGCTGGAGGGGAACCATGCTGTCTGCCCCGTGAGGTGTCACGTGTCCCCGCGCCGCAACCGCCCCCGAGGCGGCGAGAGCCCGACCGACAACGCAGGTGAGGCGTCGGACCGGTACGGCAGCTTCCAGCGGACCGAGTCCTGGCAGGGCGAGGAGTGGGCGGTGCGCAACGTGGCCGGCGCGACCGCCGCGGGCAAGCGGTACCGCTGCCCCGGTTGCGACCAGGAGATCCCCTCGGGTGTGCCGCACGTGGTGGCGTGGCCGGAGTACGGCGGCGTGGACGACCGGCGGCACTGGCACAAGGCGTGCTGGAACGCGAAGGACCGCCGCACCTCCCGGGTGCAGCGGTCCCGCAACGCGCCGAAGTTCTGATGCGCGGGCGACCTGTTGGCGTCGGCCCGACAGCCCCTACACGTCACGCCGGTCGAGCGCGAGGAAGGCGAAGGCCATGACCACGGCCGTGACCCCCGTCGCGATGAACAGCGGGTCCCAGCCGCTCGGCCCCGAGCCGGTCATCGAGGCCTCGTAGAGCACCGCGATCTGACTCGGGATCGAGTACTCGAAGAGAGCCTGCTGCACCTTGGCCAGCGACGACGAGAACATGAACATCGCCAGCACCAGAGGCAGCAGCACCACCCCGATCATGAGGGTGATCGCGCCCGCCGAGTGCCGGATGAGCGCACCGACGGCCAGCGCCAGCAGGCCCATCAGCGCCATGTAGAGGCCGACCCCGAGCGTGGCCCGCAGCCACTCCCCGCCGGTGGGCGTGCGACCGCCCAGCAGCGCGACCTGGAGGACGCCCGTCAGGGCGGCGGTCAGCGTGGTGATCGTGAGGACGAGCAGGAAGAAGACGATCGACTTCGCCGCCAGCACCCGGCCCCGGCTGGGGCAGGCGGTGAGGGTGGTGCGGATCATGCCCGTGCCGTACTCGGACGCGATCGTCAGCACACCGAGGGTGATCACACAGATCGAGCCCAGCAGTACGCCGAAGAAGCCCAGCGGCAGCGCGGACTCCCCGCTGAGAGAGGCCTCCGTGAGGGAGAGACCCCAGGCCACCAGCGTGCCGATGCCCAGCATCAGGACGATCATGACGCCGAGTGTCCACATGGTCGAGCGGACCGAACGGATCTTGGTCCACTCCGAGGCCACGGCGTCGCCGAGGGTGGCCGGGCGGACCGGGATCGGCGAGGTGTACGTCCCCAGGGGCTGCCCGCCCTGCCAGATCGGGGCCTGCTGCTCGTGCGGGGCGGTCATCGGGCGTCCTCGGTGGTCTCGGGCTTGGTCTCGGTGGGCTCGGGCGCGGGCAGGGGCCGGGCCTCGGCCCTGGCCTCGTCGCCCGCACCCCCGGTGGGCTTCGCGAGCGGCGCGGGCTTCGCGGGATCGGCGGCCGGCGCGGCGACGGCGTCCGTCGCGTACGGGTTCTCGCCGGGCGGCGGCGGCGCGTACCAGCCCTGTGTCGGCACCTCGGGCACCACCGGCGGCTCGTACAGCTGCACGCCGTAACCCGGCTGCGGCGGCGGGGCGAAACCGGCGAGCTGGTCGGTCGTCGACCGGTAGTCCACGGCGCTCTGCGTCAGCCGCATGTACGCCTCCTCCAGCGACGCCTGGTGCGGCGACAGCTCCCAGAGCCGTACGTCCGACTCGTGCGCCAGATCGCTGATGCGGGGCAGCGGCAGCCCGGTCACCCGCAGCGCGCCGTCCGGCTCGGACAGCACCTGGCCGCCCGCCTCGCCGAGCGCCGCGACCAGCTTCTCGCGCGCCTCGGGGTCGGTCCCCGCGGGGCGGACCCGAGCGAAGTCCGCCGAGTTGTGCGAGATGAAGTCCCTGACGCTCATGTCGGAGAGCAGCTGCCCGCGCCCGATCACGATCAGATGCTCGGCGGTCACGGCCATCTCGCTCATCAGATGCGAGGAGACGAAGACCGTACGGCCCTCGGACGCCAGCTGCTTCATCAGATTGCGCACCCAGAGGATGCCCTCGGGGTCGAGGCCGTTCACCGGCTCGTCGAAGAGCAGCACCTGCGGGTCGCCGAGCAGCGCGGCGGCGATGCCGAGCCGCTGGCCCATACCGAGGGAGTAGCCGCTGGAACGGCGCCGGGCCACGTCCTGGAGGCCCACCACGCCCAGTACCTCGTCCACCCGCGCCGCCGGGATGCCGGAGAGCTGCGCGAGCGACAGCAGGTGGTTGCGCGCGCTGCGCCCGCCGTGCACCGCCTTGGCGTCGAGGAGCGCGCCGACCTGACGGGGCGCGTTGGGCAGCCCCCGGAAGGGATGGCCACCGACGGTCACATGCCCGGCGGTCGGCCGGTCGAGACCGAGGATCATGCGCATCGTCGTCGACTTGCCGGAACCGTTGGGGCCAAGGAACCCGGTGACGGTACCGGGCCTCACCTGGAAGGAAAGGTTGTACACGGCCGTCTTGGCGCCGTAGCGCTTCGTCAGGCCGACTGCCTCGATCATTCTCCAGCCCCATCGACAGTTCAGTCAGGTGGTCGGGGCAGTGGCCGCTCCGGGCCGAAGGCCCCCGTAAGAGTTAGGAGGATATCCGGCCCTTGACGGTTCCGGCCAAGTCGTTGTGTCGGAGCGGCGGCGGCGAGGAGGTGTTCGGGGGCGGGAATCAGGCGTCGCGCTTCTTCAGTACGAGGTAGCCGCCGAGCAGTGCGGCGATCACCCACAGCACCATGATCCCCATGCCTTCCCAAGGGGTGTACGGGCTCTTGCCCGAGTTCAGCGCGCCGGGAACCACCTGCATGATCTTGGCGCCCGCCTGGTCGGGGAAGTACTTGGCGACCTCTTTCGCCTTCGGTACCGAGGCGAGGATCTGCGAGACGAGGAAGAAGAACGGCATCAGGATGCCGAGCGACAGCATCGAGCTGCGCAGCATCGCCGCGACGCCCATCGAGAACAGCGCGATCAGCCCCATGTAGAGACCGCTGCCGATGACCGCGCGCAGCACGTTCGGCTCACCGAGGGTCGTCCCGTGGTCGCCGAGCGCCGCCTGGCCGAGGAAGAAGGAGACGAAGCCGGTGATGAGCCCCACCACCAGGGCCAGCGCCCCGGCGACCAGGAGCTTGCTGAAGAGGAACGTCCCGCGCTGCGGTACGGCGGCCAGCGAGGTGCGGATCATGCCCGAGCTGTACTCCGAGCCGACGACCAGGACACCGAAGACCACCATCGCCAGCTGGCCGAGGATCATCCCGGAGAAGCTCACGAACGTCGGGTCGAAGGTGATGCGCTCGGCCTGCGACAGATCGTCGAACGTGGAGCCGAGCAGCAACGACAGCGCGAAGCCCATGGCCACGGTCACGAGGAAAGCGACGGCGAGCGTCCAGATCGTGGAGGAGACCGTACGGATCTTGGTCCACTCGGACTTGAGGACCGCTGGTACCGATGCCATGGGTCAGGCTCCCTTGCCCTGGTTGTCGTGCTGTCCCCACCGGGGACCCGGAGCGGTGTTGGCCGCCGGGGCGGCTCCGTCGCCGCCGGAATGGGCGTGGTACTCGACCGACTCGGCCGTCATCTGCATGAACGCCTCTTCCAGCGAGGCGCGTTGGGAGCTGAGCTCGTGCAGCGTGAGGTGGTGCCGGGCGGCCAGGTCGCCGATCTCCTCGGCGGTGGAGCCGTCGATCTCCAGCGTGCCGTCGGCCGCCTCGGTGACGGCGAAACCGCCCTCGTGCAGCGCGTCGCGCGCCTGCTCCCGCTGCGGGGAGCGGAGCCGTACGAAACTGCGCGAGTTCTCGTGGATGAAGTCGGCCATCGAGGTGTTCGCCAGGAGCTTGCCCTGGCCGATCACGATCAAGTGGTCGGCGGTCAGCGCCATTTCACTCATCAGATGGCTGGAGACGAAGATCGTCCGGCCCTGGTTGGCGAGGGTCTTCATCAGATTGCGGATCCAGTGAATACCCTCGGGGTCCAGACCGTTCACGGGCTCGTCGAACATCAGGATCTCGGGGTCACCGAGCAGCGCCGCCGCGATGCCCAGCCGCTGGCCCATACCGAGCGAGAAGCCCTTCGACTTCTGCTTGGCCACGGCCGTCAGACCGACGGTGTCGAGGACTTCATTGACCCGGCGCACCGGGATGCGGTTGCTCTGGGCCAGGCACAGGAGGTTGTTGTACGCGCTGCGGCCCCCGTGCATCGCCTTCGCGTCGAGCAGCGCGCCGATGTACTTCACCGGCTCTTCCAGCTCGCGGTAGTGCTTCCCGTCGATCCGGACCGAGCCACCGGTCGGGATGTCCAGGTCGAGCATCATGCGCATGGTGGTCGACTTACCGGCTCCGTTGGGTCCCAGAAAACCCGTCACCACTCCTGGCCGGACCTGGAAGGAGAGGTGGTCGACAGCGATCTTCTTCCCGAAACGTTTGGTGAGCCCTTCGACCTCGATCATTCGGACAACCTATGGGTGCGCAAAGCCCCCCGCCACTCCGGTGGCGGGGGGCTTGCACGATCGTTACGAGTGGAACGGACTGTTCGCCGCTCCGGCCGCCGAACAACTAGCGCGACTGCTGCGCCGGAACACCGCGGGAGATCGGCTCGTCCTCGGCCGGCGTACCCGCCGCGGCGACAGCCGCACCGGTCAGCGTGGCCAGCATCTCGCGGACGTTGGTCAGCTGGGCGTTGATCGAGTCGCGGCGGTTGGTGAGCGCCGCCAGCTCGCGCTCCGATTCGCTGCGGATCCGGTCGGCCTTGGCGTTCGCGTCGGCCACGATGTCCTCGGCCTGGCGCTGCGCGGTCTCCACCGTCTGACGGGCACGACGCTCCGCGTCCGTACGGAGCTTCTCCGCCTCCAGCCGCAGCTGCTCCGCGCGGTGCTCGATCTCCGCCAGGCGCTTCTCGGCCTTCGCCTGACGCGAGGCCAGGTCACGCTCGGACTGCTCACGCCGCTTGGCGAGGTTCGTCTCGAAGTCCGCGGCGGCCTGGGCGGCCTTGGCGCGGGTCTCCTCGAAGAGCGCGTCCGCCTCCTCGCGCTTCTGCTGCGCGTCCTTCTGCGCCTCGGAGCGCAGCGTCTGGGCCTCGCCCTTCGCCTTCTCGACGATACGGACGCCCTCGTCCTCGGCCTTCGCCTTGCGGTCGACGGAGAACGCCTCGGCGTCGTTGCGCACCTGCTGGGCCGCCGACTCGGCCAGCTCACGGTGCTGTTCGGCCGCGCGACGAGCCTCTTCGCGCAGGTCCTTCGCCTCCTCCTCGGCGAGGCGGAGGATCTTCTCAACGCGTGCACCCAGGCCGGCGTACGACGGCTCCGCGTCGGTGACCTGGGCCTGAGCGTTCTGCGTTTCGAGGTGGAGCTCCTCGATGCGCTTTTCCAGTGCGGTGATCCGTGCGAGAGCGCTGTCACGGTCGGCGACGAGTTTGGTAATGCGGTCATCCACCTGACCGCGGTCGTAACCACGCCGCACGAGCTCGAAGCCGAATGGGGAGGAAGTGTCGCTCATGGGGTTCCTGTCGAATGAGACCGGTGAGGTGATAGGGGGAATCCTAGGGGCCGAAGCGGCGTGTCATCGAGCGGATGCCGGTTTGATCTGGAGAATGTCCAGCCTTTTGAGTGGCTAACTGTCGGACGGCTTGCCACCCGAACGGGTAACGCCTGCTGCCGCGCCCGCCTTGACGCTACCCCCGCCGGAGGCTCCGGCTGAACCACTCTTGCCGCTCGCGCCCGGAGTCTCGAAGGACTCCAGCGCCTCCAGCACGTCCTGGACACGGGAGATTTCGGCCTGGATGTCCTCGCGCCTGCGTACCAGGACGTCGAGTTCACGACGGCCCTCCTCGACGGTGCGGGCGGCCTCCGCCTCGGCGTCGGCGAGCAATCTCTGGCCCTCGCGGGTCAGTTCGGCCTTCTTCTGCTCCGCTTCCTTCAGCAGTCCCTCGGCCTTCTTGACCGCCGCGATCCGGACCTTGCTCGCTTCCGAACCCGCCTCCGCCACCAGGGACTTGGCCTTCTGCTCGGCCTCCGCCTGCTGTTCGGTGGCCGCCCTGACCAGTTTGTCGACGCGTTCGCCCGCGTTCTTCATCTGCTCGGCCGTCTCGCGGCGCGCGCGCTCGTGGAGCTGGTCGATCTCGCCCTCGACCCGTGCCCGCAGCTCCTCGGTGCGCTCACGGATGGACGTGGCGTCCCTGCGAGCCCCGACGAGCAGTTCGTCGGCGTCCGTACGGGCCCTCTCCACCAGGGAGTTGCCCTCGACCGTGGCGTCCGCCGTGATCCGTGCGGCCTCGGAGCGGGCGGCGCCCACCATCGTGTCGGCCTGCGTCTCGGCCTCGGTGGCGGCGCGCAACGCCTCCTCCTGGGCCTTGTTGATGAGCTGGTCGGCCTGCTCGGCCGCGTCGGCGCGGCGCTTGGACGCGTTCGCGCGGGCGTCGTCGAGCAGCCGGTCCGACTCCGTGATCGCCTCGCTGACGGTCCGTTCGGACATGGCCTCGGCGTCCGACCTGATCTGCGCGGCCTCCGCGCGGAGCCGTTCGGCCGCCCGCTGGGCCGAGTTGACGGTCTCGGCGGCCTCGGCGCGCATCCGCTCCGACTCGCTCGACGCCTCGCCGATCAGCCGGTCCGCCTGCTCCGCGGCGTCGCTCCGGATGCGGTTGGCGTCGTCGCGCGCCTCCTGGCGGGCGCGGGCCCCGTCCTGCTCGGCGGCGGCCAGCGAGTCCGACGCCTCGGTCCGCAGGCGCTGCGCGTAGTCGGCGCTCTCCGCGCGCAGCCGCTCCGCCTCAGCGACCGCCTCGCCGACGGTGCTCTGGGCCAGCGCCCGGGCGGCGTCCGTCTCCTCGTGGGCGCGGCTACGCAGGCGTGCCGCGTCCTCCGCGGCGCGCTCGCGCTCCGCGTACGCGTCGGAGCGGACCCGGTCCGCCTCCTCCTGCGCCTCGGCCTTCGTCCGGTCCGCGGCGTGCTCGGCGGCGGAGCGCAGTCCGGCGATCTCCTGCTCGGCCTGGTCGTGCAGCCCGGCCACCGAGTCCCGTACCTGCTGCGCCGTCTGCTCGGCGGCCGAGACCATCTCCGTGGCGCGGAAGTCGGCCTCCTCGACCAGCCGCGCCGCCTCCGTCTGCGCCTCGTCGACCCGCTTACGGGCCGAGGCCAGCAGCTCCTCGCTCTGCTCGCGGGCCCGCACGCGCTCCTGGTCCGCCTCCGTACGGGCCGCGGACAGCAGCTCCTCGGCCTCACGGCGGCGGCGGGTCGCCTCCTCCCGCGCGGCGTCCAGCGCCTCGGCCGCCTCGGTCCCCACGCGCTCGGCCGCGGCGGCGGCCTCGGCGCGCAGCCTGTCGGCGCTCACCTGGGCCTCGGACTTGACCCGCTCCGCCTCCTGGGCGGCCTCGTCCCGCAGCCGTACGGCCGCGGACTCGCCCTCCGCGCGTGACCGGCCGGCGTCCTCGGCCGCCTCGTCCCGCAGCCGCTCGGCCTCCTTCTCGGCCTGGGCCTGGAGCGTACGCAGCCGCTCGGCGGCCTCCGCGCGCAGCCGCTCCGTCTCCTCGGCGGCCTCGCGGCGGATCCGCTCGCTCTCGCCGCGCGCGTCGGTGAGCGCCGACTCGGCGCCGCTCAGGCGCTGTTCGGCCTCGGTGTGCAGCCGGGTCAGTTCGTCGGCGGCGTCCGCCTTGCGGGCCTCGACACCGCGCTCGGTCTCCTCGCGCAGCTCGGCCGCCGCCTGCTCGGCGGCGGTCTTGGTCGCCTCGGCCTGCTCCTCGCCCTCCGCGCGCAGCCGGTCCGCCTCGGCGCGGCTGCGCTCCAGGGTCTCCTCGGCCTGCCTGCGGAGCGTCGTGGCGCGCTCGATGGCCTCCGTACGGACGCGCTCGCTGTCCGTGGACGCGGTGGCGCGCATCTCGTCGGCGTCGGCGCGGGACTTCGTCAGCAGCTCCTCGGCGGTGCTGGCCGCCTCCTCGATCTGCTGGACGGCCTCGCGGCGCGCCTCGCTCCGGATGCGCTCGCCCTCGGCGACGGCCTCGGACCGCAGCGTCTCAGCCTCGCCGCGCAGCCGGCGCGCCTCCTCCTGGAGCTCGACCGTCTTGGCGCGGTACTCCTTGGTGTCGTCCTTGGCCGCGCCCTTGAGCTGGTCGGCCTGCTCGGCCGCCTCGCCGCGCAGCCGGTCCGCCTCGGCGTCGGCCTCGCGGCGGATACGCTCGGCCTCCTCGCTCGCGGCGCGGGTGGTGGCCCTGGCGTCCTCGGACGCCTTGGTGAGGACTTCCTCGGCCGAGCGGGCCGCCTTGGCGAGCTGGGCCGCGGTGTCCTCCGCGGCGGCCGTACGGGCCTTCTCGGCGGCCTCGGAGACCAGCTTCTCGGCCTCGGCGCGGGCGTCGGCGAGCGCCTGGTCGGCCTCCGCCTTCAGCGCCTCCGACTCCTTCGTCGCCTCGCCGACGAGCCGGGCGATCTCGGACTTGGCGGTACGGGTGCGCTGTTCGTACTGGGTCTCGGCGCCGGCCAGCCGCTTGACCGCGGTCTCCTTGGCCTCGGCGACGAGCTTCTCGGCCTCGGCGCGGGCCTCGCGCAGCCGCTCGTCCGCCTCCTGTATGCGTGCTTCGGCCGACCGGCTCAGCTCGCCGGCCTGCTGGCGCGCCTGGTCGGACTCGGCCGTCGTCGTCGTACGGAGCTGCTCGGCGTGGCTGGTGGCCTCCTGCGCCTGCGTGGACGCGGCGTTGAGCAGCCGCTCGGCGTCCTTGCGGGCGCGCTGCAGAATCGCTTCGGCCTCGGCGCGGGCCGTCTCGGACTCGGCGCCGAGCCTACGGCGGGCCTCCTCGGCGACGCGGGTGGCCTCGGCGCGGGCGGCGGCCAGGGACTTCTCGGCCTCGTTGCGGGACTCGTCGAGCAGTCTGCGGGCCTGGGTCTCCGTACGGCCGCGCAGCTGCTCGGCCCAGGCGACGTTCTCGTTGACGTGCGACTCGACGGTCTGGCGGCGCTCGGCCAGCTCCTGGTCGAGCCGCTGGCGGCGCTGGACGGCCTCGGCGTGCAGCTCGGCCTGGAGCCTGGCCTGGTGCTCGGCGTGCTCCTGGAGGATGCGCTGGGTCTGGGCACGGGCGTCGCGCAGCTCGCGCTCGGCGTCGGTGCGCAGCTGGTCGGCCTGGATCTGCGCGTTGCGGAGCATCTGCTCGGCCTGATAGCCGATGTCGGCGTTGTCGTAGGAGGGCCGGGACACGAGGTTGCGGCGCGCCTCGTGCAGTTTCGCGCGCAGCACTTCGACCTGGTAACCGAGGTCTTCGGCGTGCTGGACGGCCTTCTCCCGCGCGGTCTTCAGCCGATCCATCTCGGCTTCGAAGCGCGAAAGGTGGTCGTCGTCAGCTCGGTGGCTCTCCTGGCGTTCGTAGCCCCGCACTGCGCGGTCCCATCCGTCCCCTGGTCGCAACTCTGGCAACTCCGCATTCGACACCGCCCGACGGGCGAACGGCCCCCGGGGAATGGTGACAGATCATCGGCCGGGGCGCCGCCCCGACCCGGCCCCGGCCCGGAGCGGCCCACTCTACCGGGCCGGGAATCGTTCGGGTCAGTGCTCGGAGGGCTTCGCGGCCGAGGTGACGAGTTCCGTCAGGACGCCGTGACAGTCCTTGGGGTGGAGGAAAGTGATGCGCGAGCCCATCGAGCCGGAGCGCGGCTCCTCGTACAGGACCCGCACGCCCTTGTCCCTGATGGCCTCCGAGTCACCGTCGACGTCGGCGGTGCCGAAGGCGATGTGGTGCACGCCCTCGCCGTTCTTGGCCAGCCACTTGCCCACGGCCGAGTCCTCGCGGACCGGTTCGAGCAGCTGGAGGTAGGAGGCCCCGCCGTCCGAGGTCTCGTTGATCTTGAGCATGGCCTCCCGTACGCCCTGCTCCTCGTTGATCTCGGTGTGGAACACCTCGAAGCCGTAGGTCGCCCGGTAGAACTCGACGGTCGCGTCGAGATCGTGGCAGGCGATTCCGATGTGGTCGATTCGCGTCAGCATGCGCACAGTGCAGCGCCAACGAGGCGGTTACGCAACGTGCGCGCTGTCACACTCACGGCCGGGTGACCCGGGACCTGTGCGCTCAGTACATTTGGTGAACCCTCGTTAACCCTCAAACGTCAGGCAAAGGGGTCGCATCTCATGCCGGATTCGAACACCACCACTTCCGTCATCGTCGCCGGTGCCCGTACGCCCATGGGCAGGCTGCTCGGATCGCTGAAGTCCTTCTCCGGTGCCGACCTCGGCGGCTTCGCCATCAAGGCCGCGCTGGAGCGGGCCGGCGTCACCGGCGAGCAGGTGCAGTACGTGATCATGGGACAGGTGCTCCAGGCCGGCGCGGGGCAGATCCCGGCCCGCCAGGCGGCGGTCAAGGCCGGCATCCCGATGGACGTCCCCGCGCTCACCATCAACAAGGTCTGCCTCTCCGGCCTCGACGCGATCGCGCTGGCCGACCAGCTGATCCGCGCGGGCGAGTTCGACATCGTGGTCGCCGGCGGCCAGGAGTCCATGACCAACGCGCCGCATCTGCTGCCGAAGTCCCGCGAGGGCTACAAGTACGGCGCGATCGAGATGCTGGACGCGATGGCGTACGACGGTCTGACCGACCCGTTCGAGTCCATCGCGATGGGCGCCTCCACCGAGAAGCACAACACCCGCCTCGCCATCGCCAGGCCGGAGCAGGACGAGGTCGCGGCACAGTCCCACCAGCGGGCCGCCGCCGCGCAGAAGAACGGTGTCTTCCAGGCCGAGATCACGCCCGTCGAGATCCCGCAGCGCAAGGGCGACCCGGTGGTCTTCGACCAGGACGAGGGCATCCGCCCCGAGACCACCACCGAGTCCCTGGGCCGGCTGCGGCCCGCCTTCGCCAAGGACGGCACGATCACGGCGGGTTCCTCGTCGCAGATCTCCGACGGCGCGGCGGCCGTCGTGGTCATGAGCAAGGCCAAGGCAGTGGAGCTGGGCCTGGAGTGGATCGCGGAGATCGGCGCGCACGGCAATGTGGCGGGGCCGGACAACTCGCTCCAGTCGCAGCCCGCGAACGCGATCCGGCACGCCCTGAAGAAGGAGGGCATCGCCGTCGAGGACCTGGACCTGATCGAGATGAACGAGGCCTTCGCCGCGGTCGCCGTCCAGTCGACCAAGGAGCTGGGGGTGTCCCCTGAAAAGGTGAACGTGAACGGCGGCGCCATCGCGCTGGGCCACCCGATCGGTATGTCCGGCGCCCGGCTGGTGCTGCACCTGGCGCTCGAACTCCGGCGGCGCGGCGGCGGCGTCGGCGCGGCGGCGCTGTGCGGCGGCGGCGGACAGGGCGACGCGCTGATCGTGCGGGTGCCGAAGGCGTAGGCGCTCGGCACGACGTCGGCAGGGACCTTTCGGCAAGCAGGAAACGGAGCGCGGTACGGATGACGGTGGACGTCCCCCAACTGGTGGCCCAGGCACGGGAGGGCCGGCCCAGGGCGGTGGCCCGGCTGATCTCACTGGTGGAAGGGGCGTCGCCGCAACTGCGCGAGGTGATGGCGGCGCTGGCACCGCTGACCGGCGGCGCGTACGTCGTCGGGCTCACCGGGTCGCCCGGTGTCGGAAAGTCGACGTCGACGTCCGCGCTGGTGGCCGCGTACCGGAAGGCGGGCAAGCGCGTCGGCGTACTGGCCGTCGACCCGTCGTCCCCCTTCTCCGGGGGAGCGCTGCTCGGCGACCGGGTCCGGATGTCCGACCACGCGTCGGACCCCGGCGTCTACATCCGCTCCATGGCGACGCGCGGCCATCTCGGCGGGCTCGCCTGGTCGGCGCCGCAGGCGATCCGGGTGCTGGACGCGGCCGGCTGCAACGTGATCCTGGTGGAGACCGTGGGGGTCGGGCAGTCGGAGGTGGAGATCGCCTCGCAGGCGGACACCTCGGTGGTGCTGCTCGCGCCCGGCATGGGGGACGGCATCCAGGCGGCCAAGGCCGGGATCCTGGAGATCGGTGACCTCTACGTCGTCAACAAGGCGGACCGGGACGGCGCCGACGCGACCGCCCGCGAGCTGAACCACATGCTCGGCCTCGGCGAGGCCCGCGACCCCGGCGACTGGCGCCCGCCGATCGTGAAGACCGTGGCGGCGCGCAACGAGGGCATCGACGAGGTGGTCGACGCGCTGGAGAAGCACCGCGCGTGGCTGGAGAAGCACGACGTCCTCACCGAACGGCGGGCCCGGCGCGCGGCCCACGAGGTGGAGACCATCGCCGTCACGGCCCTCCGCGAACGCATCGGCGACCTGCGCGGCGACCGGCGCCTGGGGGCGCTGGCGCGGCGGATCGTGGCCGGCGAACTCGACCCGTACGCGGCGGCGGACGAACTGGTGGCGGGGCTGACGGGTAAGTAACACCGAATGCCGGTGGCAGAGGAGGGGGGATGTGTCCTCTGCCACCGGCTGTTCCGGGCGGATGCCCGGCCGAGGGCTCAGGCGTCAAGTGCCGTACGCGAGACGTCAGTCGTCGTCGCCGTCGTCGTCACCGCGGTCGTCGTGGTCGTCGTCCCGGCCGTGGTCGTCGTCCCGGTCGTCGTCCTTGTCGTCCGCGTGGTCGTCCCGGCCGTCGCTGTCGTCGTCCCGGTCCGCCGCCACCGCGCCGGAGGACATGTCGACCGTCACCGCGTGCGAACGGCCGTCGTCGCCCCGCACCGTCACCTCCCAGTGGTCGGCCTTGCGGTCGTCGTCGTCCGCGTCGATCGACGTCACGGCGCCGGGGTGCTTCTTCAGCGCGGCTGCCGCCGCCCCCTGCGCGTCGACCGCGGCGCCGCGCACCGCGGCACGCTCGTTACGGTCGTCGTCGTCATCGTCGTCGTCCCTGTCGTCGTTGTCCGCGCGGACCGCGCCGGTCGACGCGTCGACCCGCAGGTCGTGCCACTTGCCGTCCTGGCCGATGACGTCGACCTCCCAGTGCCGGCCGGCGGACGGGCCGTCGTCGTCATCGTCGTCGTCCAGCTCGACGGACTCCACCTTGCCCGGATGCTGCTTCAGCGCCGCCGCCGCGGCCTGTTCGGCGGTGACCTTCGAGCCTGTCGGCCGGGTGTCGCCGTTACGGTCGTCCCTGTCGTCGTCGCGGTCGTCGTCCCGGTCGTCCCCGCCGCTCACCAGCGACGCCGAGGAAACGGTCTTCGGTGCGGTGTCCGCGCCGCCGCCGGTGCCGCCCATGGCGACCGCGGTGTACGTACCGCCGCCGATCAGAGCCGCGGTGGTGACGCAGGCGATGACAAGATTGCGCTTCATGAGGGTTCCTCCCCGTCGGGCCGTTTCGCTTGACCTCAATCTGGCTGAGCGAAGCTGAACGCAGCCTGAAGCCACCTGAAGTGATCTTCAGGTTCGGTTTGGGAGGCTGTGCGCATGCGCCTGTTGATTGTTGAGGACGAGAAGCGGCTCGCGGTGTCCCTGGCCAGGGGCCTGCGGGCCGAGGGCTTCGCCGTGGACGTCGTGCACGACGGCCTCGAAGGGCTGCACATGGCGGGTGAGGGCGCGTACGACCTGATCGTGCTCGACATCATGCTGCCCGGCATGAACGGCTACCGCGTCTGCGCCGCCCTGCGCGCGGCGGGCAACGACGTACCGATCCTGATGCTGACGGCCAAGGACGGTGAGTACGACGAGGCCGAGGGACTGGACACCGGTGCCGACGACTATCTGACCAAGCCGTTCTCGTACGTCGTCCTCGTCGCCCGCGTCAAGGCGCTGCTGCGCCGCAGGGGTTCCTCCGGGGCCTCGCCCGTCCTGCGTATCGGCTCCCTCACCGTCGACACGGCGGCCCGCCGTGTCCACCGGGGGGACACCGAAGTCACGCTCACCGCCAAGGAGTTCGCGGTCCTCGAACAACTCGCGATCCGGGCGGGCCAGATCGTCGGCAAGCCCGAGATCCTGGAGCACGTCTGGGACTTCGCGTACGACGGCGACCCCAACATCATCGAGGTCTACATCAGCGCGCTGCGCCGCAAGCTCGGCGCCCCCACGATCCAGACGGTGCGCGGCGCCGGGTACCGGCTGGTGGCCGTATGAGACGCCCCTTCTCCTCCGTACGGTCCCGAGCCGCGCTCGCCGCGACCGCCGTGGTGGCCGTGGCGCTGGTGGCCGCCGCCTTCGCCCTGCTGTTCGCGCTGCGCTCGAACCTGTCCGGCCAGGCGCAGGGCCAGGCCGACCAGTACTCGAACGAGGTCGCCCTGCAGATAGCCAAACCGGTGCCCATCGGCGACCTGGACCTGCCGGACAGCGAGGAACATCCGACCCAGGTGACCGACGCCAAGGGCCGACTGCTCATCGCGAGCGAGGGTCTGGAGAAGATCACCGGCACCGGGGTGCCGGCCGTGCGGCCCGCGTCGCCCCCGCCCACGACGGCGCCGACCCCCACTCCCACCCCGGCCGGCGACGACGATGACGACGACAGCGGTGGTGACGACAGCGGCGACGACAGCGGCGGTGACGACGACAGCGGGGACGACTCCGACGACGACACCACGGACCCGACCGACGGCGAGGTGTCCAAGGCCGGCGGGCACCGCGACGGAAGCGTGACCGCCGACGGCCGGACAGCGGACTTCCGCTTCTCCACCCGCCAGGTGACCGGCCTCGCGGGCGGCCCGTACATCGTCCACACGGGTGCCTCGCTCGAACCGCAGCAGAGCGCCGTCGGGGCGGCCAAGATCGCGATGCTCGTCGGTGTGCCGGCCCTGCTGGTCGTCGTGGGCGGAGTGACCTGGCTGGTCACGCGGCGCGCGCTGCGGCCCGTGGAGGGCATCCGGCGCGAGATGGCCGCCATCACCGCCTCCGAGGACCTGACCCGACGGGTGCCGGAGCCGGACACCCACGACGAGGTCGCCAAGCTGGCCCGTACGACCAACGAGACGCTGACCGCGCTCGAAGCGTCCGTGGACCGACAGCGGCGCTTCGTCGCCGACGCCTCGCACGAGCTGCGCAGCCCGATCGCCTCGCTCCGCACCCAGCTCGAAGTGGGCGAGGCCCACCCGGAGTTGCTGGACGTGCCGGGGGCGGTGGCCGACACCGTACGGCTTCAGCAGCTCGCCGCGGACCTGCTGCTGCTCGCCCGGCTGGACGCGGGGGAGCACGCCGGGCGTACTCGGGTGGATCTGGCCGCGCTGGTACGCGAGGAGGTCTCGCAGCGGTCGACGGACCGGATCCCGGTGACACCGGACGTCCGGGGCAGCGCCGAAGTGGCGGGCTCACGCGGTCAGTTGGCGCGGGTGCTGGGCAATCTGCTGGACAACGCGCAGCGGCACGCGGCGGGGGAGGTACGGGCGACGGTGCGCCGCGAGGGCGGCCGGGTGGTGCTCGCGGTCTCCGACGACGGGGCCGGGGTGCCGGAGGAAGAGCGGGAGCGGATCTTCGAGCGGTTCGTACGGCTCGACGACGCCCGCAGCAGGGACGACGGTGGCGCGGGGCTGGGCCTCGCGATCGCCCGCGACGTGGCACACCGGCACGGCGGCACTCTGGACGTCGGCCGCGCCGAGGCGGGCGGCGCGCTGTTCGAACTGCGCCTGCCCGCCGCCGTCGGGGATCCGGATCCGGACCGGCCGGTGGCCGCCGGCGCGTCAGCCCTTGGCGCGACGCCCGCGCAGGTGCTCGGCGACCGGGGTGAGTGACGCGCTCAGCGCGGCGAGCGCCTCGGGGGACAGCAGATCGATGAAGTGCTTCCGTACGGAGGCGACATGGTGCGGGGCGACCTGCTGCATGGTCTCCATGCCGTGATCGGTGAGGACGGTGAAGAGGCCGCGGCGGTCGGACTCGCAGTTCTCCCGGCGGACCAGGCCCGCGGTCTCCAGCCGGGTGATCTGGTGCGAGAGACGGCTCTTGGACTGGAGCGTGGCGGCGGCGAGGTCGCTCATCCGCAGCCGCCTGTCCTCGGCCTCGGAGAGGTTGACGAGGATCTCGTAGTCGTTGTTGGTCAGTCCGAACGGCTGGAGGTCCTTCTCCAACTGGTGCATCAGCAGCCTGCTGACGTCCAGATGGGTGCGCCAGGTGCACTGCTCCGCGTCGCTCAGCCAGCGGGTGGCCGTCTCGGTCTCCATATATGAAGTCTACCTAAGAAGTTGAAAATTGGACGAAGTCGGCGGGTGTGACTCCGGGCACGGAAAGGCGCACACGTTCGAGGTCACACTCCGCAGACTACCGCTCACAACCCGAAGCGGCGCTGGAGATCTCCCAGCTGTCCCGGCATCCGTGGCACACCGCTCGGCTGGCCACCCGGCTGACCTCCGCCGCCGCCCGGTACGCCGGGCTCGCCCGGCACCACGCCGCGCGCCGTCTCGGCCATCAGCGCCTCGCTCGACTGGAGCAGCACCGTACCCGCCCCGACGAACTCGAACTGGTGCTCCTCGCCCGACGACCCGCCGAGCCCGCTCATCGCCCGCAGCCCGCCCATCACCCCGGTCATATAGACGTGGTCGTAGTGGTGGCACGGCGACGGGCAGTCCGCCCAGCCCACCAGCGCCTGCGGATCGACCCGGATCGGCGGCTCCATGAAGACCACCGGACCGTTCGACGCGGCCACGAACTTCCCCGTACCGATCAGGGTCAGAAAGCCCGGCACGATCGACTGCTTGAGCGCCAGCGACGGCTCGTACGCCAGCAGATTCCCGGAACGGACGGTCAGATTGCCGTTCTCCAGGTCGAAGGAGTTGACGTCGAAGGCCCGGTCGGCGAGCAGCATCTTGCCGCTGCCCTCCGCCACCACCCAGTCGGCCGCGTGCAGCGGCGAGTGGAAGCTGCTGCGCACCAGCCGGTCGAGCCGGCCGTGGCCGATGCCGTTGAAGTCGATCCGCCCGTAATAGGCGATCATCTTGCCCTTCTGGAGGAACCACTGGCTCCCCTTCAGCTCCACACAGAAGGTGTACGCGTTGACGTTGTCGTCGCTCGGCAGAGTCGTCGGGTCATGAATCACGGGCGCGCTCACAGCTTCTCCTCCGACGCCTGGACATACACCGCACCGTTGCCGCTCAGCTCCAGCTGGAACGCCTCGCCCGAGCCCCGGCCCACCATGTCGCGCCAGCCGACGGCGGTGGAGAGCTTGTTCCGTACGTCGCCGTGGTGGGCGACATAGGCCTGAGGGTCGACATGGACCGTACGGCCCTGGCCGATCGGCAGCTCGATGATGCCGCCGTGCGCCATCACGGCGACCGAGCCATGGCCCTTGAGTGTCGTGGTGAACAGCCCCTGGCCCGACACCTGGCCGCGCACCATGCCCATCACGCCGCCCTGCGCGCCCATGAACATCGTGCCCTGCTCCAGCGTCCCGTCGAAGGCGAGCAGCCGGTCCGCCTCCACGTACAGGGTGTCCCCGGACAGTCCGATCACCTGGATGTGATGGCCGCCGTGGCCGAACATCACGGTGCCGTTCCCCTCGACCGTCATCAGCGGGGTCGCCTCGCCCGCCACGCGCCGGCCGATCATCGACATCAGACCGCCCTGGCCACCCGCCATGTTCGGCGTGAACGTGACATCGCCGCGGTAGGCGAGCATCGCGCCCCGCTGGCTGAACATCTTCTGGCCGGGCGCCACCGTCGCCTCGACCATCTTGGAGTTGATCTCCCGGAACGGCATCAGACATCGCCCCCGACGGTGTTGCGCTCGCTCGGCTGTACGTAGACCAGCCCGTCGCCCTCGAAGCGCATCTGGAAGGCCTCGCCGCCGCCCTCGCCCATGATCGTCCGGAAGTTCACCCCGGACTGGAGGTGCTGCTGGAGGTTGCCCTGGTGGGCGACGTACGCGCCGGGGTCGACGGAGAGCGGGTACTGGGGTGTCACCCGCAGCACCACGGCCGCGCCGTCCGACATGATCGCCGCCTGGCCCGTGCCCTCGACGGTCGTCGTGAACAGTCCGTTGCCGCTCGCGCCGCCGCGCAGACCGGTGAAGCTGGTGCCGGTGCGCAGGCCGCCGTCCGTACAGAGGAGGTTGCTCGCCTCCACGTACAGCTTGTCGCCGTGCAGCGCGACGAGACTGATCTCGCTCGCGCGGTCCGCGAAGAAGCAGGTGCCCTCGCCCTTCACCTCCATCATGACCATCTGTTCGCCGGTGAGGCGCCGGGTCACCATGCCCCGGATGCCCTCACCGCCACCGGACAACTTCTTGAACGCCATCCGGCCGTCGTAGGCGACCATCGAGCCGTTCTTCGCCCGCACGGAGTCGCCCGTCATGTCGACGGCGAGCACCTTGCTGCCTTGGAGTCGGAGCTGAGCCACAGGCCGAAGATATCCGCCCCCGGATAAAAAGCGGGCAAAGCCTGATGCCACAATGAGACGTCGCTTGTGCATGCGTTCACAAGATCGCGACGCCCCCCCGACGACGAAGGTGCCTGCCTCGTGGACATCAAGACCGCCTCATCCCTCCACCGTCTCCGCCTGGTATCGGCGCCGGAGGCCGTGTCGTTCCTGCTGCTGCTCGTCTGCTCCGTACTCAAGCGCACCACGGACTTCAACGCCGTCCCGGTGATGGGCGCGATCCACGGGATGCTCTTCGTCCTGTACGTGATCTTCTGGCTGGACGCCTGGAAGCGCACCAAGTGGTCGCTGGGCACCGCCGCCCTCTACTTCGTGCTGTCGGTCCTGCCCGCCGGCGGCTTCTTCGCCGAGCGCAAGCTCAAGCGCGAGGCCGAGAACGAGGTCATCGCCTCGCGCGCCCGCCGCGAGGGTACGGTCAGCGCATGATCGTCGCGTTCTCCATCACACCGCTCGGGGTGGGCGAGGACGTCGGCGAGTACGTGGCCGACGCCGTCCGCGTCGTACGCGAGTCCGGGCTGCCGAACCACACCGACGCGATGTTCACCTCCGTCGAAGGGGAGTGGGACGAGGTGATGGACGTCGTCAAGCGGGCGGTCGCCGCCGTCGAGGCGCGGGCGCCACGGGTCTCGCTGGTCCTGAAGGCCGACGTACGCCCCGGAGTCACCGACGGCCTCCGTACGAAGGTCGAGACACTGGAACGCCACCTGGCCGACTGACGGCGGCGGGCCGGCTCGTGGGCGGCGGGGGGCCGCCCCGGCCCGGTCGTCGGAGGCGTCGTCGGATACGTCGCCGCCGCCGCCGCTTCGGCGGTCCTTACCGCCACTCGCACGGACGACCCCAGTCGACACGCCGAGGTATATCCACTTTTCTGAGGATATCGACCTCGCTCAATCGCCTGGAGTTGCAGGAGGCACCGTGCGGCCGGAGGCCTATGACTACGACACCCACAGCTGTCTCGCCGGCCCCCTGACCGAGCCGGACACGACGGTCGCCTACCGGGTGCAGTACCGCAGCCTCCTCGCCCAAGAGCCCCACCGTGTACGCGCCGTCCTGCTGATGGTCATGGCGCCCCTCCTCTCCGGAGTGCTGCTGGTCTATCTGGTCTGGCCGACCCACTGGACCGAACGCGAGGGCGGCGCCCGCTGGCTCGTCGCCTTCGACACCGTGATGCTCGTGTCGATCGGGCTCATCGCCCTCTTCATGCTCGTCAACGTCACCTCCATCGCCCACGCCACACTGGTCGCCAGGGATCCCGTCCCGGTGGTCGCCGAGCTGGGCACCCGCGTCGCCTTCCTCACCACCTACGTCCCCGGCAAGGAACCGCTCCCCATGCTGCGGGCCACCCTCGAAGGCGCCGTACGGCTGCGCCACCGCGGCCCCCTCGACATCTGGCTCCTCGACGAGGGTGACGACCCGTCCGCCCGGCGGCTCTGCCGGGAGCTGGGGGTGCGTCACTTCAGCCGGCTCGGTGTGCCGGAGTGGAACCGGACGAAGGGCGTCCATAAGGCCCGTACCAAGCACGGCAACTACAACGCCTGGCTCGCGATGCACGGCGACGACTACGACTTCTTCGCCTCCGTCGACACCGACCACGTCCCGCTGCCCAACTTCCTGGAGAGGATGCTGGGCTTCTTCCGCGACCCCGACGTCGCCTTCGTCGTCGGACCGCAGGTGTACGGCAACTACGACACCGCGGTCACCAAGGCGGCCGAGTCCCAGCAGTTCCTCTTCCACGCGCTGATCCAGCGGGCCGGCAACCGCTACCACGCGCCCATGTTCGTCGGCACCAACAACGCCGCACGCATCACCGCCCTCAAGCAGGTCGGCGGCCTGTACGACTCCATCACCGAGGACATGGCCACCGGCTTCGAACTGCACCGCGGGAAGAACCCGCTGACGGGGCGGTTCTGGCGGTCCGTCTACACGCCCGACGTCCTCGCCGTCGGCGAGGGCCCCGTCTCCTGGACCGACTTCTTCACCCAGCAGCTGCGCTGGTCGCGGGGCACGTACGAGACGATCGTCAAGCAGTACGGCAAGGCGGTGTTCCGGGTGCCGCCGGGCCGCCTCCTCAGCTACACGCTGATGCTCGTCTACTACCCGATGACCGCGATCAACTGGCTCCTCGGCATCCTCAGCTGCGTCCTGTTCCTCTGGCTCGGGGCCTCCGGCACCCAGGTGTCGTCCTCGCTGTGGCTGATGCTCTACAGCGACGCCGCCGCCTGCCAGATCGGCCTCTACCTCTGGAACCGGCGCCACAACGTCTCGCCGCACGAGCCCGAGGGATCCGGCGGGCTCGCCGGCATGGCGATGTCCGCGCTCTGCGCGCCGATCTACCTCAAGTCGCTGGGCTCGGCGGTGCTGCGCACCAGAGGCCGGTTCGTGGTCACCCCCAAGGGCGGGGAGACCAGCGCGGACCGGCTCATGACGTTCCGGCTGCATCTGTTCTGGGCCGCCGTGCTGGCGGCGTCACTCGCGGCGTCCGTGCACTTCGGCCACAAGCACGCCGCGATGCGCACCTGGGCGGCACTGGCCCTGGCCGTCTCGCTCGCCCCGGTCGCCGTCTGGGGCTGGACCGTCCTGCGCGGGCGCCGCGACGGGGCGCGGATCCCGGTGCCGGCCACCGAGGGCGGTCCGGAGCAGCCGGAGCCCGCGTTCGCCACCACCACAGGAGGGAACTGAGCCATGGCCTACCGGCCCTCGCGCAAGTTCAAGAAGACGCTGCTCGGTGGCGGAGCGGTGGTGGTGCTGATGGCACTCAACGCGCCGGCGGCCATCTCCTTCGCGACGGACAAGTACCACGCGTACAAGATCGCGCAGCCCGGCTACAAGGCCCGCTACGGCTCCTGGGAGGTGCTGGACGTCCCCAAGGAGTACCGCACCAACGCGATCCACGCCGCGCTGCTGCACACCGGCAAGGTGCTGCTGATCGCCGGGTCCGGCAACAGCCAGAAGAAGTTCGACGCGGGCACCTTCGACACCGTCCTGTGGGACCCGGCGGACAACTCGTACCGGAAGATCCCCACCCCCGAGGACTTCTTCTGCTCGGGCCACTCCCAACTGCCGGACGGGCGGCTGCTGGTGGCGGGCGGCACCGCGCGCTACGAAGTCCTCGACGGGGAGGTCGACCGGGCGGGCGGCGGGATGCGAGTGAAGAACGAGAACCCGGACAGGGCACGGACCTTCAAGAAGGGCACCCGCTTCCGGTCGCCGTCGGGTGTCGAGTACGTGTCCAAGTTCGACGTCACCGTGCCCAGGGCGAAGCGGGACTTCAAGATCAGTTACGCCAAGAGCGGCCGGATGCTGCCCTGGAGGACGAAGGTCACGGCGGGCGAGGCGCGGGTCTTCGTGGAGGCCGCCGAGAAGGGGCCGCGGGCGCTGACGACGGAGGCCGCGCAGTACGGGATCGTCGGCCTCAAGGGCAAGGACGCCAAGAACTACTACGGCCTGGCGCAGAAGTTGACCACCGAGAAGCAGGACTTCCAGGGCATCAAGGCGGCGTACGAGTTCGACCCGGTGGCGGAGAAGTACATCCGGGTGGACCCGATGAAGGAGGCCCGCTGGTACCCGACGCTGGTCACCCTTGAGGACGGCCGGGTGCTCACCGTCTCGGGCCTCGACGACGTCGGCGCGGTACTCACCGGGGACAACGAGATCTACGACCCCAAGTCCAAGAAGTGGTCCAAGGGCCCGACGCGCTACTTCCCGACGTATCCCGCACTCTTCCTCACGAAGGGCGGCAAGATCTTCTACTCGGGGTCGAACGCGGGGTACGGCCCGGCCACGGCCGGCCGGCAGCCGGGCCTGTGGGACCTGAAGAAGAACATCTTCACGAAGGTCGAGGGGCTCTCCCAGCTCGACCAGACGGAGACCTCGGCGTCGCTGGTGCTGCCGCCCGCGCAGGACCAGAAGGTGATGGTCCTGGGCGGCGGCGGGGTCGGTGAGTCGTCCAAGTCCACGTCCCGTACGGCGATCGTGGACCTGAACCAGGACAGTCCGGCCTTCAAGGCCGGGCCGGACCTGCCGCAGGGGACGCGCTATCTGAGCAGCGTGATCATGCCGGACGACACGGTCTTCACGAGCGGCGGTTCCTCCAACTACCGGGGGCGCAGCGCCAGCGACATCCTCAAGGCGCAGTTCTACGACCCCAAGACCAACACCTTCACCAGGGCGGCCGACCCGACCGTGGGCCGCAACTACCACTCCGAGGCGCTGCTGCTGCCCGACGGGCGGGTGGCGACCTTCGGCTCGGACCCGCTCTTCGACGACGCCGACAACACGAAACTCGGCACGTTCGAGCAGCGGGTGGAGATCTTCACGCCGCCCTCCTTGGAAGGCGACCGCGCGAAGCGGCGGCCGGTGCTCGGGGAGGGGCCGGCGGAACTCGACCAGAACGGGCGGGCCACCTTCCGTACGGACGACTCACGGCGGCTCGCGACGGCGCGGCTGATGCGGCCGAGCGCCGTCACGCACAGCACGGACGTGGAGCAGCGCTCGATCGACCTCGGTATGACGAAGCGGGGCGGCTCGGTGACGGTGGACGTGCCGTCGGACCCGACGCTGGTGCCGCCCGGCTGGTACATGCTGTTCGTGACGGACACGGCGGGGGTGTCGTCGGAGGCGAAGTGGATCCAGGTGAAAGGCGAGTCCTGACGCCTATCCGCCCGCCCGGCGGGCGAGACCGAGTGCGTAGTCCGGCCACCACGTACCGGCGGACGGGCCGCCCCGGCAGGGCCCGTCCGAATCGCCGGGCCGCTTGATCCACAGATACGCGTCGACCAGGGCGTCACCGGTCTCGGCGGTCGGCGGCGTACCGAGCGACCTGCCCGGCGGATTGCACCAGGCCTCGTCGCGGTCATCCGTGAAGGGGCCCTCGCCGTTGCGGCTGGTGTCGACGGTGAAGTGGGCGCCGTCGAGGAGGCCGGACAGCCGGGTGCCGAAGGCCTTGACGGCCTCGTCCGTCTGGAAGTTGGAGACGTTCAGCGAGAAGCCGTCCGCCTTGGCGACCCCGGCCGTGCGCAGCGGCTCGGCGATCTTCGACGGCTCCTTGATCCAGGCCGGGTTGCCCGCGTCCAGATAGACCTTGGTGCCCGGCTGCTGCTTCAGCCGGCCGATCGCGTCCGCCAGCAGCTGATTGCGCTCTCCGTGGTGCTCGGCGGGTGTGCAGCCGTCCACCAGGTGGGAGACGGCGTCCGGTTCCAGGATCACCAGGGCGCGCGCGTCGCCGATGGCGTCGGCGAACGAGTCGATCCAGTCGAGGTAGGCCTTGCCGTCGCGGGCGCCGCCGGCCGAGTAGAGGCCGCAGTCGCGGTGCGGGATGTTGTACGCGACGAGGACCACCGTGCGCTTTCCGGCGGCGCCCTTCACGGCCCGGCGGATCTCGGGGACGGGGTCGTCGCCGGCGGGCCAGTCGGCCACGGGGCGCTCGGAGATCCGCCGGAGGACCTTGGCGTCGTCGGTACGGCCCTGGGCCTGCCACTCCTTGACCTGGCGCGCCGCGTCGCTCTCCGGGTCCACCCAGAACGGCGAACCGCCGGTGGGCGCGGGCTCACCCCGTACGGCAGAGGTCGCCCCGGACTCGTCCCTCGTGGGGGCGTCGGAGCCGGCTGAGCAGCCGGCGAGGGCCAGCGCGAGTGCGAGGACGGCGGTGGTGGCGGAGCTGCGGCTCGGTGTGCGGCTGGACATCCAGCCCCCTTGAACGGCTATTGACCGAATAATCACAGGACTGGTCAATCGTGACATAACGGTCACATTCCGTGGTGGTACGACACCGCCAGCGCGATCCCGAGCGGCGTCCGCTCGTACAGCACCTGGTGCGAGTGGCGCCGCGACGTCAGCAGGCCCGCGTCGCGCAGCACCGACAGATGCGCGGACACGGAGGAGGGCGCGAGGCCCAGCCGGTGCGCGAGCGCGGTGGTCCCGGCGGGTTCGTCGAGCGCGCACAGGACGTCGGCCCTGGCCCGGCCGAGCAGCCGGGCGAGCGCGTCCGGCGTACGGTCAGTGGCCTCCGTCCACAGCCCCCCGATGCCGCGCGCCGGATAGATCACGGCGGGCTGCCACGGCGGCTCGTGCCCGCCGATGATCTCGGGCCAGGTGAAGACGCTCGGTACGAGGACGAGGCCCAGCCCGCCGAGTACGCGGTGGTGGTCGCCGCGCGTGCCGACGACGGTGAGGGTGGAGTCGGCGTAGACGAGCCGGGGGCTCAACTCGCCGAGCAGGCGCCCGAATCCGACCTCGGCGAGACGCCGCGAGTGATAGGCGATATCCGCTTCGAGCAGCGCGCGCAGACGGGGCCAGTCGGGCTCGATCAACCGCTCCCAGACCTGCTCCAGCAGCCCGGCGAACCGCAGGACGGTCCGCGCGGGATCGGCCAGCATCTCCCGCCCGGTCTCGCTCTCCGCCGCGCCGGGCGTCTCGGCGAGCGCGAGGGCCAGGTCCCGATGGGCGGCCTCCGGGGGAGTGGACCGCACCAGGGCGATCTCCTCGGCGAAGGTGACGACGGGACTCCCGGGCGGTGGGCAGAGGAAGTCGGGGTTGTGGCCGACGCGCGGCATCACCAGCCACAGAGCCCGCAGATCGAGCCCGTCGGCGGCGCTCCTGACGCGCCGCAGCCACGGCAGGTGATACCCGTGCCGCTCGGGCCGCGCGAGGGTGCGGACGGCCTCCTGCGTCTCCCAGAGGGGCGACAGCGCGAACCGGCACCGAAGCAGATCGCGCTCCCCGAACCGCAACTGAAACGCCACGGTGGTCCCTCGCTCGTATACGGAAGATTCGGCTGCACCCGAAAGTCTAGAGCTCCGAGGCGCCCACGACGAGGCTACGTCCCATGCCACCCCCGAACCCACCGCCCCCCGATCCCCTTGGCCCGCCACCCACGGACGTGCCCGAGCCCACCGGGGCGGCGCCGGCGGGCGGCCTCGCCGACGGCCTGGCGACCCCGGCGGCGCCCGGCGCGGGGCGCCCCGGGCGTGACCGGCCCCGTGGGTACCTCGCCGTATTCGCCGTGAGGGAATTCCGCGCCGTGTTCGCCGCGCATCTGCTGTCCCTCCTCGGTGTCGTCGTCACCGAGATCTCGCTCACCGTCCTCGTCTACGACCTCACCGGGTCGCCCCTGCTCAGCGCCCTCACCTTTGCCCTCGGGCTGTTGCCGTACCTCTTCGGTGGGACGTTCCTCGCCGGGGTCGCCGACCGGTATCCGGCGCGGCGGGTGCTGGTCGTCTGTGATGTCGTCTGTGCCGGGTGCGTCGCCGTCATGGTGGTGCCCGGCACGCCCGTCGCGGGGCTGCTCGCGCTGCGGTGCGCCGTCGCGGCCGTGGCGCCCGTGTTCACCGGGACCCGTATGGCCGCGCTCACCGACATCCTCGGGGACGGGGATCTCTACGTCCTCGGCCGCTCCCTTCTGCGGATCGTGTCCCAGAGCGCGCTCCTCGCCGGCTTCGCCGTCGGTGGCGTGCTCCTCTCCGTCGTGCCCCCGCGCGGGGCGATCTCCCTCACCGTCGTCACGTTCCTCTGCTCGGCCGCCCTGCTGCGCTTCGGTACGAAGGACAGGCCGGCCCGTCTTCGTAAGGAGGACGGCGGCGCGAGTCTGCTGCGGGACTCCCTCGACGGCGCCCGGCTCGTCTTCGCCGACCGGCGGATCCGCGCGCTGACGCTGCTCTTCTGGGTGCCCGCGATGTTCGTCGTCGCGCCGGAGGCGCTGATGGCGCCGTACGCCGACCAGATCGGCGTCGGACCCGCCGCGCTCGGCCTGCTGATGTGCGCGATGCCGGTCGGGCACATCGCCGCCGAACTCGTCGCGGGCGCCGCCCTCAGCCCCCGCTCACGCGCGCGGATCGTGCTCCCTTCGGCCGCGCTCGGACTGCTGCCCCTGCTCGTCTACGCCGTCACGCCCGGCATGACCCTGGCCCTGGTCGCCCTCGCGCTCTCCGGTGTCGGCGCCGTGTACGTCATCGGTCTCGATCAGTGGTTCGTGGCCGCCGTCCCGGACGAACTCCGCGGCCGGGCAATGACGTTGATGACGGCGGGGCTGATGACGATCCAGGGCCTCGGCATGGCACTGGCCGGTCTCGCCGCCGAGTTCCTGCCCGTGCATCAGGTCGTCGCCGCCTCCGGGGCGATCGGAACCGTGTGTTCCGCCCTGCTTGTGTACGAGGTCCACCGAACCGCCCCCGGTGACCCCGGCGACCCCGCAAAACCGGAGTAGGGGCAGACCGCCAAATGACCACTCGGTAAGGTCGATGACGTGTCCAAGCCGCTCAGCCTTGCCTTCGATCCCATCGCCCGAGCCGATGAGCTGTGGCAGCAGCGCTGGGGCCCCGTACCGTCCATGGGCGCGATCACCTCGATCATGCGGGCCCACCAGATCCTGCTCGCCGAGGTCGACGCGGTCGTCAAGCCGTACGAGCTGACCTTCGCCCGGTACGAGGCGCTGGTGCTGCTCACCTTCTCCAAGGCCGGCGAGCTGCCCATGTCCAAGATCGGCGAGCGGCTGATGGTCCACCCGACGTCCGTCACCAACACCGTCGACCGCCTGGTCAGGTCCGGCCTGGTCGACAAGCGCCCCAACCCCAACGACGGCCGCGGCACCCTCGCCTCCATCACCGACAAGGGCCGCGACGTCGTGGAGGCCGCGACCCGCGACCTGATGGCGATGGAGTTCGGCCTCGGGGCGTACGACGCGGAGGAGTGCGCCGAGATCTTCGCGATGCTGCGCCCGCTGCGCGTCTCCGCCCAGGATTTCGAGGAGAACTGAGCCCCGCCGTCCGGGGGGACTTTTCGGGTCGTTACGCTCAGGGCCATGAAACAGAGCATCCTGACCCGCTACCGGGTCATGGCGTACATCACCGCCGTCTGGCTGCTGGTCTTCACCGTCGCCATCGTGCTGAAGTACGGCTTCGACACCGGCGACACCATGGTGATCTCCCAGATCCACGGTCTGCTCTTCATCGTCTACGTCGTCTTCGCCTTCGACCTCGGCTCCAAGGCGAAGTGGCCCTTCGGGAAGCTCCTGTGGGTGCTGGCCGCCGGCTGCATCCCGGTCGCGTCGTTCTTCGTCGAACCGAAGATCACCCGTGAGGTCCAGCCGCTCATCACACGGGACGAGACCGCCCCCGTCGAGGCCTGAGCCGCCCCGGCGACGCCCCCCACCCACCGCCGTGAGGAAACTCGCGGCGGTCAGCGTTCGACATTTACTAGGACGTCCTAGTAAATTCGAAGCATGGACCCTCACGCGCACGCCGACACCGCCGCCATGGAGGAGGGCCGCCAGCGCTGGCAGGCCCGCTACGACAAGGCCCGCAAGCGGGACGCGGACTTCAGCACGCTGTCCGGCGACCCCGTCGACCCCGTCTACGGGCCGCGTCCGGGTGACACGTACGAGGGATTCGAGCGGATCGGCTGGCCGGGGGAGTATCCGTTCACCCGCGGCCTGCACGCGACCGGCTATCGGGGCCGCACGTGGACGATCCGCCAGTTCGCGGGCTTCGGCAACGCGCGCCAGACCAACGAGCGCTACAAGACCATCCTCGCCAACGGCGGCGGCGGCCTCTCCGTGGCCTTCGACATGCCGACCCTGATGGGCCGCGACTCCGACGACCCGCGCTCCCTCGGCGAGGTCGGCCACTGCGGCGTCGCGATCGACTCCGCCGCCGACATGGAGGTCCTGTTCGGCGACCTCCCGCTCGGGGACGTCACGACGTCCATGACCATCAGCGGCCCCGCCGTCCCGGTCTTCTGCATGTATCTGGTCGCCGCCGAGCGCCAGGGCATCGACCCCGCCGTACTGAACGGCACGCTCCAGACCGACATCTTCAAGGAGTACATCGCGCAGAAGGAGTGGCTCTTCCAGCCCGAGCCCCATCTGCGGCTGATCGGCGACCTGATGGAGCACTGCGCGGTGTCCATCCCCGCGTACAAGCCCCTCTCCGTCTCCGGCTACCACATCCGCGAGGCCGGGGCCACGGCCGCACAGGAGCTGGCGTACACCCTCGCCGACGGCTTCGGCTACGTGGAGCTGGGCCTCTCGCGAGGCATGGACGTCGACGTCTTCGCCCCCGGCCTGTCCTTCTTCTTCGACGCGCACCTCGACTTCTTCGAGGAGATCGCCAAGTTCCGTGCGGCGCGCCGGATCTGGGCGCGCTGGATGAAGGAGATGTACGGCGCGAAGACGGACAAGGCGCAGTGGCTGCGCTTCCACACCCAGACGGCGGGCGTCTCGCTCACCGCGCAGCAGCCCTACAACAACGTCGTACGGACCGCGGTCGAGGCCCTGTCGGCGGTCCTCGGCGGTACGAACTCGCTGCACACCAACGCCCTGGACGAGACCCTGGCGCTGCCCAGCGAGCAGGCCGCGGAGATCGCGCTGCGCACCCAGCAGGTGCTGATGGAGGAGACCGGCGTCGCCAATGTCGCCGACCCGCTGGGCGGTTCCTGGTACGTCGAGCAGCTGACCGACCGCATCGAGGCCGACGCGGAGAAGATCTTCGAGCAGATAAAGGAGCGCGGCCTGCGGGCGCACCCCGACGGCCAGCACCCCATCGGCCCGATCACGTCCGGCATCCTGCGCGGCATCGAGGACGGCTGGTTCACCGGCGAGATCGCCGAGTCCGCCTTCCAGTACCAGCGCGCGCTGGAGAAGGGCGACAAGAGCGTCGTCGGCGTCAACGTCCACCACGGCTCGGTCACCGGTGATCTGGAGATCCTGCGGGTCAGCCACGAGGTCGAGCGCGACCAGGTGCGGGAGCTGGCGGACCGCAAGGCCGCGCGCGACGCCGCCGCTGTCCGTACGTCGCTGGACGCGATGCTGGCCGCGGCGCGCGACGGGTCGAACATGATCGGACCGATGCTGGAGGCGGTCCGCGCGGAGGCGACGCTGGGCGAGATCTGCGGGGTGCTGCGGGACGAGTGGGGCACGTACACGGAGCCGCCCGGCTTCTGACGGCACGACGCCCCGGTACACGCGCAGCTCGCCGTACACGACTTCGAAGCCGCTGTCCCGGTCGTCGAAGGGGGGGGGGGGGGGGGGGGGGGGCGCCCCCGCCGCCCCCCCCCCCCCCCCCCGCCCCCCCCCCCCCCCCCCCCCCCCCCCCCCCCCCCCCGCCCCCCCCCCCCCCGT
>NZ_JBITIB010000028.1:0-5396 GCF_044458565.1 Streptomyces sp. NPDC050433 | reverse complement strand
GGGGGGGCGCGCGCGTCGCCGCGCCCCCGGCCTACCCCCTCCTCCGGCCCCCCCCCCCCCCCGGGGGGCGGGGGGGGGGGCGGCCGGCCCCCCCCCCCCCCCCCCCCCCCCCCGCCCCCTGGATCCCGCCCAGCCCCGCCACCAGCAGCAGCGTGAAGCCGCGCGCCCACTCCTCGTCCACCGGCTCCGCGCTCACCAGCGTCCGGTGCACCACCGCGCCCGCGATCACGTCGAAGATCAGGTCGGCGTTGCGGGCCGCCACCTCGGGGTCGCTCTCGTACGCCAACTCGCCCCGTGCCTGCGCCCGTTCGCGCCCCTTGAGCACAAGTCCCTTCTGCCGGTCCACGATCGCCGTACGGATCCGGTCCCGCAGCGCGTCGTCCCGTGTCGACTCGGCGACCACCGCCATCAGCGCCGTCTTGGTCTCCGGCCGCTCCAGCAGGGCGGCGAACTGGAGCACGACCCCCTCGATGTCGGCCGTGAGGCTGCCCCGGTCGTGGACCTCGATCTCGTCGAAGACGACGGCGACCGCGTCGACCACCAGCTCGTTCTTGCTCGCCCAGCGCCGGTACAGCGTGGTCTTGGCGACGCCCGCGCGATGGGCGACGTCGCCCATCGACAGCTTGGACCAGCCCAGTTCCACCAGCGCCGCACGGGTCGCCAGCAGGATCGCGGTGTCGGCGGCGGCGCTGCGGGGACGGCCGGAGCGGGTGGGGGTGTCGCGACGGCGGCTCAGCATGCCCGCGACCATACCCGTCGGTAGCGATATCGCTGTGAGTCAGTTCACCGGATGAATCTCACACGTACGGGGCGGCTTCCGGTTACGCTACGACCCGTAGCGAAAGACCGTTTCTGCTTTGGCGGTTCTTGAGCGACGACCGCTGATACGGGGTGGGGACCCCGTGTCGAACCCACGTCCCCCGCAGGGGACTTGCCCCGTGCGTGTTCAGGTCATGCGCGGGGCTCGTTCAGGCGTGACGACGCAAACTGTCCGATTGCTTTTCACTTGCGCGCGCGGAGAGGGGAGGATGTACTCATGCAGCCTAGGAACATGTCCATGAGCGGCGTCGTCGATCTCGCCGCGGTGAAGGCGGCCGGTGAGGCCAAGGCCAAGGCCGAACAGGCCCGCGCCGAGGCGGCCCGGCGGGGCGACACCGGCGCCGTACCCCCCTCCAGTCTGGTGATCGACGTCGACGAGGCGGGCTTCGAGCGCGATGTCCTCCAGCGCTCCACCGAGGTCCCGGTCGTCATCGACTTCTGGGCCGAGTGGTGCGAGCCGTGCAAGCAGCTCAGCCCCGTGCTGGAGCGGCTGGCCCGTGAGTACAACGGCCGGTTCGTTCTCGCCAAGGTCGATGTCGACGCCAACCAGATGTTGATGCAGCAGTTCCAGATCCAGGGCATCCCCGCGGTCTTCGCCGTGGTGGCCGGCCAGGCGCTGCCTCTCTTCCAGGGCGCGGCCCCCGAGGCCCAGATCCGCGAGACGCTGGACCAGTTGATCCAGGTCGGCGAGCAGCGCTTCGGGCTCACCGGCATCACGGTCGACGCGGACGCCGAGGCCGGCGCGGACAGCGAGGCCGCCGAGCCGGTGGAGCGGGCGGGGCCGTACGACGCGCTGCTGGAGGCCGCCGTACGCGCCCTGGACGCCGACGACTTCGGCGGCGCCGCGCAGGCGTACCGCAACGTGCTCGCCGACGACCCCGGCAACACGGAGGCGAAGCTCGGGCTCGCCCAGGCCGAACTGCTCGCCCGCGTCAAGGGGATGGACCCGCAGCAGGTGCGCAAGGAGGCGGCGGAGCGGCCGGACGACGTCCCCGCGCAGATCGCCGCGGCCGACCTCGATCTGGTCGGCGGCCATGTGGAGGACGCCTTCGGCCGGTTGGTCGAGACCGTACGGCGCACGGCGGGTGAGGACCGGGACGCGGCACGGCTGCGGCTGCTCGAACTCTTCGAGGTAATCGGCTCGGACGACCCGCGCGTGACCTCCGCGCGGTCCGCACTTGCCAGGGTCCTTTTCTGACGTAGACGAGTAAGTCCGAAGTCCTGTTCCGCGCCGTGAGGCGGCGTGTGACGATTTGCCGACTCGACGACACCGACGACCCCGCTTTGCCAAAACTTGGTAAAGCGGGGTCGCTGTTACTCCGAGTAAATCAATCCGCTTGGTCTGTCCGGTTATTGGCAGTATTCACGAGTTCTGTCGGGGTGATTTGGGGCACCCTGTGTGCCCGCGGGGCGCCGCCTCGGCGCGCCTCGATGAACAACTCATTACTTGCCAGTAACGAACCCCCTTGTGTCCCGAGCGCGAATACACCACGATCGTCCACGCTCGGTCCAACAGCGCACCGGCACGGCGATCCGGCCGTGGCCACCGCACCGTTGGAACCCCACCGGGCGGGCCGGCGGAGCAGTGGCGCCGACCCACGGACAGGGGGGTTCCCGTCGACCGGCGGGGCCTGTCCGGCGGCCACGCGACGCGCGTGGTCCAGTGGTTGTCGCTCGGGGGTGATCGTCGGTGATTCTGACGCGGCTCGTTCCGCTGATACGCAACGGCGCTCTCCTTCCCGAGGACGTAGCACTTCTCCCATCCCAGGACGGGCCGAGGCCCGATCCGGAGATGTACGTCCGAGAAGGAGGAAAGTGATGGAGTCCCAAGCACGTGGCGGGACCAGATGGAAGCGGTTCGCCGTCGTCATGGTGCCGAGCGTGGCCGCGACGGCCGCGATAGGCGTCGCTCTGGCACAGGGCGCTCTCGCCGCGTCGTTCAGTGTGTCGGGGCAGAGTTTCAAGGTCTCGGCCGACCAGTTGGTGGGCCAGGACTTCGTACAGTACGGAAGCCTCGCCGACGGCACCGACCTCAAGGGCAACAAGACCGCCCATCCGGTGGCCGTTTCCGGCTTCAGCTCGGCCACGATCAGCAACATGTGCCAGTCGGTGGTCACTCCGGACGTCCCGATCTTCGGCAGTGTCAGCCTTGAGCTGCGCGCCGGGCAGGACGTCAAGAAGCCGGTCAAGGCGACCAATCTGTATCTGGATGTCGCCAAGCTCGAAGCCGACGCCAAGTTCAAGAACATCGACATCGGTGTGGCGGCCGGCGACACGAGGATCCAGCCGGGGACCGAGAAGAAGGTCAACCCGTTCGGCTTCGCGCAGCGCGCCGACGAGGCCGTGCTGACCGACGTGCGGCAGACGGCGTGGGCCACCACGGCCGGCACCTTCGAGCTCAGCGGACTGAGCCTGAAGCTGCACAAGGGCACCAAGGAGTGCTACTAGACCCTGACCGGGTCCTGAGCACTGCGCCCCCGGGCGGGCGCGCGCCGTATGACGCGGTCGCGTCCGCCCACTCCCCCAATCTCTCACAGCAACACCGGTTCCAGGGAGCTGTTTTCCATGAGCGCCGAGTCTTCGGACCCCCGCGGCCGATTCACGTACTGGCGGCTGCGGTTCCGTGCCTGGCGGGGTACTCGGCCGTTCTGGGCCGGGCTGTTGACGCTCCTCAGCGGAGTGCCGATCGCCTACTTCCCTTACGCCGACCTCAAGCTCGGCCATCTCACGCTGACGATGGCCACCACCGCGGGCGCGGGCTCGCTCATCATCGGTGTCCTGCTCGCCACGCTGGGTCTGACGATGTGGTTCCAGAGCATCGTGCGGGTCTTCGCCGGCGTCGCCACGATCCTGCTGGCCCTGGTCTCCATACCCGTGGCCAACATCGGCGGATTCGTGATGGGCGCGCTGCTGGCCCTCGTCGGCGGCGGTCTGTCCATCTCCTGGGCACCGGGCCGGCCGACGGGGCCGGACGCGGAGCACCTGGACGATCCGGGCGACGACCGGTCGGCCGAGCCCGCGGCCGTACGGCGGGAGACATTTCTGCCCGACGGCGGCGCCGTCGACCGGGGCACTCGGGACGGGGGCGGGGACGGCCCTTTTCTCCCCGGCCCGCCTGACGGGGACCCGAATCTGACGGACACGACTGCCCATGCCAACGGCGGGAGGAACAGTGCGGGGTGACGACACGCGGCCGGAGACGGCCGGAGGCGGGCAGGCCCGCGAGAGAAGCGGCCCGCGCCACGCCGCCCCCAGGAAGTCGCTGCTGACCAAGCTTCAGATCCCGGCCGGCAAGGCGTTCGCGCTCGCCGCGATGCCGACGGCGGTGTTCGTCGGGATGGGGCTCACGCCCCGGCTCGCGCTCGCCGACGACGCCAAGGACATCCCGTTCGCTCCGGGGCCGTGCGTCACGCGCTCCGACGAGCCTCCGGAGGAGTCTCCGTCGCCGTCCGGGAAGCCGTCGGACGGCGAGTCCGGTGACCCCTCCGGGAGTCCGTCAGGGGACTCCACGGACGGCCCCAAGCCGCCCTCGGGGGGCGACGACGGTGACGGTCCCGAGCCGTCGCCCGGCGAGACACCGCCCGCGTCCGACGCGCAGAAGCCGGCCGAGCCCAAGGAGCCCGCGCCGGAGCCGAGCGCGTCGAAGTCCACGGACCCGCTGGACCCGCTGGGTCTGGGGGACGCGCTGGGTGGCCTTCTCGGCGTACCGGACAAGGACAGCGAGACCGGCGAGCCGGCCGACCCGGAGTCCGGGAAGCCCGCGGGTCCGGAGCCGGACGAATCGGAGACGGACAAGCCCGGCGACGGCGGCGACAGTGCGGCCGACCGCACCGAGGACGCCATCCGGGACGCCGCGGACAAGGCCGGGGCGGATGTCGAGGAGCTGGACGAGGACGCGAAGGGACTCGAAGCCCGCAAGGACGACGACATCCCCGAGGGTGCCGACGGCAAGCCGCGCTTCCCCTGCCCGGAGGCCGATCCGGAGGCGCTGGCCGCCGCCGAACTGGAGCCCGGCATCCCGCTGTTGCCGGACGATCCGTGGAAGCTGGAGAGCACCAAGCTCACGCTGCGGGGTCTGGACTACCACGGCATCGTCGAGGTGAAGACGGGCAGCGGAAAGATCAAGAAGGCGCTGAAGTTCACCGCGTCGCAGGTGGACATCAAGGACCTGCACCAGAAGGTCGTCTACCCCGAGGGCCGCACGGCGCACGTGGCGAGCAGGCAGGACTCCACGTCGACCATCCGCGACGGTCAAGTCACCATGTACACGGAGAAGTTGACGGGCAATCTGTTCGGGCTGATCCCGATCGAGTTCAGCCCGGACACCCCGCCGCCGGTCAACGTCCCGTACGCCTTCTTCACGGAGGTCGAAGTGGTTCAGGCGGGCCAGTTCGGCGGCACGCTCACCGTTCCCGGACTGCACAACTACATCACCGACTAGCCGCACCGGTGACCGAACGCCGGACGCCGGGCGGGGCGCGCCCGGTTTGTGGGGGGGGCCGCCGGCGGGCCGCGGGGGGCGCGGGGGGGGGGGGCGGGGGCCCCGGGGGGGGGCGCGCCCCCACGTGGGGGGGGCG
>NZ_JBITIB010000027.1:0-123267 GCF_044458565.1 Streptomyces sp. NPDC050433 | reverse complement strand
CCCCTCACCCGCGCGGTCGTCACGGGTGAATATCATGCCGAGGAGGCCACGGGCCGAGCGGTTGTGCTCGATCTGAAGAGCCAGGGTGCTCTTTCCGCAGTCCATCGTTCCGGAGAAGAACACCAGCTCGGGCATGAGGAAGTGACGGCCTTTCAGATACGGATGGGGCGGGGGGTGCCCCGGTGGCCACCGGGGCGGGCGGCTACGAGCGTACTTCGAGGAGGGGTACCAACTGCTCGACGGGGGTCATCGAACCGTGCATCCCGACCATCCCGGACTCGCGCGGCTCCTGGACGGACGCGGTGATCACCACGTCGTCGTGGGCGGCGGCGACGACATCGCCGATCCGGCCGTGCACCCGCTCCTCGACCGTGCCGGGCGGGCCGAACCAGCCGGCGGCGACGGCCTCGTCGCGGCTCGCGACCCAGAACTGCTCGCCCAGTACTTCGCGCCAGACGGTGAGGACGTCCGCCTCGGCGCCCTTGACCGCGTAGACGTGGCGGGCGCGGCCCTCGCCGCCGAGGAGGGCGACGCCGGCGCGCAGCTCCCAGTCCTCGTCGAAGTCGATCCGTGACCGCTCGTCGAAGGGGATGTCGATCATGCCGTGGTCGGCGGTGATGTACAGGGCCGAACGGGGCGGCAGCTGCTCGGCGAGGCGCTGGGCGAGCCGGTCGACGTACATCAGCTGGCCGCGCCAGGCGTCGGAGTCCGTGCCGAACTTGTGGCCCTTGCCGTCGACCTCGCTGTAGTACGTGTAGACCAGCGACCGGTCCCCCGCGGCCAGTTGGGCGGCGGCGAGGTCCATGCGCTCCTCGCCGGAGAGGCGGCCGTGGAAGGTGCCGCCGCTCAGGGCCACCTCGGTGAGCGGGGTGCGTTCGAAGATCGGGGACGACACCTGCGCGGTGTGGATCCCGGCGGCGTCGGCGAGCTGGAAGACCGTGGGATACGGCTGCCAGGCGTGCGGGTCGGTCCACGGGCGCCAGCGGAGCTGGTTCATCAGGGCGCCGGTCGCGGGGTCGCGCACCGTGTAGCCGGGCAGGCCGTGGGCGCCCGGCGGCAGGCCCGTACCGATGGAGGCGAGGGAGGTCGCGGTGGTGGCGGGGAAGCCGACGGTGATGGGCCGGCCGGTGCCGCCGCGTGAGGTGCCGAGCAGCGACGTCAGATACGGCGCCTCGGCCGGGTGGTCTTTTATCTGCTGCCAGCCGAGGCCGTCGATCAGGAAGACGCAGTTGCGGTCGGCAGGGGTGAGTTCGGGGATGACGGCGGCCGGGGTGCCGGGTGCGGCGCCGGGTGCGGTTCCCGGGACGGAGACGCCCTGGCCCGCGACGAGGGTGGGCAGCAGGTCGGCGAGCGAGCCGCCGCCGTACTCGGGGACGGGCGCGGTGTGCAGGGCGAGCGGGACCGGGTCCTGCCAGGCGGCGGGCGGGGCGGCCATCAACGGCCGGTCGACGAGGGGGTGGCCGCGGTGGCTTCGGAGAGCGACTGGGCGAAGACGAGCGTCTGCCGTACGGTGTCGGGTCCGTCACCGGCCTCGCTGACGCGCAGGCTCAGGTCGTCGGCCGTGGAATTGCCGGTGTAGCCGTGGTCCGCCTCGCAGTTCGGGTCACCGCAGGCGGCGGGCTCCAGATCGATCCGGGCGACGGCGCCCCAGCCGATGGTGAGGACGACCTCGCGGGGCAGGGTGCCGGGGGTGTACGACTCGGGGTTCGCGACGACGCGGCTGACCACGACGGACGAGATCCGGTCCAGCTTCACGGACTCGGTCGAGGTGGTGGCGTACGGCGTCGGCGAACTGGTGTCGGCGGCCTGCTCGTCGGTGTGACTGACGATGAAGCGGTGGGCGGTGAGGACGAGAACGGTGACATGCCGGCGGACCTCGTTGGAGTCGAACGTCGTCTCCTGGTGCACCAGATACGAAGCGATCTGCTCACCTCCGACAGCGGCCTCCACCGCTTCGGCCACGAGAGCCGGGTAGTAGCCGCTGCGCTCGATCGCCGTGCGCAGCCCCTGGGTCGTCGTACCGGTCTTCGCCATGGCCCCATCCTACGGTGGCGGGGTGTATGGCCAGCACCGTGTGGACCCCCTCAGTAACTGGGGAGGCGGCGGGGGCCGAGGTCGTCGCGGGACGGGGGCGGGGCGAGGCGGACGCTCGCGCCGAGTACGGAGAGGCCGTGCGCGGCGACCACCACCGGTTCGAGCGTGACGGAGACGATCTCCGGGTGGTCGTCGACGAGCCGGGACACGCGGAGCAGCAGTTCTTCGAGGGCGTCCGTGTCGACGGGCGCGGAGCCGCGCCAGCCGAAGAGGAGTGGTGCCGTGCGGATGGACCGGAGCAGTTCGGCGGCCTCGCGGTCGGTGACGGGGACGAGCCGGTGCGCCAGGTCGCCCAGCAGCTCGGAGGCCACGCCCGCCAGCCCGAACGAGAGCACGGCGCCGGCGGCCGGGTCGATGACGGCGCGCACGACGGTGTCCACCCCGCGCGGTGCCATCGCCTGGACGACGGGCCGCAGCCCGGCGGGCCCGCCGAGCAGGTCGGTCAGTTCGCGGTACGCCGTCCGCACCTGGGCCTCGTCGGTGAGATCGAGCCGTACGCCGCCGAGGTCGGCCCGGTGGCGCAGATGCGGCGCGGTGGTCTTGAGCGCGACGGGGTATCCGAGCCGCGCGGCGGCTTCGACGGCGTCGTCGGGGCCGGGCGCGGGCAGCGTGGGCCGTACGGCGATCCCGTACCGCGCGAGCAGTTCACGGGTGTCGTCGTCACCGAGGCTCATCCCCTGCGGGTCCGGGGACTCCGCGCCGAGCACCCGGTCGATGAGCCCGGCGGCCCCGCTCTCGTCGATGTCGTCGTACTCGGGGACCTTGCCGGGCTCGGCGGCCTGCCGCCGCCACTGCGCGTAGGTGACGGCCTGACTGAGCGCACGCACGGCGCGCTCGGCGGCGGGGTAGGCGGGGATCCGGCCGGGGGTGGTGGCCTGGTGGTCTGCGCCACCCGGCGGGGCACCCCCGGTGCCGGACACCGGCACTGCCGGGGAACCGGGGTCGGTACCGGGGGGTGTGGCTGCCGCCGAGGGGGTGTCACCGGTGCCGCGCGCGGGCGGGGGCGGGGTGGCGGGAGTGGTGCCCGAGGGGACCTGGCCGGTGCGGGCCGGCCTGTCCTCGGCCTCGTGGCCGGCGCCTTCGACGGCTCGACGTGCCGACGCTCCTGCGGAGCCACCCGACGCGGGCGGGTCGGTCGGGGAGAGCTGACCACGACCGGTCGGCCTGTCCCCGGCCATGGCACCGGCGCCTTCGGCAGCCGGACCTGGCGACGCTTCTCTGGTAGGGCTGCTCGCTCCTTCGACCGCCGGGCCGCCAACCGGCGTGGCAGCCCGGCCGGGATCCGGCGCGGCGTGGGCGGGCGGGGTGACTTCCCCCGGTCCGCTCGCCGGCCCGGCGGGGAGGTCGGACGCCCCGGCCCCCGCCGTTGGCGGGGTCACCTCGGCGGGCGTCCCGTCGCCCCGGCCGGTCGCGGGCCCTCCCGCCCCGTCGGCGGACCCCGGTGGGCCGGACCCCGGCTCCGGGCCCGGTCGGGGGGCCGTTGTCGTGGCTGTCGAGAGGGCCTTCGCGAGGCCGCCGATCTCCACGTGGACCACCGTCACCGGCTTCGCCGGCGACGTCGAGGCCGCCTCGCGCAGTGCCGTCGCCAGGACCTCGCCGTCGCCCGACTCCATCGCGCCGTTCTCGCCGACCCAGGGGATCGCCGTGACGACGACCGCGTCGCAGCCCGGGTCCGCGAGTGCCGTGGCCAGTGCCGTACGGAAGTCCTCGGGGCGGGCCGACGTCGTGAGGTCGAGCGGGGGCAGCGGGCGCAGGCCCTCCGTCAGGCAGGCGTCGTACGTGAGGAGCCCGAGTGATTCGGAGTTGCCGAGGATCGCCACGCGCGGCCCCGCCGGCAGGGGCTGGGTCGCGAGCAGGACGCCCGCGTCCACCAGCTCCGTGACGGTGTCCGCGCGGATCACCCCCGCCTGGCTGAGCAGCGCCGAGACCGTCGCGTCCGGGATGCGCGTGACCGGTACCGCGTGCCCCGGCGGCGCGCTGCCGCTGTGCCGCGCGCCCTTCGCGACGACGACCGGCTTCACCGCCCCCGTACGCCTCGCCAGGCGTGTGAACTTCCGTGGGTTGCCGATCGATTCGAGGTACAGCAGCACGACGTCGGTGTCCGGGTCGTCGTGCCAGTACTGGAGGAAGTCGTTGCCCGAGACGTCCGCCCGGTTGCCCGCCGAGATGAAGGTCGACAGGCCCGCGCCGCGCCGCACCAGCCCGGCGAGCAGCGCGATGCCGATCGCGCCCGACTGGGTGAAGAGACCGATCCGCCCCCGGTCGGGCGGCTCGGGCGCGAGTGAGGCGTTCAGCCGGACGGGCGGCGAGGTGTTGATGACGCCGAAGGCGTTGGGGCCGATGACCCGCATTCCGTACGAGCGTGCCTGCCGCACGAGTTCACGCTGCCGCTCCCGCCCGGCGGGCCCGCTCTCGGCGTATCCGGCGGACAGGACGACCAGGCCCCGGACGCCGTGTTCGCCGCAGTCGGCGACGACTTCGGGCACCCGTTCGGCGGGGACGGCGACGATCGCGAGGTCGACGGGCTGTCGCAGCTCCGCGAGGGAGCGCGCGGCCGGGACGCCGTCGATCTCGGTCCGGTCCGGGGGCAGGGCGGCGTTCACCGCGTACGTACGCCCCGTGAAGCCCCCGTCGACGAGATTGCGCAGCACGGCGCGCCCGACGCCGCCCGGCGTACGTCCGGCGCCGACGACGGCCACCGACGACGGGCCGAGGAGCCGCTGCACGGAGCGCGCCTCGGCGCGCTGCTCGCGGCCCCGCTGGACGGCGAGGGATTCGGCGGTCGGTTCGAGGTCGAGGACAAGACGGACCGCGCCGTCCTCGAAGCTGCGTTTCTGGGTGAACCCGGCGTCCCGGAACACCTTGATCATCTTGTTGTTGGCGGGCAGCACCTCCGCCGCGAAGCGCCGGATCCCGCGCTCGCGCGCCACCGCGGCGATGTGTTCGAGGAGCGCGGAGGCGATGCCGCGCCCCTGGTGCGCGTCCTGGACGAGGAAGGCGACCTCAGCCTCGTCGGCGGGCTCCGACGCGGGCATGCCGCGGGCGTCGATCCGGTCGTAGCGGACGGTGGCGACGAACTCGCCGCCGACGGTGACTGCGAGCCCCACCCGGTCCACGTAGTCGTGGTGGGTGAACCGGTGGACGTCCTTGTCGGAGAGCCGGGGGTAGGGCGCGAAGAAGCGGTAGTACTTCGACTCGTCCGAGACCTGTTCGTAGAAGCTGACCAGCCGCTCGGCGTCGTCGGTGGTGATGGGCCGGACGCGGGCGGTGCCTCCGTCGCGCAGGACCACGTCTGCTTCCCAGTGATCGGGGTAGGCGTGCTGCGACGGCGGCGTCATGGGGAGAGCCTACGGCGCGCGCACCGGTAGCGTCGGCTCCTGCGCCGGGGCAGTCTGGGGGTGCCTCACCAGGCAGTTACGGGGCACATGAGACACTGGTCTAGACAACAACTGTGACTTGAAGGGCAACACCATGGCTGAGCGCCGCGTCAACGTCGGCTGGGCCGAGGGCCTGCACGCCCGTCCCGCCTCCATCTTCGTCCGCGCCGCCACGGCCTCCGGTGTTCCGGTGACGATCGCCAAGTCCGACGGCAGCCCGGTCAACGCCGCGTCGATGCTCGCCGTGCTGGGTCTGGGCGCGCAGGGCGGCGACGAGATCGTCCTGTTCTCCGACGCGGACGGCGCCGAAGCCGCGCTGGACCGGCTGGCGCGGCTCGTCGCCGAGGGCCTGGACGAACTGCCCGAGACCGTCTGAGCCCTCAGGTACGGACGGCACGGCGAGGGCCCCGGCAGCAGGACTGCCGGGGCCTTCGTCGTGTTGGCGTATCGGGTCAGACGCTCACGCCGTGCGCGCGCAGATACGCGACCGGGTCGATGTCGGAGCCGTACTCCGCGCTCGTCCGCGCCTCGAAGTGCAGGTGCGGGCCGGTGGTGTTGCCGGTCGAGCCCGAGAGGCCGATCTGCGTGCCCGGAGCGACGCTCTGGCCGACGGAGACGCCGAGCGAGGAGAGGTGCCCGTACTGGGTGTAGCTGCCGTCGTTCATCCGGATGACGACATTGTTGCCGTACGCGCCGCCCCAGCCGGCCTCGACGACGGTGCCCGCGCCGACGGCCACGACCGAAGTGCCCGACGCCGCGCGGAAGTCGACGCCGGAGTGGCTGCCGGAGGACCAGAGCGCCCCTCCGGTCCGGTAGCCGGTGGTGAGCGAGGAGCCGGCGACCGGGAGCCGGTAGGAGTTGAGGCGCTTGCGCTCCGCGGCCCGTGCCGCGCGCTCCTTGGCCGCACGGACCTCCTTGGCGCGGGCCTCCGCCTTGCGCTTCGCCTCGGCCTTGGCACGGGCGGCGGCCTTCGCCGCCGCCTTCGCCTCCGCGGCCTTCCGGGCGGCCAGGTGCTGCGCGTCGGCCTGGGCGTCGATCGTCGCGGCGAGCGAGTCGTCGATGACGATGGCGCGGACGGGGGTGACCGGGGCGGCCTGGGCGGCCTCCTGTGCGACGGCCGCGTCCGCGTCGGCGGCGAGGGCCGGGGATCCGAGGGTGCCGATGACACCGGCGGCGGTGAGAGTCGCGACTCCGGCCATGTTCGCGCCTCGGCGCGTCATTCGGCTCCGGGCACGGTGCTTCCCGGTGGCACGGGTGAACGCCATGAAGTGGCTGGTCCTTTCCTTCCTTCTCGCCTACCGGGTTAGCTGACGGGTTCGGAGCAGGAAGGTCTCCTACGGGTTCCTCCGCGGATCACGCGAAGGCTCCCGATTCACCCCAGGGACACGAGTGGGTCCCCGGCTCCCCCGGCTCGCGCCTGACGGGGACTCGGCGATGGCTGTCCGGTGCCGCGGCTGCGGCGGGCTCTGACGAACAGCCGGACCGACGCTAAGGGGTCATCTTTCAATCACCAAACAGACAGCCCCATTTGTAGTGCACGCCACAGGGCATTCAGGCAACCTCCTTACGAATACGGACATAACAGAGGGCCCCGGCGACAGGTTCGTCACCGGGGTCCCCTTTATCCGTATCGCGCCGCCCGTATCGCGGAGCTGCTTCCGCTCAGCCGGTGACGACCTTCACCTCGCCGATGCCCAGGGCCTCGACCGGCTCCCGGATCACGGAGGCGTCCCCGACCAGCACCGTGACGAGCCGGTCGCCCGGGAAGGCGCTGACGACCGCGGCCGTCGCCTCGACCGTGCCGGTCTCGGCCAGCCGCGCGTACAGCCGCGCCTGGAAGTCGTCCGGGAGGTGCTGCTCGACCTGGTCGGCGAGCGTGTCCGCGACGGACGCGGCCGTCTCGTACTTCAACGGCGCGACGCCGACCAGATTCTGTACGGCCGTCTCACGCTCGGGGTCCGTCAGCCCGTCGGCCGCGAGCGTACGCAGGACCGTCCACAGGTCCTCCAGCGCGGGCCCGGTCGACTCGGTGTCCACGGAGCCGCTGATGGCGAGCATGGAGGCGCCCGTGCCGTGCGGGTCGGAGCGCAGCACCTGCGCGAAGGCCCGCACGCCGTACGTGTAGCCCTTCTCCTCACGCAGCACCCGGTCGAGCCGGGAGGTGAGCGTGCCGCCCAGGCAGTATGTGCCGAGCACCTGGGCCGGCCAGACGCGGTCGTGCCGGTCGGGGCCGACCCGGCCGATCAGGAGCTGGGTCTGGACCGCTCCGGGCCGGTCCACGATCACCACACGGCCGGTGTCGTCGGCGGTCACCGGCGGCACGGGGCGCGGCTCGGAGGTGTCGCCCGTCCAGTCGCCGAGGGTGTCGGCGAGCAGCGCGTCGACGTCGACGCCGGTGAGGTCGCCGACGATCACCGCGGTGGCGGTGGCGGGGCGGACATGCGCGTCGTAGAAGGCGCGGACGCCCTTCGCGTCGATGCGTCCGACGGTCTCCTCGGTGCCCTGGCGGGGGCGCGACATGCGCGAGGTGGCCGGGAACAGCTCCTTGGAGAGCTGCTTCGCCGCGCGGCGGGCCGGATTGGCCTGCTCGTGCGGGATCTCGTCCAGCCGGTTCGTGACGAGCCGGCCGACCTCGCTCTCCGAGAACAGCGGCGCGCGCAGGGCGTCGGAGAGCAGGCCGAGCGCCTTGGGCAGCCGGGAGACGGGGACTTCCAGGGAGACCCGGACGCCGGGGTGGTCGGCGTGCGCGTCGAGGGTGGCGCCGCAGCGCTCCAGCTCGGCGGCGAACTCCTCGGCGGTGTGCTTGTCGGTGCCCTCGGACAGCGCGCGGGCCATGATCGTGGCGACGCCGTCCAGGCCCTCGGGCTCCGCCTCCAGCGGGGCCGCGAGGGAGATCTCGACGGCCACCACCTGCTGGCCGGGGCGGTGGCAGCGCAGGACCGTCAGGCCGTTGGGCAGTGCGCCCCGCTCGGGTGCGGGGAACGCCCAGGGCCTGGCCTCGCCGGCCGTCGGCTGCGGGTGGAACTCCATCGTCATGGTCACGGCAGCGTCGGTCACTGGTCCGCCTTTTCGCGCTGGTCGGGGGTCTCGTCGGTGCTCTCGTCGGAGGCGGCGTCGTCGTCCTCGGCGGTCGTGGGCTCGTAGACCAGCACCGCCCTGTTGTCCGGACGCAGCCGGGCCGCGGCCACCGCGCGCACCTCGTCGGCCGTGACGTCGAGCACCCGCTGGACGGCGGTCAGCGCCAGCTGCGGGTCGCCGAACAGCACCGTGTACCGGCACAGTTCGTCCGCGCGGCCCGCGACCGTACCGAGCCGGTCCAGCCATTCGCGCTCCAACTGGGCCTGGGCGCGCTCCATTTCCTCGGCCGTGGGGCCCTCGGCCGCGAACCGGGCCAGCTCCTCGTCGACCGCGGCCTCGATCTGCGGCACCTCGACACCGCTGGACGTCTTCACGTCCAGCCAGCCGAGCGAGGGCGCACCGGCCAGGCGCAGCAGCCCGAATCCGGCGGCGACGGCCGTACGGTCGTGGCGCACCAGGCGGTTGTGGAGGCGGGAGGACTCGCCGCCGCCGAGGACGGTGAGCGCCAGGTCGGCGGCGTCGGCCTCGCGGGTGCCGTCCTGCGGCAGCCGGTAGGCGGCCATCAGCGCGCGCGCCGGGACGTCCTCGTGGATCTCCTCGCGCAGCTGCTCGCCGATGACCTCGGGCAGCGCGCCGTCGCGCGGCGCCTGCTTCCCGTCGTGACCGGGGATCGAGCCGAAGTACTTCTCGACCCAGGCGAGTGTCTGCTCGGGGTCGATGTCGCCGACGACCGAGAGCACCGCGTTGTTCGGCGCGTAGTACGTACGGAAGAACTGCCGGGCGTCTTCGAGCGTCGCCGCGTCCAGGTCGGCCATCGAGCCGATCGGGGTGTGGTGGTACGGGTGGCCCTCGGGGTAGGAGAGCGCGGTCAGGCGCTCGAAGGCGGTGCCGTAGGGCACGTTGTCGTAACGCTGGCGGCGTTCGTTCTTCACGACGTCGCGCTGGTTCTCCATCCCCTCGTCGTCCAGGGCGGAGAGCAGCGAGCCCATACGGTCGGCCTCCAGCCAGAGGGCCAGCTCCAGCTGGTGGGTGGGCATGGTCTCGAAGTAGTTGGTGCGCTCGAAGCTGGTGGTGCCGTTGAGCGAGCCGCCGGCGCCCTGCACCAGTTCGAAGTGACCGTTGCCCTTCACCTGCTTCGAGCCCTGGAACATCAGGTGCTCGAAGAGGTGGGCCAGGCCCGTACGGCCCTTGACCTCGTGGCGTGAGCCGACGTCGTACCAGAGGCAGACCGCGGCGACCGGGGTCAGGTGGTCCTCGGAGAGCACCACGCGCAGTCCGTTGGCGAGCCGGTGCTCGGTCGCTGTCAGGCCGCCGGAACCGGCCTGCGCTGTGGCCGTGTGACCCATGGGCATGTACGTCCCTTCGATCGCGATATGGAGAAGTCCTGCCACTGTATGCAAGCGTGCCGACGCCTGGCGAAGTTCCCGTGTCGAGCCAAGCGGCGTCCACTCGCCATCGGCTTGACATCGGTGCTCCGTCGGCCCGGCGTGGGCTCCGTGTGAGTCGGCCGCGGGGCCGCGCACGGCCGCCGGAAACGGCGCCTCGGGCCGTTCAACGACGGGTCGAGGTCGGCGTTGTCGGTGCGGCGGGCCACAATGGTCGGCGTCAGTTCCCCGAGTTGTCCGCACGTTGACCGTCCAGACCCGCACAGACCTGTGAAGGAGCCGCAGCAGCGATGGCCCGCCGCAGCACGAAGACCCCGCCGCCCGAGGACTTCGAGGAGAAGATCCTCGACATCGACGTGGTCGATGAAATGCAGGGCTCCTTCCTTGAGTACGCGTATTCGGTGATCTACTCGCGCGCCCTGCCGGACGCGCGGGACGGCATGAAGCCGGTGCACCGCCGCATCGTGTACCAGATGAACGAGATGGGCCTGCGACCCGACCGCGGCTATGTGAAGTGCGCCCGCGTCGTCGGCGAGGTGATGGGCAAGCTGCACCCGCACGGGGACGCGTCGATCTACGACGCCCTCGTCCGGATGGCACAGCCGTTCTCGATGCGGCTGCCGCTGGTCGACGGGCACGGCAACTTCGGCTCCCTCGGCAACGACGACCCGCCGGCCGCCATGCGGTACACGGAGTGCCGGATGGCTGACGCCACGTCACTCATGACGGAGTCGATCGACGAGGACACCGTCGATTTCCAGTCGAATTACGACGGCCAGGAGCAGGAACCGGTCACGCTGCCCGCCGCGTATCCGAATCTGCTGGTCAACGGCGCCTCCGGGATCGCCGTCGGTATGGCGACGAACATGGCGCCGCACAATCTGGGCGAGGTCATCGCCGCGGCCCGGCATCTGATCAAGCACCCGGGCGCCGACCTGGACACGCTGATGCGGTACGTGCCGGGGCCCGATCTGCCCACCGGTGGCCGGATCGTGGGGCTCCAGGGCATCAGGGACGCCTACGAGAACGGGCGCGGAACGTTCAAGATCCGCGCCACCGTCACCGTGGAGGACGTCACCGCGCGCCGCAAGGGCCTCGTCGTCACCGAACTGCCCTTCACCGTCGGCCCGGAGAAGGTGATCGCCAAGATCAAGGACCTCGTCTCGGCGAAGAAGCTGATGGGCATCGCCGACGTCAAGGACCTCACCGACCGGCAGCACGGGCTGCGCCTGGTCATCGAGATCAAGAACGGCTTCATCCCCGAGGCCGTGCTGGAGCAGCTCTACAAGCTGACGCCGATGGAGGAGACCTTCGGCATCAACAACGTGGCGCTGGTGGACGGCCAGCCGCTGACGCTGGGCCTCAAGGAGCTGCTGGAGGTCTATCTCGACCACCGTTTCACGGTAGTGCGCAGGCGCAGCGAGTTCCGCCGGACCAAGCGGCGCGACCGGCTGCATCTGGTCGAGGGGCTGCTCGTCGCGCTCGTCGACATCGACGAGGTCATCCGTCTCATCCGGTCGAGCGACAACTCGGCGCAGGCCAAGGAGCGGCTGATCGAGCGCTTCTCGCTGAGCGACATCCAGACGCAGTACATCCTGGACACGCCGCTGCGCCGGCTCACCCGGTTCGACCGGATCGAGCTGGAGAGCGAGCGCGACCGGCTCAACGGCGAGATCGACGAGCTGACCGGGATCCTGGAGTCGGACGCCGAGCTGCGCAAGCTCGTCTCGGCCGAACTGGCCACGGTGGCGAAGAAGTTCGGTACGGACCGGCGCACGGTGCTGCTGGAGTCGGGCAGCTCGCCGGTCGCCGCGGTGCCGCTGGAGGTGGCCGACGACCCGTGCCGGGTGCTGATGTCCTCCACCGGGCTGCTGGCGCGTACGGCCAACGGCGGGCCGCTGGGCCCCGGCGACGGCAAGCGGGTGAAGCACGACGTGATCGTCTCGGCGGTGCCCGCCACCGCGCGCGGCGAGGTCGGAGCGGTCACCTCGACGGGTCGGCTGCTGCGGATCTCCGTCATCGACCTGCCACAACTGCCCGACACCGCCTCGGCGCCGAACCTGTCGGGCGGGGCGCCGCTCGCGGAGTTCCTGACGCTGGAGCCCGACGAGGACCTGGTCTGTCTGACGACGCTGGACGAGTCCTCGCCCGGTCTGGCGCTGGGCACGCTCCAGGGCGTCGTCAAGCGGGTCGTCCCCGACTACCCGTCCAACAAGGACGAGTTGGAGGTCATCGGTCTCAAGGAGGGTGACCGGGTGGTGGGCGCGGCCGAGCTGCGTACGGGCGAGGAGGATCTGGTCTTCATCACGTCCGACGCCCAACTGCTGCGCTACCAGGCCTCGCAGGTCCGGCCGCAGGGCCGGCCCGCCGCGGGCATGGCGGGCATCAAGCTGGCCGACGGGGCCTCGGTGATCTCCTTCACGGCGGTCGACCCGGCGGGCGACGGGGTGGTCTACACGGTCGCGGGCTCGCACGGCACGCTGGACGACTCGGAGACGACGGCGAAGCTCACGCCGTTCGACCAGTATCCGCGCAAGGGGCGGGCCACCGGCGGGGTGCGCTGCCAGCGCTTCCTCAAGGGCGAGGATCTGCTGATCTTCGCCTGGGCGGGCGCGGCCCCGGCGCGGGCCGCGCAGAAGAACGGGTCTCCGGCGAAGCTGCCGGAGCTGGATCCGCGCAGGGACGGTTCGGGTACGCCGCCGCCGTCGGTCGTCGCCGTCCTGGCGGGTCCGGCGAGCTGACGTACCGCCTCACCGTCGCGCTCAGACCGGGTCGGCGGCCTCCTCGGCCGCCGGCCCGGACCGAACGTACCGAAGGACGCCCCACATGGCGGACTCCTCCGCGCCGCGGGCGGCGTCCGCCCCGGTGACGGCGCAGACCGCCAGCTCCTTCTCCAGGGCGTCGCGGTCGATGCCGGAGCCGATGAGCACGAGCTGGGTGCGGCGCTCGGCGCCTCGTGGCCACGGCTGCGGGTAGAAGCGCAGGAAGCGGCCGACGGCGTGTACGGCGTACCGGTTGCCGGGGTCGGCCGCGCCGAAGTCCACGAAGCCCTTGATCCGGTAGAGCCCCTCCGGCCGTGAGTCGAGGAAGGCCATGAGCCGGCGCGGGTCCATGGCGGCCGGTTCGTCGAACGACAGGCTCTCGTACGCGGTGTGCGGGTGGTGCGCATGCTCGTGCCCGTCGTCGGCCGTCAGGTCCTCGAAGGAGAGCTGGCGGGCCTTCTCGTCCTCGGCGGGGCGTGTGGCGGGGTCGAAGAGCAGGCCGGGATCGATCCTCCCGTACGACGCGGAGACCACCGCCGCTTCCGGCGCGAGCGCCCCGGTCTCCCGGCGGACGCGCTCGTGTTCGGCCGGTGTCACGCGGTCGGTCTTGTTCAGGACGACCAGGTCCGCGATGGCGAGGTGCCGGTCGGTCTCGGGGTGGCGCGCGCGGGTGGCGTCGAACTCGGCCGCGTCCACGACCTGGACGAGCCCTCCGTACACCGTGCGCGGATTGTCGCCGGCGAGGATCATCCGGACGAGTTCCTGCGGCTCGGCGAGGCCGCTCGCCTCGATGACGATGATGTCGATCCGTGCGGCGGGGCGGCTCAACCGCTCCAGATAGCCGTCCAGTTCGCTCGCGTCGACGGCACAGCACAGGCAGCCGTTGCCGAGGGAGACCGTGGAGCCGACCTGGCCCGCGACGGTCATGGCGTCGATCTCGACCGCCCCGAAGTCGTTGACGACGACGGCGATACGGTTGCCGGCCCGGCGCCGCAGCAGATGGTTGAGCAGCGTCGTCTTGCCCGAGCCGAGGAAGCCCGCGAGGACGACCACCGGAATCTGTCGGCCGGCCGTGCTCGGATCCAAGACCGTGCTCCCTTTTCCCGAGGGCGGACAGGTCCGTGCACCTGCCCGCTCCAGGATAGGAGCGGACGGGCGCACCACCTCGGCGGGTCCGTCCGCTGTCCCGCCCGCCCCGCGGGTTTCAGCTCCGCAGCCAGGCCGCGGTGTCCTGCGGCAGCCTCCCCTCGTCGTCGAGCGGGCCGCTGGTCAGCAGAACGCTGCTGTGGCCGGGCAGCTCAGCGGGAGGCCCGGCGAGGTTGACGACGCAGATCAGGCCGTCGGTACGGGTGAAGGACAGCACGCCGGGACCGGACGGCAGCCAGGTCAGCTGCGGCTCGACGGCAGCGCCCTCGGAAGCACCGTCCCCCGGCGCGCGGACCACGGCGAATCCCGGCTCCGTACGGCGCAGCCGCAGGGCCTGCCGGTAGAGGCTGAGCATCGACCGCGGATCGTCCGCCTGGAGGTCGGCGGCGTACTTCGCCCAGTTCTCCGGCTGCGGCAGCCACGGCTCGCTGTCCGCGCCGAAGCCGGCGTACGGCGCGTCGGCCGTCCAGGGCAGCGGTACGCGGCAGCCGTCCCGGCCCGGATCCGTACCGCCGGAGCGGAAGTGCATCGGGTCCTCGATGCGGTCGCGCGGTATGTCGGCCTCGGGCAGGCCCAGTTCCTCTCCCTGGTAGATGTACACGGCGCCGGGAAGCGCCAGCGAGAGCAGCGCGGCGGCGCGCGCCCGTCCGGTGCCCAGCTCCAGGTCGGTCGGGGTGCCGAAGGCCTTCGCCGCGAAGTTGAAGCCGGTGTCCTCGCGCCCGTAGCGGGTCACGGTGCGGGTGACGTCGTGGTTGGCGAGCACCCAGGTGGCGGGGGCGCCGACCGGCGCGTGCTCGGCGAGCGTGTCGTCGACGGCGGTCCGCAGCAGGTCCGCGTCCCAAGGGCAGGACATGAAGCCGAGGTTGAAGGCGGTGTGCAGTTCGTCGGGGCGCAGATAGCGGGCGAAGCGTTCGGCGTCGGGGAGCCAGACCTCGCCGACGAAGATGCCGCCGTACTCGTCGGCGATGGTGCGCCACGAGCGGTAGATGTCGTGGAGTTCGTCGCGGTCCACGAAGGGGTGGGCGTCGGCGCCGGGGGTGAAGTCGGGCAGGCCGGGGTCCTTGGCGGGCAGGACGGCCGAGTCGATCCGTACACCGGCCACGCCCCGGTCGAACCAGAAGCGCAGCACGTCCTCGTGCTCCCGGCGGACCGCCGGGTGGGCCCAGTTGAGGTCGGGCTGTCCGGTGGCGAACAGATGCAGATACCAGTCGCCGTCCGCCAGTCGGGTCCACGGGACGCCGCCGAACTCGGACACCCAGTTGTTCGGGGGCAGTTCGCCGTCGGCCCCGCGCCCCGGACGGAAGTGGAACAGTTCGCGCTCGGGGCTGCCCGGTCCGGCCGCCAGCGCCGCCTTGAACCAGACGTGCTGGTCGGACACATGGTTGGGCACGATGTCGACGATCGTGCGGATGCCCAGCTCACGGGCCTCGGCGATCAGTTTCTCCGCCTCGGCGAGGGTGCCGAAGGCCGGGTCGATGGTCCGGTAGTCGGCCACGTCGTACCCGCCGTCGGCGAGGGGCGAAAGATACCAGGGGGTGAACCACAGTGCGTCCACGCCCAGTTCCACGAGATACGGCAGCCTGGCGCGCACGCCGGCGAGATCGCCGGTGCCGTCGCCGTCGCCGTCGGCGAAGCTGCGTACATAGACCTGGTAGATGGCGGCGTCGCGCCACCATTCGACGGTGGCCTCGGCCGGCTGGTTGGCTGCCACGTGACGTTCCTTTCGGGCAGGTGGTACTCCGCCGCCGGCCCCCCGGACGACGGGGCGCGCTGGTGGGTGGGCCGGCGGCGGAGTGATGGTGGGGAGCGGGTCGTCGTACGAGCGGGAAGGACGATCAGCCCTTGAGGCCGCCCGCGGTCAGACCGCTCATGATGTTGCGCTGGAAGAGCAGGAAGATGAGCAGCGTCGGGACGGACGCGATGGTGAGCGCGGCGATCAGGACGTTCTCCGGTACCCCGCTCGCGAGCGAGTAGATGCCCACGTTCAGGGTCTGTCTGGCCGGATCGGGCAGGGTCAGCATCGGCCAGAGGAAGTCCTTCCAGACGCCCACGACCGCGAAGATCGACACGACTCCGAGGATCGGCCGGGAGATCGGCAGCACCACGGATCTCAGGGTGCGCGTCGCCGATGCGCCGTCGATGGCCGCCGCGTCCAGCAGCTCCCGTGGGATCGAGTCGAAGAATCTCTTGAGCAGGAAGATGTTGAAGGCGTTGGTGACGGACGGAAGCCAGATCACCCAGGGCGAGTTGAGCAGGTTCCGTTCGACGATCGGTACGTCGAGCACGGTCAGGTACTGCGGTACGACGAGGACGGTCGCCGGGATCATCAGCGTCATCAGCATCAGGCCGAGGATGGCCTTGCCGAAGACCGGCCGCAGCTTGGAGAGCGAGTAGGCGGCGGCCACGTCGAAGACGAGCTGGAAGGCGAGCGCGCCGAACGCGTAGTACAAGGTGTTGAACAGCAGCTTGGCCAGGTCCATGACCTTCCAGGCCTGCTCGTAGTTCTCCGGGTGTACGGAGGTGGGGAAGGCCGTCGGCGGGCTCTGCACCACTTCCTGGGTGGTCTTGAGACCGCCGGTGACCATCCAGTAGAGCGGCCCGAGGAAGACCAGCGTGAAGAGGAGTACCACCAGGGCGAAGACGATCCAGTAGACGGCCCTGCCGCGGGATCTGCCCAGTTGGGCAGGTGAGATCAAGGTCCGCGGGCGGGCGACTTCGACGGTGGCGGCTCGCTTGCGCCGGGGTATGAGTGTGTTCGCTGTCATGCCTTCTCTCCCCTCACTCGTCTTCGCTGCCGCGGCTGAGCCGCACGTACACCGCGGAGAAGCCCGCGAGGAGTACGAGCAGGACGAGTCCGAGTGCCGCCGCACTGCCGTAGTTGTTGAAGTTGAACGCGTACTGGTAGATGAGATAGACGACCGTCGTCGTCGACCCTTCCGGCCCGGCCCCGTTGGTGAGCAGGAACGGCTCGGTGAATACCTGCATCGTCGCGATGATCTGCATGAGCAGCATCAGCGAGAGAATGAGCCTGGTCTGCGGGATGGTGACGTGCCAGACCTTGCGGAGGATTCCCGCGCCGTCGAGTTCGGCCGCCTCGTACAGCTCACCGGGAATCGACTGGAGCGCGGCGAGATAGATCAGGGTCGCGCCGCCCATGTTCATCCAGGTCGCGGCGATGACCACGGAGAGCATGGCGGTGTCGGTGTCCTGGAGCCACTGTTGGGCGGGGAGTCCGAAGGCTTCCAGGATGCGGTTGAACAGGCCGTATCCGGGGTCGTAGAAGTATTTGAAGAGCAGCACCGAGGCGACCGGCGGAAGCATGACCGGGAGATAGACGAGCAGTCGCAGATATCCCTGGCCGTGCCGGAACTCGTTGATGACGACGGCGATGAGGAAAGGGACGACGAATCCCAGCAGCAGGGCGAGTGCGGTGAACAGCAGTGTGTTGCGCCACGCCTGCCAGAAGGCGGGGTCGTTGAAGATGTAGGTGAGGTTGGACCAGCCGGCCCAGGTGGTCTCTCCGTTCTCGTTCTTCTGGAAGGCCAGGACGAATTCCCTGACCATCGGATACCAGGAGAAGAACGAGAAGCAGAGTACGGCTCCGATCAGGAACCCGTGCGCCGAGAGATTGCGGCGCACGGAGCGCAGGAACTCCTCGCGGGCGGAGTCCGTCCTGCTGGAGCCGGGGCGTCGTCCGGGGCTCGGCTCTCTCGCCTCGCTCTTGGACAGGGTGGGGGCCGACATGGTCTCTCCTCGGTGCCGGGTGCGCAGACTCGTTGACTCGGGGCCGGGGCGGGACCAGGGCGGGGCCGGGCCTGGGCCGGGGCGGGACCGGATGACGTGACCCGGTCCCGCGCGTCCGTGACCGCGCGTCCCTTACTGAGTCGCCAGGACCTGGTTGACCTGCTTCTCGGCGGCCGACAGGAGCTTGTCGACGTCCGCGTCCTTGTTGGTCAGCACACCCGACATCGCGACGTCGAGGATCTTGTAGATCTCCTGCGCCTTCGGCGGCTCGGCCTTGCCCTTGACCGGGTTGTCCATGAAGGGCTTGAAGTTCTCGACCGGCATCGTGGCGTGCTCGCCGCGCAGCGCGTCGTCCTTGGCCTTGGACTCACCGAGCCAGAAGTTCGGCTGCGGCAGCCCGACGGGGAGCTTGTCGGCCTTGCTGCGCTCCCAGTCGAACTGTCCCTTGCCGGGAGAGAGGAACTTGAAGTTCTGCCAGGCGATGGCGGCCTTGATCTTGTCGGGCGAACTGCCCTTCTTGATCATGTAGTTGTTGCCGCCGAAGAGGGTCGCCTCGGCGCCGGGGATCGGTCCCATGCCGAAGTTCTCGTACTTCGCGCCGAGTTGCTGGACCATGTACGTGATGTCGTCGGGCGCCGCGAGGAACATGCCCAGCTTGTCGGTGGCTATCTGCTTCTGCAGGTCACCCCACTTGAGGAGCTGGGTCTTGCCCATGCTGTCGTCGTCCCACCGCATGGTGCGCAGGTTCTCAAGGACCTGCTTGCCCAGGTCGGTGTTGAACGCGGCCTTCTTGCCTGTGGAGTCGACGACCTCGCCGCCGAGACCGTAGATCGATGCCGTGAAGTGCCAGCCGCCGTTGTTGCCAGCGCTGTACTCGCCGAAGCCGGAGACGCCGCCGCCGATCCCGGAGATCTTCTTCGAGGCCGTACGGACCTCTTCCCATGTGGTGGGGGGCGAGTTGGGGTCCAGTCCGGCCTGCTCGAAGAGCTTGCGGTTGATCAGCAGGCCCATGGTGTAGTTGCTGGTGGGCAGCCCGTAGAGCTTGCCGTCCTGCTTAAGCACGTCCAGGACGTTCGGGTCGATGTCCTTCAGCGCGGGCACCGACGTGTCGTTGACGTACGCCGAGATGTCCTCGGCGCCGTCGTTGTCCAGCACCTGCTGCAGGTCGGTGAAGTAGGTGTAGTACACGTCGGGCTGGGACTTGGCCTTGAGCATCGCGGTGAAGCGCGGCGGCTCCAGGCACTGGCCGGGTGTGGACTTCCCGTTGATCTTGACGTTCGGGTACGTCTTGTTGAACTCCTTGACGTCCTCGTTCCACTCCTTCAGCTCCGCCGCCTTGGCGGCGGGCGGCATGCAGTCGATCGAGAGCGTCACCTCGGCCTTCGGGTCCAACGGCGCTGACGGGTCGGACGACCCGCCGCCGGAATCGCCGTCGTCGTCGCTACTGCTGCTCGTGCCGCAGGCGGCGAGAGTCAGGGCGAGCACGGTGACGACGGCGGCCACGGCGGTGCGGTCGGTACGGCGAATACGGCGGAACCCAGCACTTCTCATCGATGGTCCCCTTCGGGCATGAGCGTGGAAGGCCCGCGGCTGAACTCTGCCGGGGCGCGGCACACTCAACCACCGCCGACAGGAGACCGCAAGATCTCGCGCCGATTTCGTAAAAGTTTGACAGCCCTTCGCGTCGACCATGACCAGCACCGGGGACGGGAGTTGGACAGGGCGGGATTTGTCTGACAGGACCCGCAGGACGAGCACAGGGCCCCCGAGGGGGCCCTGAGGAGTTTGCGAGGGACACCGGAGCCGGCGGCCCGGACCGCCCTAACGCCGGGACTGCGCCTGCGCCGTCGAGCCCCGTACGACCAGTTCCGGCTCGAACAGCAGCTCACCGGGCGGCACGGCGCCGCCCTGGATCTGGGCGCACAGCAACTCCACCGCGGCGCGCCCCATCGCCTCGATGGGCTGACGGACGGTCGTCAGCGGCGGCTCTGTGCAGTTCATGAAGGCGGAGTCGTCGTACCCGACGACGGAGACCTCGCCGGGGACGCCGAGTCCGCGCCGGCGGGCGGCCCGTACGGCTCCGAGGGCCAGCGGGTCACTCGCGCAGATGATGCCGGTGACGCCGCGGTCCAGCAGCCGCGTCGCGGCGGCCTGGCCGCCTTCCAAGGAGAACATCGACCGCTCGACGTGCTCGTCGGGCAGGGACTCCCCCGCCGCCTTCACGATCGCGAGCGCGGCGGCGAGCTTGCGCCGTGACGGTACGTGGTCGGCCGGGCCGAGCACGAGGCCGATGCGCCGGTGCCCCAGCGACTCCAGATGCCTCCACGCCTGCTCCACGGCGACGCCGTCGTCGCAGGCGATGGTCGGGAAGTCCAGATTCTCTATGGGCGCGTTGATGAGCACGACCGGGATCCTGCGCTCGTGCAGCTGCCGGTAGTGCTCGTGGGGCGCGTCGGCCTGGGCGAACAGGCCGCCGGCGAACACGACTCCGGACACCTGCTGCTGGAGCAGCAGTGCGACGTAGTCCGCCTCGGAGACGCCGCCCTTGGTCTGGGTGCACAGGACGGGGGTGAGCCCCTGCTGCGCCAGCGCGCCGCCGATCACCTCGGCCAGGGCCGGAAAGATCGGGTTCTGCAGCTCGGGCAGGACCAGGCCGACCAGTCTGGCGCGCTCGCCGCGCAGTTGCGTCGGCCGCTCGTAGCCCAGCACGTCCAGGGCTGTCAGCACGGACTGCCGCGTGGCCTCGGAGACTCCCGGCTTGCCGTTGAGCACCCGGCTGACCGTGGCCTCGCTGACCCCAACCTTCTTAGCCACCTGAGCAAGTCGTCGCGTCATACACGCAAGACTAGCGCAAGGAATGCAAGCTACTTACTTCTCAGCGTAAAGCGCCTGCACAACGGTGGTGCCGTCCGGAAAGCCCCGGACGGCACCACCGAGGCCTGCCCTGCCTCTACGGGTTGATATGGATCTTGAAGTTGGGCGTGGTGTTCTTCACGTCCAGAGCGTTGCCGCTCATCCTCAGACCGTTGAACGTGACCTCACCGACCGCGGGACCCTGCCCGTCCTCCGGCAGCTCGTTCGCCCACAGCCCGAAGCCCGACTTGGCATCGTAGGCGTCACCGCTCTTCTTCGCACCGGTGATCGAGATGTCGCTGAGGATCGTGTCCTTGATCGGGAACTGCGGTTGTCCTCCCACGTAGTTGGTCTGGAACATGACCCCGCTGTACGTCGGGTCGACGATGTCCACGTTGTTGATCCGGATGCCCTGGAACACCTTGGACGCGGAGAACAGCCAGATACCGGGGAAGGTCTGCGCGCCCCAGAAATGACCGCCGGCTCTGACGATCGACACATTCTCGATCGTCGTGGGCTCGGTCCCGAAGCCGTTCATCGGGTAGCCGAAGTCCAGCGAGCTGACCGTGATGCCCGAGTACACGAGCGTGTCCGCGATATGGATGTTGCGGAAGGTGTTGTTGAAGCCGCCGTAGACGGCCACACCCGCCGCACGCCAGGTCAGGATCGATGTCAGGTTCTCGTAGACGTTGTCCTTCATGTCCGCGCCGCCGGCGTCGATCGCCGAGAAGAGCGCGAAACTGTCGTCTCCCGTGGCGCGAGCCTCGTTGTTGGTCACGAGGTTCCCGGTGCTGCCGTTGGTCATGTTGATGCCGTCGGCGAACATGTTGCGGATACGGGAGTTCTTGATGGTCATGTCATCGGTGTTCGCACCCCAGTAGAGGCACACCATGTGCTCGTTCCAGATGTTGTCGATCTCGATGTCGCGCACATTCGAGAAGTCGAACACCTTGCCCGGACCGTCGATGCGCGAGGTGTAGTTGCCGAAGTACGCGAAGTTCTTGAACGACGAACCCGCGGCGGCGGCCTCGGCCCGGAAGCCGATGTCGGTGTTGTCCTGCGTCGACGGGGCGTGGAACCTGGTGTACCAGGGACCGGCGCCGACCACCTGCACCGCCTTGCCGTACACCTGGAACTTGCTGGCCGTCTGGTAGTCACCGGCGGGCAGGTAGACACCCTTCAGGGTCCCGGTGTTGTCCATCCGGACCCGGTCCAGGGCGTTCTGCACGTCCTGGTGGGTGAATCCGGCCGGGACGGTGTACGTGGCGGGGTCCGGGTTGGCGACCGGCGCGACCTGCTCCAGGTTGATGAAGTCGATCGCGTAGGTGGTGTCGTTGGCCGCGTCCTTCTGCAGCTTGATCTTGCTGCCCGCCGGGACGGTCCTGCCCAGCATCATGTTCGCCTCGTCGTAGATGTGACGGGGCGCGCCCTGGCCCGGCGAATTGCCGGGGCCCGCCTCGGCGCCGTACAGCCAGGCGTACTTGGACGTGAGGTCGATCGCCTTGAGGAAGACGCCGTCCACATAGACGTTGAGCGTGGAGTTCCTGCCACCGCCGCCCGCTGAGTCGGGGATGGAGAAGCGGGTCACCAGGGTGTTGGTGCTGGCCCTGGTGGTGAACTCGACGTACTCGCCGGTGGCGTCGAGGTTGACGGCCCTGCGGCCGGAGGCCTCGCCCGCGATGTCGCCGACGGTCCTGTTGGGACCGACCTTCGTCGCGCCGCCGCCGGCCGTGCCGTCCTCGGCCTCGTACATGTCGAACGGCATGTTCGCGCCGCGGCCGACGAACAGCGACTGGGTGCTGGTGTTGTTCTCGCGCTTGACCGGTACCTCGTTCGCGTCGTCGGCGAGCACCACCTTGACGGTGTACGAGCCGTTGGCGGCGGCCCAGGTGCCCAGCGCGACCGGCGCCGTGGTGGCGCCCGCCGCGATGACTCCGCTGTGCGCGCCGGTGAGGGTCTTCACCGTGGCGCCGTCGGAGTTGAGCACGGTCAGGGTGATGCCGTGGCTGCCGCCCGCGGAGGCGACGGTGCCCTGGTTCTTGACCGAGACGGAGAAGTCGACCGTGTCTCCGGCCGCCGGGGCGGACGGAGAGGTGCCGAGGGTCGCGACGAGGTCGGAGCTGGCGACCGGCTTCACCACCAGCGGGGCGGATGCGGTGAAGGTGTTGTTGGTCTCGTTCTGCTCGATCACCGCGTCCGCCACGTCGGCGACCGCGCTGAGTTCGTAGCTTCCGGCGTCGCGCGGTCCGATCGCGGCGCTGACGTTTGCCGACGCGCCGGGGGCGAGGGTGCCCACCGCCGCCGTGCCGACCTTGGAGTCTCCTAGGCGGAATTCGAGGGAGCTGGCCGCCGCGGCGACCGTGCCGTTGTTGCGTACCGTCGCCGACAGGGTGATCGGGTTCGACTCGACCGGCTCGGCGGGAACCGCGGTCACCGCCGTGACCTGGAGGTCGGGGTTGGGCGCCGGCTCGCCGAGCACCTGGAACTCGGCCACCTGGCCCGCTCCGGCGCCGGTGTTGGAGGTGAACTTGAGCTGGACGTCGGCGACGTTCCCGGAGACCGGGATGGTCACCTGGTTCCCGGAGGCCGGGCTGAACGCGTAGTCCTTCGCGGCGGCCAGGCTGGTGAAGCCCGTGGCGCTCTGCTCGCGCCCCAGCACCTGGATGTTCTGGGTGCGCGGTCCCCAGCTGCTGTCCGGGTTGAGTTTGACGACGACGCTCTCGGTGGAGGCGTTGGCGCCCAGCTTGACGGTCAGCGTGTTCGGGTAACTGCCCCCGGCGCCTTCCCAGTAGGTGGACGTCGAGTTGTCGTTGGCGTTGGCCGCGACGAACGTGTGGATCACGGAGGAGGCGCTGATCGGCTTGCCGACGGCGAGGTTGGAGACCGAGCCGGTGCTGCCGGTGCGTACGACCGTGTTGCTGTTGCCCGACTGGTTGCCCGCCGCGTCCTCGGCCCGTACGAAGTACGAGACCGAAGTGCTTGCCGGCTGGGTGTCGGTGAAGGTCAGGACGTTCCCGGCGACGCTGTCGCGCAGCACGTTGTTGGCGTAGATGTCGTAGCCGGTCACCGCCGTGTTGTCGCTGGACGCCTGCCAGTTGAGCTTGACCTGGGTCGGTGAGGGCGTGGTGTGGGTGAGGCCGGTGGGCGCGGTCGGGGCCTGGGTGTCGCCGCCCGGTGCTTTGCGGGTGACGGTGTTGCTGTTGCCCGACGTGTTGCCTGCCGCGTCCTTGGCTCGTACGTAGTACGAGACGTCGGCGTTGCCGGGCTGGGTGTCGGTGAAGGTCGTGACGTTGCCGGCGACGCTCGTGCGCAGCACGTTGTTGGCGTAGATGTCGTAGCCGGTGACCGCCGTGTCGTCGGTCGACGCCTTCCAGGTCAGCTTGATCTGGCCGGAGGCGGGCTCGGTGTACGCGAGTTCGGTGGGCGCCGTCGGGGCCTGGGTGTCGCCCGTCTCGGGGCCGTAGATCTCCAGCTCGGAGACCTGGGCGCCGGGCTGCCCGGAGTTGGCGGTGACCAGGACCCGTACGTAGCGGGTGGTGGCGGCGTCGAAGGGGATCGTCACCGTGTTACCGGATCCGGGCGCGAACTGGTACGCCTCGGACGCGGTCAGGTCGGTGAAGGCCGTGCCGTCGGTGCTGCCCTGGATCTTGAGGGTCTGGCTCCGGGCCTCCCAGCCGTCGGGCAGTTTCAGTACGACGCTGTTGACGCGGACGGACGAGCCGAGATCGGCCTGGAGCCACTGCGGGAAGGCGCCGTTGCGGCTCTCCCAGTAGCTGCCCTTGTTGCCGTCGTTGGCGTTGGCCGCCGCGTACACCTCGGTGTGGCTGCTCTCGGTGAGCGTCCGGCCGGCGGCGAGGTTCACCGACGCGGCGGCGGCCTTGTGGACCTGGAGTTCGGCGAGCTGGCCGGCGGAGGCGACGGAGTTCTTCGTGATGTGCACGCGGACGTAGCGCGTCCGGGTGGCGGGGAACGAGATGGTGACCTCGTTGGCCTCGCCCGGACTGAAGGTGTACGAGGCGGAGGTCTTCAGGGTGCTGAAACTGCTGCCGTCGGCGCTGCCCTGGACGGCGAGGGTCTGCCGTCTGGTCTCCCACTCCGCGGGGAGCTTCAGCGTGACCTGGTCGATCCGGGCGGCGGAGCCCAGATCGGTCTGGACCCACTGGGGAAGGCTCTTGCCGGAGCCCTGCCAGTACGTCGACCGGTCGCCGTCCGCGACCATCCGGGCGGAGTGGTCGCGCTTCGCGCTGCTCGCCGCCGCGGCGGCGCCCGCGGCGATGTTGGGACCGTCGGCCGCCGAAGCGGTGAGCGACGGCCAGCCGACCATCAGGAGACTGGTGGTGACGGCGGCGGAGAGCACCCGCCATCTCCAGCGGTGAGATCTCATGTATCCCCGATCTTCGGCCTCGGCGCGGGGGCGGCGAGGCGCGGCTCTGTCTGCATGGATGGGGCGACAAGCATTTTCTGCACTGCTGAACAGGGTCTTTTGCGTTGTGCGGTCAGAGAGTTGCAGAGAAATGCCAGAGCGTCCACTGGTCGGACAGAACAAGGTCGGCCGTTCTCTGGCTCGAAAACACTCAAGCCGGGCCCACAGCCCGCTAGCGGTCAGCTTTCCGGTGGCCTGCCGCGACACCGCAAGTCGCTCGCAAATCACGTAAACCATTTGCGTAATTCTGGAAATTTCAGAAAGGCATTGGCGCCGTCTACCGTTCGTACACATGAGCGCCGGATCGACGACCCTCCATCGACGACGGCGATTCGGCTGGCCACGGCGCGTCTTCTCCCAGGTGCTGCTGATGCAGCTGGCGATCGCCGCGGGCACCGCCGTGCTCGCCACCGGACTGTTCCTCCGGCCGCTGAGCGACCAGCTCGACGACCAGGCGATGCGCAGGGCGCTCGCGATCGCCGAGACGACCGCGTCCGAGCCGGTGGCCCGCTCGCTGCTGGCGTCGCGGCCCTCGGTCGACGGACCGGTGCAGAAGGAGGCCGAACGCATCAGGCGGGCCACCGGCGCCGAGTATGTCGTGATCATGGACAGACGTGGGGTCCGCTGGTCGCACACCGACACCGACGAGATCGGCAGAGTCGTCTCCACCGACCCCAGCGCGGCCATCGCCGGCAAGGACGTCATGGAGATCGACAGCGGCACCCTCGGCCGCTCGGCGCGCGGCAAGGTACCGCTGCGTGACACCTCGGGGAAGATCATCGGCGCCGTCTCGGTGGGCATCGCGTACGACAGCGTCCGCGAGCGCCTGCTGGGGACGATCCCCGGACTGCTCGCGTACGCGGGCGGCGCACTGGCCGTCGGCGCGCTGGCCGCGTATGTGATCTCCAGACGTCTCCAGCGCCAGACCCACGACCTGGCGTTCTCCGACATCTCGGCGCTGCTCGCGGAGCGTGAGGCGATGCTGCACAGCCTGCGCGAGGGAGTGATCGCCCTCGACGGAGCAGGGCGGATCCGGTTGATGAACGACGAGGCGCAGCGGCTGCTCGGCCTCGGGCCCGAGGCCACAGGGCAACCGCTCGACGTGGTGCTGGGCCCCGGCCGTACCACCGACGTGCTGGCGGGCCGGGTGGCAGGCGACGATCTGCTGGCCGTGAGCGGAGGCCGGGTGCTGATCGCCAACCGGATGCCGACCGACGACGGCGGCGCGGTCGCCACACTCCGTGACCGTACGGAGCTGGAACAGCTGGGCCGGGAGCTGGACGCCACCCGCGGACTCATCGACGCGCTCCGCGCACAGGACCATGAGCACGCCAACCGGATGCACACGCTGATGGGGCTGCTGGAGCTGGAGATGCACGAGGAGGCGGTGGAGTTCGTGACCGAGGTCGTCGGGGTGCACCGGGCCACCGCCGAGCAGGTCACCGAGCGGATCCACGACCCGCTGCCGGCCGCCCTGCTGGTCGGCAAGGCCACCGTCGCCGCCGAGCGCGGCGTCTCGCTGCGTATCTCCCCCGCCACTCTGCTGCCCGACCGGCTCGTCGACCCGCAGGGGCTGGTCACGGTGCTCGGCAATCTCGTGGACAACGCGCTGGACGCGGCGGCCGGCTCCGAGGACCCGCGCATCGAGGTGGAGGTACGGGCCGAGGGCCGTACGGTCGTCCTGCGGATCTCCGACAGCGGCCCCGGAGTCCCGGCCGAACAACGCGAACTGGTCTTCACCGAGGGCTGGACGACAAAGGACCTGCCCGCCCACGGCAGACGCGGACTGGGCCTCGCGTTGGTGCGCAGGCTCGCCGAGCGTCAGGGTGGCAGTGCGCGCGTCGCCGAATCCCCCGACGGGGGCGCGGAGTTCACCGTCGTACTGCCCGAGGCGCTGGCCGAGACGGCGGACGCGGGGGCGGGGGCGGGGGCGGACGAAGCAGCCGACGCGGCGGCAGGTGGGGCGGCGGGCTCAGCGCCGCCGGACGGTCTCATGCGTGATCCGGCGGGGCCTGTCAGCACAGGAGAGGCACGATGATCGACGTACTGGTCGTGGACGACGACATCCGGGTCGCCGACATCAACACCGCGTATGTGGCGAAGGTGGCCGGCTTCCGGGTCGTCGCCAAGGCGCACTCGGGGGCGGAGGCGCTGACCCTGCTCACCGAGCGGCCCGTCGACCTGATCCTTCTCGACCACTATCTGCCCGACCGCAACGGGCTCTCGGTGGTACGGGAACTGCGCGGGCTCGGCCACCGGACCGACGTGATCATGGTGACCGCCGCGCGCGACGTGGCCACCGTCCAGTCGGCGATGCGCCACGGGGCACTCCAGTACCTGGTCAAGCCGTTCAGCTTCGCCGGGCTGCGCACCAAGCTGGAGGCGTACGCGACGCTGCGCCGCACGCTGGAGAGCGGCGGCGAGGCCGAACAGGCCGACGTGGACCGGATGTTCGGCGCGCTGTCGGCGTCGGCCACGCCGCCCCAGCTGCCCAAGGGTCACTCGCCGAGCACGGCCGAGGTGGTACGGCAGGTGCTGCTCGGCGCCGAAGGGCCCCTCTCCGCGAACGAGATCGCCGAGAGCGCGGGCATGAGCCGGCAGACGGCGCAGCGCTATCTCAAACTGCTGGAGCGGGCGGGGCGGGTACGGCTCAGCCTCCGGTACGGCGAGACGGGCCGCCCCGAGCACCGGTACGCGTGGGCGACGAGCGGCTGAGCCGAACTCCCGCTCAGACCGCGCCCGCTCCGGTGAGTGAACGCACCTCGCACTCCGCGTGCTTGGCCTCGTCCGCGCGTTCGCCGGACAGGACCGTACCGATCCAGCCCGCCAGGAAGCCGAGCGGGATGGAGACCAGGCCCGGATTCTGGAGTGGGAAGACCTGGAAGTCCAGGCTCGGGAAGATCGCTTCGGGGCTTCCGGAGACGACCGGTGAGAACACCACCAGCAGGACGGCCGGCACCAGCCCTCCGTACACGGACCAGACCGCTCCGCGCGTGGTGAAGTTCCGCCAGAACAGCGAGTAGAGCAGCACCGGCAGATTGGCCGACGCGGCGACGGCGAACGCGAGACCGACCAGGAAGGCCACGTTGAGATCGCGGGCGAGCAGCCCGAGCACGATGGCCACGGCGCCGATACCGGCCGCCGCGAGCCTGGCCACGGCGACCTCGCCGCGCGGCTTGGCGTGCTGCTTGGCGCGTGGTCTGGTACGGGGCCGCTTGAGCGAGGCGTAGAGGTCGTGGGCGACGGCGGCCGACGAGGCGAGGGTGATGCCGGCGACGACGGCGAGGATCGTCGCGAAGGCGACCGCCGCGACGACGGCGAAGAGAACCGTTCCACCGGTGGAACCCGCGCCGCCGCCCAGATCGAGCGCGAGCAGCGGCACCGCCGTGTTCCCCGCCGCGCTCGACGCGCGCACCTCGTCGGTGCCGACGACGGCCGCGGCGCCGAAGCCGAGCACGATCGTCATCAGGTAGAAGCCGCCGATCAGCCCGATGGACCAGACGACCGAGCGGCGGGCCGCGCGGGCGGTCGGCACGGTGTAGAAGCGGGAGAGGATGTGCGGGAGTCCGGCCGTACCGAGCACCAGGGCGAGCCCCAGGCTGATGAAGTCGAAGCGCGCGGTCCAGCCCCCGCCGTAGGCGAGACCGGGCGACAGGAACTCCTTGCCGTGGCCGCTGCGTTCGGCCGCGGTCGTGAGCAGCGCGCCCAGGTCGCCGTGGAAACGGAGCAGTACGAGCACGGTCAGCGCGACCGTACCGGCCATCAGCAGCACGGCCTTGACGATCTGGATCCAGGTGGTGGCCCGCATCCCGCCGAGCGTCACATATACGACCATGAGCGCGCCGACGCCGATCACCGTCCACGAGCGCGCCGCCTCGCTCGTGCCGCCCAGCAGCAGGGCGACCAGACTGCCCGCCCCGACCATCTGCGCCACCAGATAGAAAACGGACACGGCGACCGAGGACGTTCCCGCCGCGATCCTGACGGGGCGCTCCCGCATCCGCGCGGCGACGACGTCGGCCAGGGTGAACCGGCCGCAGTTGCGGACGAGTTCGGCCACCAGGAGCAGGACGACGAGCCAGGCGACGAGGAAGCCGACGGAGTAGAGCATGCCGTCGTAGCCGAAGAGGGCGATGAGGCCGGAGATACCGAGGAAGGAGGCGGCCGACATGTAGTCGCCGGCGATGGCGAAACCGTTCTCCATGGGCGAGAAGAGGCGCCCGCCCGTGTAGAACTCCTCCGCCGAGCCGTGCCGGTGGCGGCTCACCCAGGTGGTCATGCCGAGGGTGACGGCGACGAACGCGCTGAACAGCAGTAGCGCCAGGGTCTGATGATCGCCGCTCATCGCCGCCGCTCCCCTGCCCGCGTAAGTGTCCGCGTACGCGTCCGGTCGAAGACGCTCCAGCGCAGATCGAGCGCGTCCCGGTCCCGGTGCAACCGAGCATGGCGCGCGTACGCCCAGGTCAGCAGGAAGGTGCTGAGGAACTGGCCGAGCCCGGCGACCATCGCCACGTTCACGGCCCCCGCCACCGGGCGGGCCATCAGACCGGGCGCGGTGGTCGCGGCGACGACGTACGCGAGATACCAGAGCAGGAAGGCGAGGGTGGCCGGGACGACGAACCGGCGGTAGCGGCGGCGTACTTCCTGGAAGGCGGCGCTTTGCCGGACCTCCAGATAGATGTCGGCCGCGCCGGGCAGCGCTCCGTCCTCCGTGGCCGCGCCGACCCCGGCGGGGGTCGCGGCCGTGGCGCCGGCGGCGACCGTGGCGGGTGCGACGGGTGTCGTCGGTGTGCCCGTACCGTCCAGTTCGCCCCAGCCGGAGGCCAGGGCGTCGTACCAGGGGTCGTCGGTCCGCACTGCCGCGGCATCGCGCCCGTCCTGCTTCTCCACCGGTCAACTCTCCTTGTCAGCGGGCCCTTTCGGCGGCTGCCCCAAGGATGGGCGGAACGGGGAGATCCCGGACTCTTCTCCCTCTCGACTTCACCCCATCAGGTGATGTTTGTGCCGGGTGGCTGGATGAGGCCGTGCTGATAGGCGTAGCGCACCGCCTGCGCCCGGTCGCGCACTCCGGACTTGGCGAAGATGTTGTTGATGTGGGTCTTCACCGTGGCCGCCCCGATGTGCAGGCGCCGGGCGATCTCGTGGTTGGAGAGCCCTTCGGCGACCAGGGACAGCACCTCGGTCTCACGGGCGGTGAGCCCGTCGGGAACCGCCTCGCGCTCCGGTACGGCGGCGACCGCGCTGACCCGTTCCAGCAGCCGCCGCTGCACCGAGGGGGCGAGTCCGGCGTCCCCGGCCATCACGTCCTGGACGGCCCTGACGATCTCGTCACCGCCCGCGTCCTTGGTCAGATAGCCGCGCGCACCCGCCCGCAGGGCGGGGAACAGCGAGTCGTCGTCGGCGTAGGTGGTGAGCACCACGACCTGGGTCGCCGGATACCGCTCGCGGATACGGCGGGTCGCCTCGACCCCGTCGCAGCGCGGCATGCGCAGGTCCATCAGGACGACATCGGGGGCGAGTTCACCGACGAGGGCCACGGCCTCCTCGCCGTCCCTCGCGGCGCCGACGACCTCGATGCCGGGCAGCAGCCCGAGCAGCATGACGATGCCCTCGCGGACCACGGCCTGGTCGTCGGCCACGATCACGCGCGCCGTCGCGGGTACGGGGGCCGTCATGCGGGCACTCGCAGGCGCACGGTGAAGCCCTTCCCCTCGGACCGGTCCCGCGGTCCGCCGCCGTACGGACTCCCGTCCGCCCCGGCGCCGCCTTCCACGGAGGCCGCCGGCCCGGCCTCCAAGGTGCCGCCGAGCAGTTCGGCGCGCTCCCGCATCCCCAGGAGACCGTACCCGGAGCCGGAGGCGCCGAGTTCGGTGCCGGGCGCGTCCGCGCCCTCGTCCCGAACCTCCAGGGTCACCGCGTCCTCCCCGTACTCCAGTCGCATCGTCACGGCCGCGCCGGGCGCGTGCTTGCGGGCGTTCGTGACCGCCTCCTGCGCCACGCGCCGTACCGCCTGAGAGGCGTCGACGGGCAGCAGCCGCGGCTCCCCCACGACCTCGGTCCGCACCCCGTCGACCGCCAGCTCCCGCAGATAGTCCTCGACGGGCGCCAGTTGGCCCCGGAGCGCGTAGAGCGCCTGCCGCGTCTCGGCCAGGCCCTGGCGCGCCATGCTCCGCGCCTCCACCACGCGGCGCAGCACCTGGTCGGGGTCGTAGCCGCCCTCGATCTGGAGTCTGGCCGCCTCCAGGTGCACGAGCTGGGCCGAGAGGCTGTGGGCCAGGACGTCATGGATCTCGCGGGCGATCCTGGCGCGCTCGGCCAGCGCCGCCGACTCGGTCTCGGCGGCCCGCGCGGCGCGCTCCTGCGCGAGCAGCCGGAACCCGGCGCCGCGCGACTGGGCGTCGAGCCGCAGCGTGTAGCCGCCGAGCAGGACGGCGCCCATGGTCACCACCGTGTCCAGGGGCTTCCCGATGTCCGACAGCAAGGTGACCACGAACAGCACCGCCCAGACACCGGCGGCCGGCGCCAGCGGCAGTCTGTCCAGGGCGACGACGGCGGTCAGGACCCAGAGCAGCACGGCCGTCGCCTCGGCCCCCGCCGCGTACGCGCCGCCTCCCAGCAGCGCGGTCGCGAGGAGCAGCCCCAGCGAGGGAAGCAGCCGCCGCTGCACGGTCCATCGCCGGAAGGCCGCCAGGGCCGCCGCGAAGCAGAGGAGGCCCAGTACGGGCAGTGCCGTCCACCAGCCTTGGAAGACCTTCGCGTGGTAGGCGGTCATGAGGAGCGCGACGGCCAGCCCGCTCCACAGCGCGACGTCCAGCAACATCCTGACGGGCGGCACCCCCACCCGCGTCAGCGCCTCTTTGCTGGGCCACGCGGTCCCCGCACCGATCGGCATTCGAAGCCCTCTCTCTCGGCTTCGAATGCTACGGAGCGCGACGGCCTGCGGAATCCTCTCCGGGGTGGAGCGTCGTACGGCGCCGGGCTCCACCCATGGGTGGAGCCCGGTGGACCTTTTCGGCTCCGGTCGGGCCTCGGTCAGACGTCGATCCTGGCGCGGTCCAGCGTGGCAGCCGAGCTGGTGATGAACTCCTTGCGCGGCGCGACCTCGTTGCCCATGAGCAGATCGAAGACCTGCTCGGACGATTCGAGGTCCCCGATGTTGATCCGCCGCAGTGTGCGGTGGCGCGGGTCCATCGTGGTCTCGGCGAGCTGGTCGGCGTCCATCTCGCCGAGGCCCTTGTAGCGCTGGATGGAGTCCTTGTAGCGCACGTTCTTGCGCTGGAACTCCAGGAGTGTCTGCCGCAGTTCGTTGTCCGAGTACGTGTAGACGTACTTGTCCTGGCCCTTCTTGGGCTGCACCAGCTCCACCCGGTGCAGCGGCGGGACCGCGGCGAAGACCCGGCCCGCCTCCACCATCGGGCGCATGTAGCGCTGGAACAGCGTCAGCAGCAGACAGCGGATGTGGGCCCCGTCGACATCGGCGTCGACCAGCAGCACGATCTTGCCGTAGCGGGCGGTGTCGATGTCGAACGTCCGGCCCGAACCAGCCCCTATGACCTGGATGATCGCACCGCACTCGGCGTTCTTCAGCATGTCCGAGACGGACGACTTCTGGACGTTGAGGATCTTGCCTCGGATCGGCAGAAGCGCCTGGAACTCGCTGTTGCGGGCGAGCTTGGCCGTACCGAGCGCGGAGTCGCCCTCGACGATGAACAGCTCGCTGCGCTCCACGTCGTCACTGCGGCAGTCGGCGAGCTTGGCGGGCAGCGAGGAGGTCTCCAGCGCCGTCTTCCTGCGCTGCGCCTCCTTGTGCTGACGGGCGGCGATACGTGTACGGGCCGCGGCGACGGCCTTCTCCAGCACCGCGCGGGCCTGCGCCTTGGCGTCGCGCTTGGTCGACGTCAGGAACTCCTTGAGTTCCTTGGAGACGACGTTCGCGACGATCCGGTTGGCCGCCGACGTCCCCAGGATCTCCTTGGTCTGCCCCTCGAACTGCGGCTCGGCGAGACGGACGGTGACCACGGCCGTGAGCCCTTCCAGGGCGTCGTCCTTGACGACGTCGTCCTCGGCGACGCGCAGGAGCTTCGCCGAGCGCAGCGCCTCGTTGACCGTCTTGGTCACCGCCCGCTCGAAGCCGGTCATGTGCGTGCCGCCCTTGGGGGTGGCGATGATGTTGACGTAGGAGCGCATCGTGGTGTCGTACCCGGTGCCCCAGCGCAGCGCGATGTCGACGCCCAGCTCGCGGGTGACCTCGGTGGGGGTCATGTGCCCGCGGTCGTCCAGGACGGGCACGGTCTCCTTGAAGACGCCCTGCCCCGTCAGCCGCAGCACGTCGCAGACGGCCTTGTCCTGCGCCAGGTACTCGCAGTACTCGCTGATCCCGCCGTCGTACCGGAACGTCTCCTCGACCGTGCCGTCGCCCTCGCTCTCGCCGGCTCCCCGCTCGTCGCGCACGACGATGGTCAGGCCGGGGACGAGGAAGGCGGTCTGGCGGGCCCGCTGGTGCAGCGTCTCCAGCGACAGCCTGGCGTCCTTGAGGAAGATCTGCCGGTCGGCCCAGTAGCGGGTCCGGGTGCCGGTGCGCGTCTTGGGCACCCGCTTGCCCTTGAGCAGGCCGTTCGCCGGGTCGAAGGGGGCGTCGGGGCCCGATTCCGTGAAGATGCCGGGGACGCCGCGGCGGAAGCTGATCGTGTGCGTGGCGCTGTTGCGGTCGACCTCGATGTCCAGCCGGGAGGAGAGCGCGTTGACGACGGAGGCGCCCACGCCGTGCAGACCGCCGGAGGCCGCGTACGAGCCGCCGCCGAACTTTCCGCCCGCGTGCAGCTTCGTCATCACGACCTCGATGCCGGAGAGGCCGGTCTTGGGCTCGACGTCGACGGGGATGCCCCGGCCGTTGTCCTTGACCTCGACCGAGCCGTCCTCGTGGAGGGTGACGTCGATCCGGTCGCAGTAACCGCCCAGGGCCTCGTCGACGGAGTTGTCGATGATCTCCCAGAGGCAGTGCATCAGGCCGCGGCTGTCGGTCGACCCGATGTACATGCCGGGTCGTTTCCGGACCGCTTCGAGCCCCTCAAGGACGAGCAGGTGCCGCGCGGTGTAGTTGGAACCGTCACGGTCTGCTGTCAGCAGCGCACTGGACGGCACGGACGTATCGGCGGTCACGCGGTTCGCTCCTCGCTGAATTTGAAATCTGGCCCGGTGGGTAAGGGCCCGGCATCGGTCGCCGCTCAGAGGGTACAGAGGCCTGGTAGAGCCGTTGTAGCGCCACCCTATTGAATTCTCATGCTAACCGAGGCTCGCATGGGTGTTCGATCCCTCGATGGAGTGAAGCACACATCACGTTCCCTTCCAGGCATGAACCATTTAGGCTCCGGGCACGTCCTCATCAACAACCGGCAAGCCGGCCGGGGAGGATCGACCCTGACAAGCAACGCGAAACCGTAAAGCGAAGCAATACGGCTCATTCGCCGCCAACCGGCAGCAGACAGCCACCTCGGGAAGAAGTTTCGAGGAAAGGCCGCGAGCGGGAACGTTTTCGGCCTGGTTGGATGTTGACCCTGGTACGACAGCTCGTCGAGCTAGAGAAGAGGCGACGTGACTACTGTTCTGACCCCCGCGAGCCCGCTGACGGCCGCTGACCGCTGCGACCGCTGCGGCGCCCAGGCATATCTGCGCGTCGTCCTGACCAGCGGTGGTGAACTGCTCTTCTGCGCCCACCACGGACGCAAGTTCGAGCCGGAACTCAAGAAGATCGCCGCGGAAATACAGGATGAGACCGACCGACTGACGGCCGTACCGGCCGGCGCCGGTGAAGAGGAACGCTGATACCTCGCATCCACGACGAGCCAAGGGCCGATCCAGGACCGGCCGACGGGCCGCCACCCCAGCAATCGGGGAGGCGGCCCGTTCTCGTTGTCCGCGTGCCTTACGGCCCGCGCGGCCTTCTCAGCCCGTGCTGCGCGTCTCGGTGGCCGCGGCCACCTGCTCGACCGCCGACGTGATCCGCGTATAGACCCCCGGACTCCCGGCACGCCCGCAGCCACTGCCCCACGAGACCAGCCCGATGAGCCGCCCACGGGCCACCAGCGGCCCGCCGCTGTCGCCCTGGCAGGCGTCGTGCCCACCGTCGGGGTCGCCGGCGCAGAGCATCGTGGAAGCCGCGTAGCGGCCCCCTGAGCCCCCCGGATAGGCCCGCTCGCACTCGGAGTCCGCCAGGACCGTCACAGGGGCTGAGCGCAGCGAGGAGGCGTACTTGCCCTGGCCGGTGGTGTCGCCCCAGCCGTACACCTTCGCCGCGGTGCCCGGAGCCAGGGCCTCGGTGCCGGGATCGGCCGGCCGGATGGCGTACCGCGCGGGCAGCGCCTGCGCCAGCGTCAGCACCGCGAGGTCGGAGGCGTGGGTCGTCGGCTCGTACGCCGGATCGATCCGTACGGAACCGACCCGGACCTCCTTGCCGCCCTTCCCGCGCAGCTCCTCCCGGCCCGTGATGACGCGCAGATCGGTCACGTCCTCGGGTTTCACCCCGAGTACGTCGCGGCCCATGCAGTGCGCGGCCGTGAGCACCTTGGTCGGTGCCACGACCACGCCGCCGCAGAACTGACCCGCGCGGGTGTCCCCGAAGCGCTCACGACTGGAGAGGGCCACGACCCAGGGACTCTCCGCGGCCGGCGCCGGCTCCCCGCCGACGACCACCCGGTCCGCGGCCGCCGGCACGGGGGACACGAGCGGCAGCACCGCCCCCGTGGCGATCGTGGCCAGTCCTCCCATGAGCACTCGGGCAATAGGGCGACGCATAACTGGCTCCTGACTCTCCGGTGACTCCTACTGACCCAGAGTCACCCATTGAGCCGACAAACGCATCCCCGCAACGCCTGAGGGCCCGCATCCCGGTCGGGATCGCGGGCCCTCAGGAGGGGCTGTGCCGTGGACGGGGATCCGGTCTAGTCCAGGTAGTCGCGCAGAACCTGCGAACGCGACGGGTGGCGGAGCTTGGACATCGTCTTGGACTCGATCTGACGAATGCGCTCGCGCGTCACGCCGTACACCTTGCCGATCTCGTCCAGCGTCTTGGGCTGGCCGTCGGTGAGACCGAAGCGCATGGAGACGACGCCGGCCTCGCGCTCGGAGAGCGTGTCGAGCACCGAGTGCAGCTGCTCCTGGAGAAGCGTGAAGCTGACCGCGTCGGCCGGGACGACCGCCTCGGAGTCCTCGATGAGGTCACCGAACTCGCTGTCCCCGTCCTCGCCCAGCGGGGTGTGCAGCGAAATCGGCTCGCGACCGTACTTCTGGACCTCGATGACCTTCTCAGGGGTCATGTCGAGCTCCTTGGCCAGCTCCTCCGGGGTGGGCTCACGGCCCAGGTCCTGGAGCATCTGGCGCTGCACGCGCGCGAGCTTGTTGATGACCTCGACCATGTGCACCGGGATACGGATGGTGCGGGCCTGGTCGGCCATGGCGCGGGTGATCGCCTGACGGATCCACCACGTGGCGTACGTGGAGAACTTGTAGCCCTTGGTGTAGTCGAACTTCTCGACCGCGCGGATCAGACCGAGGTTGCCCTCCTGGATCAGGTCCAGGAAGAGCATGCCGCGGCCGGTGTAGCGCTTGGCCAGCGAGACCACCAGGCGGAGGTTGGCCTCCAGCAGGTGGTTCTTGGCGCGGCGCCCGTCCTCGGCGATGATCTCCAGCTCGCGCTTGAGCTTGGGGGCGAGCTTGTCGGCGTTGGCGAGCTTGTCCTCGGCGAACAAGCCGGCCTCGATGCGCTTGGCGAGTTCGACCTCCTGCTCGGCGTTGAGGAGCGGGACCTTGCCGATCTGCTTGAGGTAGTCCTTGACCGGGTCGGCGGTGGCACCCGCGACGGCGACCTGCTGGGCCGGCGCGTCGTCCTCGTCGTCGTCGGAGAGGACGAAGCCCTTGTTCTCGCCCTCGGTCTCCTCCTCCTCGCCCTTGCCGGCTTGGACCTCCTCGGCCGCCTCCTCGCCCTCGGCGGCCTCGTCGGCGTCCTTCTTGCCGGCGGTCTTCTTCGCGGCGACCTTCTTGACGGCGGTCTTCTTGGCCGCCGCCTTCTTGGCCACGGTCTTCTTCGCCGCCGTCTTCTTGGCGGGCGCCGCCGTCTCGTCGGCGGGAGTCTCGACGGTCTCGGCGGCCGGGGCGGCGGTGGCCGCGACGGTCTTCGTATGAACGGTCTTGGCGGCGACTGTCTTGGTGGCGGTGCGCTTCGCCGGGCTCTTCGCAGCGACGCTCTTGCGGGCGCGCTTCGGCGACTCCGCAGCACTGACCATCAGCGTCACACCCTCTTCCTCAAGGATCTGATTGAGGCTGCGCAGAACATTCTTCCACTGGGTTGGCGGAATCTGGTCAGCCTCGAAGGCCCGACGCACGTCGTCGCCGGCGATCTGCCCATCAGCCTTTCCCCGCTCGATGAGCGCCATCACAGACTCGGACTCGGCGATCTCCGGCGGGAGCGTACGGGATGTGCTGGCCGACACGAACAACCTCTCGGAACGATGGAAACGGCTTCCGGCTCCCCCCAGGATCGGGGCGGAACCGACGACCGTCGACTGGGGATGTGCCGACGGCGCGGGCTTGACCTCGGAGCTCGATACAGCGCCACTCCTTGTGGCGCTATTCCCTCCGTGGCTGTCACCTCTTAGGTCATCGCCCTGCCTCGTGGAGTGTTACGCCCAATCCACGTGGCCCGAGTCACACCTCATTTGCGGCAAAGCGGGCGGAAGGTTTTTATCGCGCATTCGTGCCGCCGGGCCCTGGGGTCCGGCGGCACGTGACGCGTACGCCCCGTCCGTCCCTGACCTTCGTCTTTCCTGCTCGGCACCGCGGGACCGGGGGTCTGTACCCCGGTGGCGCCCTCAGTGCTCGCGGGGCGCCGGAACGACCCGTTCTACTTCCGGGTGGGCCATCAGAAGCTGCCGCATGGCGGATTCGGCGGCCTGCGCGTCGCCGGCCGCCAGGGCCTCGACGATCCGCGCGTGGTGCGCCAGCGAGGCGTCGGTGGGACGGTCACAGCCGGTGACGGGGCCGCCGGAGACCTGGAGGGCCGCCGAGACGATCCCCGAAAGGTGCTCCAGCATCCGGTTGCCGGCGAGCTGGATCAGCAGGGAGTGGAATTCGGCGTCGGCGCGGGAGAACGTGATCGAGTCGCCCTGGGCGATGGCGTGCCCCATGATCTCGACCATGTCGGCCAGCCGCTGCTGGACGTCCTCACGGCCGTGACCGACGGCGAGGCGCGCGGCGAGGGGTTCGATCGTCCAGCGCAGCTCGGTCAGCTCGCGGCGCTGGTCGTCACGTTGCGGGCCGAACGCCCGCCATTCGATGATGTCGGCGTCCAGCAGATTCCAGTCGCTGACCGGCCGGACGCGGGTGCCGACATTGGGGCGGGCGCTGACGAGGCCCTTGGCCTCAAGGACGCGCAGCGACTCGCGGACCACCGTGCGGGAGACCTCGAAACGCTGTCCGATCTCCTCCGGTACGAGCGGCCGGTCGGCGCCCAGGTCGCCGGAGACGATCATCTGGCCGAGCTGCTGGACGAGTTGGCCGTGCAGTCCACGGCCCCGGCTGCCCGCCGAGCGCCGGCCAACCCGGCCCAACTCGTTGTCCGCGCCGTCCCAGGCGGGTGCGGGAATGCGGTCGGCGCCGGGTGCTTCCGTGTAGGGGTAGCGGTCGATTCCGCCCGGGGCCGCGAGGCCGGAGTCGACGGAGCGGGCGGCGGTCATCATGGTGTGCGCAAGGGTACTCACGCATCCTTTGTCGGCTCCCCTCGTCGGCCCCTTGAGGTCTTTGGTGAAAAGCACACGAAAGGGTGATCGGCGCCCGCCCTTCGATTGACGACTTATCGTAAGGAAGCGGGCGCAATCAGGGAGTTATGGGCATGTGCGACAGCAGCGGTCGCCCGGCGATCACCAACGGGCCCTGCGGCGAAGGCTCGTGAACAGATACGCGCAGAGCAGGGCGGACAACGACAGCGTCAGCGCCGCCCCGACGGGCTGCGCGAGGACCCGACCCGTCGCCACCAGCCAGCGGTCGGCGGCCTCCGGCCATTGCGGCCAGGCCAGTTCGCGCAATCTGGCCGGCAGTCCGACGATCGAACGCGCGGACGGAACAGCGAGCCCCTTCTGCAGGAGGGGGACGACGACGACCGGTACGGCGAGTACGGCGGCGACCCCGGCGCCGGTGACCCGGAAGATACCGGCGCCCAACAGGCCCGCCCAGGCGCAGCCGACGGTCAGTCCCGCCCAACTGACCACGAGCGCGGGCCAGTCCGGGGGCACCGCGTCCGTTCCGCCGCCGTAGACCAGTCTCATCGCCAGCGAGTCGGCGGCGACGGTGAGGGCCGCGAGGAGCAGGGCCGCCGCGCCGGTGACGGTGAGTTTGGCCAGCAGCAGGCCGATTCGGCGCGGGACGGTGCCCCGGCCGGCGGCGAGCGCGGGGTAGCGGTACTCGTCGCCGAAAGCGCAAGCGCCCAGCAGACCGGCACCGAGAGCGGCGGGCGGCAGCGGGAGGAATCCGGGCCAGGCCGCGAGGAGGCCGGGCAGCGGGGTGTTGCCGGTACGGGCGAGCGGCAGGGTCAGGGCGACGGAGGCGACCAGGACGGAGACGGCGACCAGCCAGGGGGTCCGTACACCGAGGAAACGGCGGAGCTCGTAGCGGAACGGGCGCAGGGGGCTGCGCACGGGCCGCACGGGCAGCGGAGGCGGCAGGAGGTCGGCGTCGGGTGCCGCGGGTGCCTGTCGTGCCGCGGAGGGCGGTGACGGGGCCACGGGGGGCGTCGGGCCGGTGTCTCCGGTCTCGTCGGCGAGTTGGTGGACGAGGATGCCGTGCCGGAAGGCCGTCTCGCCCAACTCGGCGCAGCTGCTGCCGAAGACGGTCAGCCGCCCGCCCGCCTCGGTGACGACCTCGACGGAGCGGCGCTCCGCGCGCGCCTCGCGGTTCACGGCGTCGGCGAGGCGGGCCGCGTGCGGGGTGCGGATGACGACGCGCGGGCGCAGCCGGGTACGAGCGAAGTCGGCGGCGTCCTGGTCCGCGACGAGGCGGCCCTCATGGACGCTGACGACGCGATCGGCGTTGCGGGCCGCCTCTTTGGGATCACTGGTGGTGTAGAGAACAGTGCCGCCGTGCGCCGCGTGTGCCCGGAGCAGTCCGTGGAGCCAGGTGTTCTCGTGGGGCGAGAGTCCGGCGGCGGGTTCGTCGAGCACGAGGGTGTGCGGGTCGCCCAACAGGGCGGCGGCGAGGCCGAGTCTGCGGTCCATGCCGCGGGAGAGGGTGCCGAGCGGTTCGTCGCGCAGGGCGCCGATGCCGACCAGGTCGAGCAGGGCGTCGGCACGCGCGGCGGGCACGCCCGCGGCGGCGCAGAGCATGCGGAGCTGTCCCCTGGCGGTACGCGCGGGGTGCCCCGGCACATCGCCGAGCAGGACGCCCACCTCGCGGGCGGGGTGGGCGATGCGGTGCAGCGGCCGGCCGCGGAAGTAGGCGATTCCCCGGCCGGATTCGAGTTCGAGCATCAGCCTCAGGGCGGTGCTCTTGCCGGCACCCTCGGCACCGAGCAGCGCGGTGACGCCGCCGGTCCGGGCCTCGAAGGTCAGATCGTCCACGGCGGGCGGGAGATCGCGGTGGGGGTTGCTGGTGAGTCCGATGGCCTGGAGCATCGCTTCTCTCGCGGGGAGGTGAGACCGCTCGGCGGCAGTATGAGTACCGCAGCAAGATAACGCGACATGTCCGGCTTGTGGCGTAGGGCTGTGATGACGGGTGTCTGGGCGGCGGACAGGGCCTATACCTCGGGGCGCAGCATCGGCGGGTTGAGGATCGTGGCCCCGCCCGCCCGGAACAACTGGGCCGGCCGGCCGCCCTGCCGTGTCGTGGTGCCGCCGGACGGCACGAGGAAGCCAGGGGTGCCGGTGACCTTGCGGTGGAAGTTGCGGGGGTCGAGCGCGACGCCCCACACCGCCTCGTACACCCGGCGCAGCTCGCCGACCGTGAACTCCGGCGGGCAGAAGGCCGTGGCCAGGGACGAGTACTCGATCTTGGAACGGGCCCGCTCCACCCCGTCCCCGAGGATGCGCGCGTGGTCGAACGCGAGCGGCGCGGGCTGTTCACCGTCCCGGCCGAAGCCGCCCTCGTAGTCGAGCAGCGCGTCCACCGGGGCCCAGCGGGCGCTGTGGGCGTCACCGCCCGCGCGGGGCGCGGGGAGATCGGGCGCGAGGGCGAGATGAGCCACGCTGACGACCCTCATCCGCGGGTCCCGTGCGGGGTCGCCGTACGTCGCGAGCTGTTCGAGATGGGCACCGTTCGCGGTGGCGGGCGACGCCGGGTCGTGCGCGCACAGCCCCGTCTCCTCGACCAGCTCGCGCGCCGCCGCCGCACCAAGATCCTCGTCGCCCTTGACGAAGCCGCCGGGCAGCGCCCAGCGCCCCTGGAAGGGAGCCTCACCGCGCCGCACGACCAGCGCGCACAGGGCGTGGCGGCGCACGGTGAGCACGACCAGGTCGACGGTGACAGCGAACGCGGGGTAAGCCGACGGGTCGTAGGGCGACATGCCGGTGATCTTAGTCGTCTGCCTGACGATAAACAGCCGTTCCGCTCAGGTCCGCCGACATCTTCGCCACCCCGTTTCCCGGTCCCCACCGTGCTCGAACCTGGTGGCCGCCCACTCGGCCATTCGGCTGCCGGAAGGGCGCGGGAGCCACCACCGCACGGCCCGCCGGTGGGTGAGGCACGCTGTCACGCCCCCTCGGCCTGCACGGGCCGCGCCCCTCTCACTTGCCGCTCTTGGTCCCCCGTTGCCCACTACGGCCCGTGGCCCGACCCCGCGTCGCGGGCGGACCGGGACGGAGCCTCGGTGACGGCACCGTCCTGGGCGTCGCCTTCTTGATCGTCGCTTTCCTCACCACCCTCTTCCTCATCGACTTCCTCATCGACTTCTTGGTCTGCTTCGCCGTGGACTGCCGCACCTGGCACGGCTGTTGCCTCCCGGCGGCGACCCTCTCGCCGCGCATACAGCGCCGAAGGGTCTCCGGGTCCAGCCCCTCGTTGAATGCCTGGTGGAGGAGTTGGGCGAAGGTGTACGTGGGGTCCAGACGCAGGGCCAGTCCCAGCGCGACCCGGGCCGTCGGTTCGTCTCCGGAGGACCAGGCGACCCAGCCGGCCAGGGTGAGCGGGGCGACCGCGTGCTCGGCGTAGGAACCGACGCAGCGACGGGCCAGGGCCCGCCAGAGCCGTAGCGCCGGCTCGGCGTCGGGGCCTTCCATCCACTGTGCCGCCCGGTCGCGGGTCTCCCGGTCCTGCAGGCCGATGATGACCGCCGCCGCCTCTTCGTCGGCGATGAGCCGGTCGTCTGCGGCGTCGGTGCCGCCGTCGGCCCCTTCGATGCCCCACCCGCCCTCCTCCCGGCGCGGCGGCGCGGGCGCCGCCTGTGCCAGACGGTCCATCAGATCGCGGGCGGCGCGAAGCGTCGACACACCGACCTGCTCGCGATTACCCCCGCCCAGAATCCTCGGCACCAGCGCCCCCGCCGCCTCGTCCAGCGCCTGTTCCTGCTTGGCCGCCCGCTCGGCGGAACCATGCCAGGGCTCCAGCCGTGCCTCCATCTCCCGCAGGGATCCACGCACTTGGATCCCCGCGTAGGCGGAAGCCGCAGCCATCACGGAGGTACCGGGCAGGGCCAGCGGAGTGCCTTCGGGCGGGCAGCAGCGCGTGTCCGGGCAGCAGTAGGACCAGAAACGGCCGTCGGAAATGCAGAGCACCTCGTGCACGGGAATGTCGAGGCGGCCGAACCCCGTGCGGATCAGCTGCGCGAGCGGCTGCAGGCGGTCACGTACACCGCGGCCCGTGGCACCGTCCCCCGGATCCTGGCAGAGGAAGGCGACGATCCCCTCCGGACGGGATCCGCGCCGCTCGCTCCCCTCCACCAGGCACGCGGCCAACTGCACGGAGACGGGCTCCCATTCACGTGGCGAGCGCGGGATGCCGAGCCTCAGCCGCCCGCCGAAGCGGCCCTCGTCGCCGTGCAGCGCGACGAGCACCACCGAGTCGGAAGGATGGAAGCCCATCAGAAAGGGCAGGGCATCGGCGAGTTCGGCGGGGCTGCGCAGGGTGACCTGCTGAGCGTCGGCGGAACGGGTCGGTTCGCTGTGCTTGTTCATGCCTCGACGGTCCCGTGGAATCAAAAATCCCGCGACCCCTGTGGATAACGTTATCCACAGGTCATTTCCGGCCAGTGCGCGCTGAATCGACCGGGACCAGCCGCGGGTTCCGGAGGATTTCGGCGCGGGGTACCGGGGCGGGGGTTCAACGGGCCGCCGAAGGGGGTGGCAGACGCATCTCCGCCAGGTCGGGCGGAATGGGGGTGTCGGGGCGGAAGAACGGCGCGGCTTCTCCGTCGGTCGCGGTGGCGGGTGCGTCGGCGAGACGGAAACGGTCACGCAACCGGCCATAGAAGTCGGTCGGGTGCAGACGGATGAGCCGCACCCGGTGCGGAGCGCGGAAGACGCCGATCCAGTCCCCAGGATCGAGGACCCCGCTCAACTGGCCGTCGATACTGACCGCTGCCTGGCCCGAGTGCGGAAGCACGCGCAGGGCGACGGGTTCGTCCGGCGCCGCCACGACGCTGCGGTTGAAGGGCATGTGCGGGGCGATCGGGGTGAAGACGACCGCGTCCATGTGCGGGGAGAGGACGGGCCCGCCGGCCGCGAAGCTGTAGGCGGTGGACCCGGTGGGGGTGGCCACGGCGAGGGCGTCGGCCGCGTAGGAGGCGAGCAGACTTCCCGCCAGGTAGACGCCGACGGCGACTTGATGGTCGCGGGCGAGTTTCTCCAGGACGATGTCGTTCAGGGCGATCACGTCCAGGGCCAGGCCCCAGCCCTCCCCTTCGGTCGTCGCGGGTCTGATCCGTGGTGAGGGCAGGGCGGGGCCCCAGCCGTAGCGGAGCAGGGCCTCCATCTCCTCCGGGATCTCCAGAGCCCGCGAGGCGCGCATGGTCAGCGTCATTCGTTCCTCGACGACCGCATCTCCGCGGTGGACTGCCTCCAGCGCCCGCGTCACATCGTCTGCGGGCACCTCGGTGAGGAAGCCGACCTTGCCCAGGTCCACGCCAAGAACCCGCGCACCACTGTTGACCGCGATCCGCGCCCCGCGGAGAAAGGTGCCGTCCCCGCCGAGCGTCACCACGAGGTCCGGATCGCCGGCGGCTTCGGCTTCCTCACGGCTGCCGCGACGGTGCTGGTCCTTCGCCCAGACATCGATCTCGGTGCAGCGGATGCGGTGCGCCTCGCACCAGGCGTGCACCGCGCGGGCGACGTCCAGGGCGGCGTGGCGCCCCTGGTGGACGACCAGTCCGACGCGTCGTACAGGCATGACAACCTCCGGATCCACGCGACCTCATGGAGCGGTGGCGACGGGTGTCCGCTCCACCGGGCGGCGGCCCCGGATGATCGGTGAGACAGCGTTGCCCACAAACTAACCGTCGGCGGCGGCGAGATCCGGGAGCAGCGCGACGGTTTCGGCCCGCCCGCCTCGGTGGCGACGGCACGTAGCGCCTCGAAGGCGCGAGAACCCGCCGTGCGGGGCTGTGGGCGCAGGTTGTCCACAGGTTGGCTCCGGCATTCGCGCTTTGTCCGGGGCATCAGGTTGCATGGGGACATGACCCACGCAGAACGCGCAGCTCTCCGGGCCTCGGCCGACTCCGTCCTCGCCCGCCTTGTCGGTGACGCCACCGGCGCTGCCCGCCTGCGCGAGGACCAGTGGCGGGCCATCGAGGCGCTCGTCGCCGACAAGCGCAGAGCGCTGGTCGTGCAGCGGACGGGGTGGGGCAAGTCCGCCGTGTATTTCGTCGCGACGTCCCTGCTCCGTGGGCAGGGCAGCGGCCCGACCGTGATCGTCTCCCCGCTGCTGGCACTGATGCGCAACCAGGTGGAGGCGGCGGCCCGCGCCGGGATCAGCGCGCGCACGATCAATTCGTCCAACTCCGAGGAGTGGGAGACGATTCAGGCCGAGGTGGCGGCCGGCGAAATCGACGTCCTTCTGGTCAGCCCCGAGCGGCTCAACAATCCCGACTTCCGCGACCAGGTCCTGCCCGCCCTGTCGGCGGCCACCGGTCTGCTGGTGGTGGACGAGGCCCACTGCATCTCCGACTGGGGCCACGACTTCCGCCCCGACTACCGCCGGCTGCGTACGATGCTCGCCGAACTGCCGTCCGGCGTCCCCGTGCTGGCCACCACCGCCACGGCCAACGCGCGGGTGACGGCCGACGTCGCCGAGCAGTTGGGCACGGGAGCCGGCACGGACGCGCTCGTGCTGCGCGGCGCGCTGGACAGGGAGAGTCTGAGTCTCAATGTGCTCAGGCTCCCGGACGCCGCGCACCGGCTGGCCTGGCTCGCCGATCATCTGGTCGACCTTCCGGGCTCCGGGATCATCTACACCCTGACCGTTGCGGCGGCCGAGGAAGTCACGGCCTATCTGCGCCAGTGCGGTCACACCGTCACGTCGTACACCGGCCGTACGGAGAACGCGGACCGGCAGCAGGCCGAGGAGGATCTGCTGGCCAACCGCGTCAAGGCGCTGGTCGCCACGTCCGCGCTGGGCATGGGGTTCGACAAGCCCGACCTCGGCTTTGTCGTCCATCTCGGATCCCCCTCCTCCCCCATCGCCTACTACCAGCAGGTGGGCCGCGCCGGGCGCGGAGTCGAGCACGCCGAGGTGCTGCTGCTGCCCGGCAGGGAGGACGAAGCCATCTGGCAGTACTTCGCGTCGGTCGCCTTCCCGCCCGAGGAGCTGGTCCGGCGCACGCTCGACGTCCTGGCGCACGCGGACCGGCCCCTCTCACTGCCCGCCCTCGAACCGCTGGTCGAGCTGCGGCGCACGCGGCTGGAGACGATGCTCAAGGTGCTCGATGTGGACGGCGCGGTGCACCGGGTCAAGGGCGGCTGGACCAGCACCGGACAGCCCTGGGTGTACGACGCGGAGCGGTACGCGTGGGTGGCCCGCCAGCGGCAGAGCGAACAGCAGGCCATGCGGGACTACGCGACGACGACGGCCTGCCGGATGGAGTTCCTGCGCCTCCAGCTGGACGACGAGGAGGCCGCACCGTGCGGACGGTGTGACAACTGCGCGGGGGCGCGGTTCACGGACAAGGTCTCCGGCGGTGCCCTGGACGCCGCCCGCGGCGAGTTGGGCAGGCCCGGCGTGGACGTGGAGCCGCGCAAGATGTGGCCGACCGGCCTGACCGCCGTGGGCATCGACCTGAAGGGGCGTGTTCCCGCCGGTGAGCGCAGCCTCCCGGGCCGTGCGCTCGGCCGGCTCTCGGACATCGGATGGGGCAACAGGTTGCGCCCGATGCTGGCGCCGGGGTCACCGGACGGCCCCGTGCCCGACGACGTGGTGAACGCCGTGGTGAGCGTCCTCGCCGACTGGGCGAAGGGGCCCGGCGGTTGGGCGTCGGGGCTGGACGACGCGCCACCGCGCCCGGTGGGTGTCGTGACCGTCGCCTCACGGAGCAAGCCGCAGCTTGTGGGATCACTGGGCGGCCGGATCTCGGAGGTGGGCCGGCTGCCGCTGCTGGGCACGGTCGAGTACGCGCCGGGCGCCGAGGGAGCCCATATCTCCCGCACCAACAGCGCCCAGCGGGTACGTGCTCTTCACGAAGCGTTCACCGTGTCACCGGAGTTGGCCCGGGCCCTGACTTCGGCGGCGGGTCCCGTCCTGCTCGTCGACGACCTCTCGGACACCGGCTGGACATTGGCCGTGGCCACACGGCTGCTGCGCAGGGCAGGAGCCGAGGGAGTGTTCCCGCTGGTCCTGGCCGTTCAGACGTGACCACGTATCGGAGGGGCCTCGAATGGGCAGGATCACGTCAGGGATATGAGCACCATTCCCTCACATTCCGGTCAGCGGCACCAATTGCTCGTTGCCGCCCGCCCAAGTGCCCGCAAGAATTGGAGATGCCCCCCGCACGGTCGGACCGTTCGCGGTCCGGACGGACTGTGCCCCGGCGCGCCTCACCCGACCCTGCCCGCACTGTGGGCGCGTATGCGAAGGGAGGAACGTGACCTTCGGATTCGCTCCGTCCGCAGCCTCATCGATCACGACAGCCGATTCCGTCACCCACCTCGCCAGGATGCTTGAGCCCGCCGAATGGGCGGCGGCCGGCATACCCCTGCTCCGTAACCCGCGCGAGGTCGTCAGCGGTCTGCACTCAAGGCACCGACCGACCCCGGCGACCGCCGTCGTCGCCGTCCTGGACCACGAGGAACGTCTCGCCGCCAGCGCCTCGTTCGCCCCGCGGGCGGCGCCGGTCGACGGCTGGGAGTTCCGAAACGCCCTGCTGGCACACCTGCGCCGGGTCATCCCGCACGATCTGCGCCGCCGCACGCCGGTGCGCACCGCCGTGCTCCTCTACTGCCGGGACGGCGACGAGCGCTGGACGGAGGAGGACGGGGCCTGGATGTGGGGGCTGCGGGACGCCTGCACCCTGCACGGCCTGCGCTGCGGCGCGTACATCACCTTGACACGTGGCGGCTGGCAGGTACTGGGTGAGGGCCGGGGCGGCCGTCGGCCCAACTCCGAGTCCGTGCCGGAGAGTCTCGCCGAGACGGTTTCCGAATCCGCTCCCGCACGGCTGCGTTCCGGAGGCGGCGCGGTGGAGGCGATGCGGCGCACGGCCGCCCGCTGAACCGGCGCCTCCGTGGATTTCAGCCCGGCCACCCACGCGGGCAGCCGGGACCTGAGTGGCCGGGACCAGGACCGACGAGCCCTTGCCGACCCACCATTCGGTGAAGGACCGGGTCAGACGCCCGCGCCGAGCACGGAGTTGACCCGCTGCGGGTCGCCGCACACGACGAGCAGCGCGAGGGCCCGCTCCCGCGCCGTCGGCAGCACGCGCGCGACGGTGTCGTCACCACCCCCGTTGAGCGCGACGACGACTACGGGGCGCGCCTTCGCGCGGTCCGCGCCGGAGGCGTCCGCGAAGAACACGTCCTCGCCCGTGTCGTGCTGCTCCCAGTAGGAATTCTCGCCGAAGGACAGTTCATGCGTGGCCCACGGGTGCTGTTCGCCCGTGGTGAGCACGAGGATGTCGCCCGGCGCGCGACCGGAGTCCAGCAGCAGGTCGACCGCCTCCTCGGCGGCGTCCACCGCGCCGTCCACCGAGGCGGGGATCAGCTGGATCTGAGGGACGGAACGGGTCTCCTGCGGGACGGCGGCGGGCCGTTCGGCGGGGACCTGCGAGCGCTCCGGCGGCGCGGGCCTCGCGGGACCGCGACCCGGTTGTCCGGGACGCGGTGTGGCCGCGGACCTCGGCCCGGGAACGGGACGGGGACGCGGACCGGGTACGGGACGAGGGGTCGACGCGGTGCGGCCGGTGGCCGGAGTGGCGCGGGGACCCTGGGCGCTCTCGTGAATCTGAGGCTCCTCGGGGATGAGAGGCATGGGTGGATGTCTATCAAACGCCGCCGTGTAAGTCACCGGCGGGTGGGCACATCTGTGCTATTGGTTTCGCTTGCCGAGTACGGCCGGGGCGGTGCACGGGCCGTATCCGCCAGAACCGGCCATGCCGGTCACATCAGTTCTTTCGGGCGGGATCGTCAGAAACGCCCGGTCGGGTCGTTCGGTCAGAAGTCGAAGCCGAGCTGGCCCTCGCTCTCCAGCAGCTCCGCCTCGGCGGAGATACGGACCTTCTTGAGATGGCGCCACCGGGGCAGCGCGTCGAGATAGGACCAGGTGAGCCGGTGGTGCGAGGTCGGCCCCCGTTCCGCCAGCGCCGCCTTGTGCACCGGAGAGGGATATCCGGCGTTGGCGTGGAAGGCGAAACCGTCGCATTCCTCGGACGTGGCGCCCAGTTCGGCCATCATCGCGTCCCTGCGCACCTTTGCGAGCACCGACGCGGCGGCCACCGAGACACAGGAGACGTCGCCCTTGATGACCGTCCGGACCCGCCAGGGCTTGCCGAGGTAGTCGTGCTTGCCGTCGAGGATCACGGCATCGGGCCGCACGGGCAGTGCGCCCAGGGCCCGTTCGGCGGCGAGCCGAAGCGCCGCGGTCATCCCGAGGTCGTCGATCTCCTCCGGCGAGGCGTGTCCTATGGCATGCGAGGTCACCCACGACTCAAGCTCCCGCGCCATCTCGGCACGGCGTTTGGGCGTGATCAGCTTGGAGTCGGTGAGGCCGACGGGGGCCCTGCGCAGACCCGTGACGGCCGCGCAGACCGTCACCGGCCCCGCCCACGCACCGCGTCCGACCTCGTCGACACCAGCGATGATCTTGGCGCCGGTGGTGGCGCGGAGCGATCGCTCCACGGTGTGGGTGGGTGGTTCGTACGGCATGACACAGCCAAGGTTACGCCGCCGCTCGACCGCGCGACACCCCGGACCCCCCGGCCGTACACGACCACCGACGACCGGCCGTCGCCGCGCCGCGCCGTACGCCCCAACACGCCCTCGCCGCAAGGCCGTACGCCCGGCCTCAGCCCGACCGCGACCGAAGCATCGGCAGCATGACCTGGTCGATGAGGTCCGCGATCTCCTCGTCGGGCCATTCACTGCCGCGCACCTTCGACCGGTACATCAGCACGGCCGGGATGACGTCGAAGATGAGCGAGCCGGTGGCGTCGGGCCGTACGTCACCACGGCTGATCCCCCGGTGCACGACGTCCCCGAACAGATTGACCGACGGCTCGATCACACCGCTCATGATCAGCGCCTGGAAGCGCTCCGAGGCCGAGTTGTCGCATTCATGAAGCACCGCACGGAGCGCCCAACCGGGCCGGGAGTACATCGCGTTCCGGACCAGCCGGGTCAACTCGTAGAGATCTTCTCGGATTCCGCCGAGATCGGGCGCGTCGTCGAGCGGGGGCAGCCCCGCCGCCAGCGCGTCGGCGACGAGATCCTCCTTGGAAGGCCAGCGCCGGTAGACCGCGGCCTTGCCGGTCTGCGCCCCTGCGGCGACGCCTTCCATCGTCAGGCCGTTCCAGCCGACCGTGCTCAATTGCTCCAGCGTGGCGTCGAGGATCGCGCGTTCCAGCACCGCTCCGCGACGTCGGGGCACCACCGTCCGCGGCCGAGCGGTGGCCGCCGAGCGTGAAGTAACCATCAGCAGTTCTCCATCAGGCAAAGATTCAGACGGCAGCTTCAGTGAACGCTCCCGTTCACTGATTCACTTGGGGGACTCGCAGTGACAACCTCTCAACTAGAAGCGGAACTCGATCACATCCCGGTGCCCTGGGTGGCGAACTCCTGTCCCAGCAGCGAGAGGCTCACTTCTGGCACGACTGGTCGCTCTCGGCGCCACTCACGTGCAACCGCTGTATGCCGATGAGGAAAACGAGTCGTGCATCCCAATGCTGAACATCGAGGGAAACGAATTTTGTATCGACTGAGCACTCTCCGAGCCGTGGAGGTGGGGAGGCGCCTCCCTTGGGCCTTTCCGGTCTCGTATGAGGCGGGAGTTACCCCGTGAGGGCGAGGTTGTGCAGCCGGGCGATGCCGAGCATGGCGGTGTGAACACCGTCGCCTTTCAGATGACAGTCACGAAGGATCCTCCATGCCTTCATCCGCGCGAAGACGTGCTCGACGCGGGCCCGGACCTTGCGGTGGGAGGCGTTGCGCTCGCGTCCAGCACACCAGGCAAACGCGAGGTCCCCGTCGCGGCGTTGCCCGCCAAATTCCCCAGCACTGCCAACACCACCCGTACCGCGTGCCACAGCCGCGCCCTCACACGCCCTCCCCCGCAGCCGATCCTCCACCGTGACCCTAGTCACTATCACCACCACCCTCATGCGAACACGACAACTCCCGCACAGGCAGGCCCGTTCGGAAATCATTGCCTTCCGGCCGAGCAAGCCAGTTCAATGGAACCGACCGTGCCCCTGGAGCCAGCATGCCGACGAGCGGGCGCCCGCATCCGCGACAGTCTCTTCAGCGCCCTACGCAGACCCGCGCCACACCCTGCTTGTGTCGGCCGCGGCATCACCGCCCTGCCGGAGGGCGTGATCGCGGCGTCTGGGCGCACCCTCGTCCCGGAGGACCTGGCCGAGGGCCTCCTGCGGGATCATGAAGCCCGGGTCGGCCCGTTCGCCCGCCTCGCGGCTGTTTGTGGCACCTTCAATTGGTCCCACTCCGGCGCTGAAGTCGGTCCAACCGAGGTTGTGACGGTGCCCGGGGGAGGAGAGGCGTCAACCTGACGCTGACACGTTGTTTCGGCCCCACCCGCGGCTGGCAGGGCACAAGACCTCACCCTCCGAAGCCCGCTGCGAGGTGTGGCCCTTCGACCACGCCGCCCAGGCTCCGCCGATGGGGAACGGTAGGGCTGCCGGGACGTTGATTCCCCCGTGAGCGAAATGGTGAGGCTGCCTGTCGGCACCGGCCCCCCTCCACCGCGTCAGGCGCTCGGCGTCAGGGCCGTACACGCACCTCCGGATCCCGCTGGGGACAGGCGTCGCCAGGTCCCGGGGCGCCTTCCGGACGCGGAGTTCGCCGCTGGACGCGGCTGGAGGGGTGCGCGCGTGGAAGGAAGAGAGCGACGAGCAGGCCGATCCCCATGGCGATCGTCGCGATGAGGAAGGCGGTGCGGAAGCCGTGCATGGTCGGGACGGTGACGCCCCCGATGTTGTTCGCGGTGTTGGCGAGGACCACACCGATGACGGCGCTGGAGATAGCGGCACCGATCGAGCGCATGAGGGTGTTGAGGCCGGTGGCCGCACCCGTCTGCGAGGCAGGAACCGCGTCGACGATCAGGGCCGGCGGCGAGGAGTACGCCAGCCCGATGCCCGGGCCCAGGATCACCGCGATGACGAGGCTCTGCCAGGGGGCGTTCATCAGGCCGAGGCCGGCGGCGTAGCCGATCGCGATGATCACCATGCCGAGGATCAGGGTGGCCTTGGGGCCGTACCGCGCCGACAGCCGGGCGTGGACGGGGGCTGTCGCCATCATGGTCAGGCCGAGCGGCAGCATGAGCAGGCCCGCGACCACCATCGACTGGCCCAGGCCGTAGCCGGTGGTCCTCGGCAACTGGAGCAGTTGCGGAAGGACCAGTGTCACGACCAGGAAGGAGGCGCCGACCATGATCGAGGCGAGGTTGGTGAGGAGCACCGCGGGGCGGGCCATGGTGCGCAGGTCCACCAGCGGTGCCGCCAGACGCAGCTCCATCCCGGCCCACAGGGTGAGGACGACCGCCGCCGCGGCGAACAGTCCGAGGATGGTGCCGGAGGTCCAGCCCCAGTCGCCACCCTTGGAGACCGGCAGCAGGAACAGGACGAGACCGGCGGAGAGCCCGATCGCGCCGAGGACGTCGAAGGTGCCCTGCGCGCGGGTCGGGGACTCGGGGACGACGAGCACAACCAGGCCGGTGCACAGCGCGCCGAGGCCGGCGGTGCCGTAGAAGAGGGCGTGCCAGTCGGTGTACTGGGCCACCAGGGCCGCGGCGGGAATGGCGAGGCTGCTGCCGACGCCCATGGAGGAGCTCATCAGGGCCATCGCCGAGCCGAGCTTCTCGCGGGGGAGTATGTCGCGCATCAGGCCGATGCCTAGGGGTATCGCGCTCATTGCGAAGCCCTGGAGGGCCCGGCCCGCGATCATCGTGAGCAGATCGCTGGTGAGGGCGCTGACCAGAGCACCGACGACCATCACCGCGAGGCTGAGGATCATCATCCGGCGCTTGCCGTGGAGGTCGCCCAGGCGGCCCATGATCGGGGTGGCGACGGCGCCGGAGAGCAGGGTCGCGGTGATGACCCAGGTCGCGTCGCCCGGCCCGGTGCCCAGCAGTCGCGGCAGGTCCTTGATCACCGGGACGAGCAGGGTCTGCATCGCCGAGACCACGATCCCTGTGAAGGCGAGCACCGGGACGACGGCCTTACCGGGTCCGGCCGTGGGCCGGCCGGTCGACGTGTGTGTCATGAGGGACGGTCTCCAGACCGGGGAGCGGGTGGTTACGCGCGGAGGTAACCGTGAGTTCGAACGGGTCGGGCCAGAGGGCCAGACCTGTCCGCCGACGAGGTCCCCGGTTCGTCGGCGGACAGGTTGGGCCTCTGGCAACGAGGAAGGTCGGGGTACCGCCGGGTCGGGGTACCGGTGTCAGCGTTCCGGTGCACCGTCGGGCGACCCATCGCTGCGGGCCGGCCCTGCCCGCAGCGATGAGATGCACCCCCACCACCGCGGCGCGATGACCTTCCGTCGGCTATGCCGTGTTTTAGAAGTAGCGCCGTCCGCCCGAAGGGCGGGGCCCGCGGCGTCCGGTGCGTGCAATCGCAAGGCGGAGGATCGGCGTTGTGGATGGACCGGCCGTACTTGGGCGACTCCGACAACGCAGGAGGCACCTCCCGTGCCCGAAGGGCTACGGGGGAGAGCGTGCGTGCCGGGCGTCGCGGGCCAGGCGGGACTTCTAAAACACGGCCTAAGCGCGGCCTAAGCGGGCTTCGGGCCGGCCGCTGCCCATGGTCCGAGGCCGAATCCGCCATCCGTCCGCCGGACTTCCAGAGCACCCGTACCGCCGAAGTGCGCGGGGATGAGCAACTCCCGCTCGTCGGCCGCGCGTCCGAGTACCCGACGGCGGCTGGCCACCGCTTGTTCCGGAGCCAGGCAGGCACTGCTGTTGCAGCAGGGCTCCAGGATCTGCACCGGGCTGTGCAGCAGATCTCCGACGAAGGCGGCCCGGTCGCTTCCCGAAGCGAGCCGCACCACGGAAGAGCCGGGCGTGTGTCCGGGCGCGGACTCCAGGGTGAGGTGTTCGTCGATACGGTGATGACCGTCCCAGAGCACGGACCGGCCGGTCCGGTGTATGGGCGCGATGCTGTCTTCGTAGATCAGGCGGTCAACGACCTGCAGACCATTCCCGTACGCGTTCTCGGGGCCGTAATGGAAATCGTCGGCGGCTGGAATGAGATAGTCGGCGTTGGGGAAGCTCGGTACCCATTCCCCGCCCTCGTCGACGGTGTTCCAGCCGACATGATCGACGTGCAGGTGGGTGTTGACCACAACGTCGACGTCCTGGGGGCGTACACCGGCTCCGGCCAGGAGGCCGAGGAGGTCGCTCCGGCTCTGGTGGAACGGCCCCATCCCGGGCCGCTCCCGCCCGCGGCCCGCCCCAGTGTCGATGAGGACTGTCCGCCCGGCGCTGCGCAGTACCCACGACTGCAGTGCGATCACCGTCCGGTCGTGCTCCGGCTCCCAGTGGTCCGGTGCCAACCAGTGTTCGTTCCCCTTCCAGAGGTCGGCGGTGGCGGTGGGGAACATGTCGGTGGTGGGCAGGAAGGGTTCGTGCCACTCGACGATCCGGATGACCTCCACGTCACCCAGCCGCATGGTCTGTACATTCTCGTTCGGATTCTCCATGTACGTGATCGTACGAAGGGCTGACGACCGTTCCAATGCTCAGAAGGCTCATCAGAATACGCATCCGTCTCATGCCTGCTGGTTCTTCCGGAACGCGGTCGACCCCAAGCCCCGTCTGCGGCGGGATCGCGGTGCGGTCGGCGCCCCGTGCGCCTCGTCTGTCCGGCGCGTGGGCCCTCGTCCCCGTTCGAGGCGCCGAACGGGGACGAGGGTGCGGGCCACCCAGCAGCTGTGCCGGACCTCGGAATTCCGGTTGTTCTCACCCTGATCAACCGGCACGAACCCCTGACACCTCACACGCAGGTCACAGCCACCACGGCCGGTCCGCGCTTCGGCGCGCTTCCGGCTCGCGCGCCTGCCTCCTTCCCGCCGGTGACTTCACGTCTCACCGTCCTCGCGAACGGCCGTTTCTCACTCGGCCTCCACGAGGACGTCCTTCATTCCCCCGTCGGCACGCCAGCGCCGGAGGAGTTCGAAGAACGCGACCGGCCCTTCGCCGTACGTCAGGCTTTCCCTGCTCGGTTCGCCCTCGTTGTTGTAGTAGCTGGGGGTGCACTCGGCCTGGAACGAGTACAGGTCCACCGCCTTCTCCTTGATCGTGGCCACCCAGGCGGCCTCTGCCCCGGCCGTCGGCTCCACGTAGCGGGCTCGGCGCTCGCGTGCCTGTGACACGACCTGGGCGACGTGACTGGCCTGCTCATCAAGGAGATGCACGAAGTTGGAGGCGACAGCGTTGTGCAGGGGCCCGAGGTGGAAGAGGTTGGGGAAACCGTGGCTGTAGAACCCGTGGAGCGACTTCGCGCCGTCCTTCCACGACTCCTTCAGGGAAACGCCTCCCCTGCCGTACGCCGGGAGCTCTCCGGTCAGGACGGCCGACAGACCGACCTCGAATCCGGTCGCGAAGATGAGACAGTCGACCTCGTATTCCGTTCCGCCGACCACGACGGCATTCTTGGTGATCCGCTCGACGCCGTGGGTGTCGGCGGTGTCCACCAGGGTGACGTTGGACCGGTTGAAGGCCTCGAGATATGTGTCACTGACTGTGGGCCGCTTGCACATGTAGCGGTACCACGGCTTGAGCTTCTCGGCCGTCGCCGGGTCCCGAACGATCGCGTCCACGCGTGCGCGCAGCTCGTTCATCTTCTGGAAGTCGGCTATCTCGTAGGCACGTTCGCGGTCTTCCGGTGAAATGTCCCCGTCCCTGTTCGTCGGGATCACCTTCTCCAGGAGCCGGGCGCTGCTGGTCCAGGAGTCCTCCACCATGTCTTCGTCCGTCTGAACTCCGGAGATGACCTCAAGGAAGTTCTCCATACGGCGCCGCTGCCAGCCGGCCACCAGGGACTTGGCCCACTCCGGGTCGGTGGGCCGGTTGCCGCGCACGTCGACGGTGGACGGCGTGCGCTGGAACACGTACACGTGCCGCGCGTCGGCTCCGAGGTGCGGCACGACCTGGATGGCACTCGCTCCGGTGCCGATGAGGGCCACGCGCTTGTCGGCGAGCTTGTCCAGACCGCCGTGCATGTCACCGCCGGTGTACGCGTAGTCCCAGCGGCTCGTGTGGAACGCGGGGCCCTCGAACGTCTCGATACCGGGTATGCCGGGAAGCTTGGCCTGGGTGAGCGTTCCGCCGGCGACCACCACGAAGCGCGCCCGGATGAGGTCACCCCGATCGGTGGCGACGATCCACTCCGACGCAGCTTCGTCCCAGCGAAGTTCGGTCACCCGCGTCTGGAAGCAGGCGTCGTGGTAAAGGTCGAAGCGGTGTCCGATCGCCTGTGCGTGCTGCCAGATCTCGTCTCCGGGCGCGTACTTCCACTTCGGTACGTAGCCGACCTCTTCGAGGAGCGGCATGTAGACGTACGACTCGATGTCGCAGTGGAGGCCGGGGTAACGGTTCCAGTACCAGGTGCCGCCGAAGTCGGCGCCCTTCTCGATCACGCGGATCGACTTCACGCCTGCCTGGCGCAGCCGGGCGCCGGCCAGCAGACCGCCGAACCCACCGCCGATGATCAACGCCTCGACCCGGTCGTTCAGCGGCTCCCGGGTGAACTCCTGATCGGCGTGGGGATCGTTGTCGAAGTAGCCGAACTTGCCAGCGGTACGCCGGTACTGGGCGGTGCCGTCGGGGCGGATGCGGCGATCCCGCTCGGCGCGGTAGCGCGCACGCAGTTCGGCGGGGTCGAAGCCCAACTCCTCGGGGGTGGTGGGGTCGGGGCCTTGCGAGGTGCGGGGGGTAGGCATGAAGTACTCGCTTTCTCGACAGTCATGGCGCACGATTTCGGGTGCGGCATGGCGGTTGATTGATCCGTGATTCGGTCGCGAACGGCCCCGGCGGCGACGGCTCACGAGCGCCCCGGGCCGGTGTGAGCGCTGGTGGGGATGACACCCGGGACGAATGCCGCACCCCTGCCGGGGGAAGGGATCAGTTTCCGGCGAGTGCCCGGCCGGCCTCGCGTGCGGCGACCAGGGACTCGGCGTGCCGCTCCTCGGCGAGACCCCGCAGGCCGTCCATGCCGGGGGTGACGGCGGCGAGGGTGAGTTCCCGCTTGATGAGAGTGAGGTCGGCCTGCCAGATGTCGCCGACCACGCGCTCCAGGTACGGGGTGGAGTGGTCCCAGCCCTCACGCGGCGTGCCGACGCCGTAGCCGCCGCCGAGCGTGGTGACCAGCACGGTGGGGTTGCCCTTCAGCAAGGGGGCGGTGGGACCGGCGCCGGCCATGACGAGGTCCACCCAGGTCTTGAAGTGCTGGGAGACGCCGAAGTTGTAGAGCGGCACGGCCAAGATCGCGGCGTCGGCGTTCTGCACCTCGTCGGCCACTACCGCGGCCAGGGAGAGGGCCTCGCGCTGGGCCGGGGTGCGGTCCGTCTCGGAGAAGGAACCGGCGGTGACGGCCAGGGCCCAGGCATCGGCGGGCAGCGGCTCGGTGCCGAGGTGGCGGCGGGTCACCGTGGCGCCGGGGTGCGCCGCGACCCACTCGGCCTCGGCGAGGTCGGCGATCTCGGCACTGGCGGAGACGCCGGGAAAGATGCTGGCGTCCAGACGGAACAGGTTCATGGGTGTGGCTCCCTCGCGGTATGGGGTGATGACGTTCGGGCGCGACGACAGGAGGCAGCAGTGGCGGGCCATCCGGTGTCACGGCTCTCCCCAGCATAAACGGACTTCACCCCGCTTATGTTCCACCGGGATGGATTGAGCACGTGGATCGGTCTCTCGTTGCCCCTGGGAAAGCCGGGCGGCGAGCGTGCCGACGCGGTGCGCAACCGCGAGCGCCTGCCGGAGAGGGCCCGCGAGATGCTCGCGGAGCACGGCGTGGGGAGGGTGACGATGTACGGCCTGCCGAGCGCGCCGGGCTGGGCAGGAGCCGTCTTCCGTCGCTTCGGAACCCAGGCCGGCATCTTCCGGGCGCCATCGCCCGGGCCTCCCCCGACCGCGACCAGCCCGTCCCGGGCGGCGATGCGCCGGTCTCACAGATCCACATCCGCATGCCGCTCGGCCGGGCCGAGGTGCCCAGGTCCAGCCTGGACGGCCTCTCGATCCAGCTCACGGCCGCGCTGGAGGGCCCGCTGCTGCTGTACCTGTCCATGTCGGAGGACAGCCCGCCCCCGGCGGCGGACGTCGGCCGCTTCCTCGGCAACAGCCGGCAGACCCTGATCGAACGCATCGCCCGTGACCGTTGCCCAGTTCTTGGTCGGTTGGCCGGTGCTTGGTTCAGTTCGCGCGAGTTGAAGGTGGATTCGAGCGGAGAGCCGGAGGCCCGACCAACGGGCAGGTGTCCAGGACTCGGTGCTCAGCACCCGGTACATCGAACTGGGCGCCGCGCTCGCGGCCGAGCGGTGTGGCACCGTCCGGCGTGCTTCGGTCGGCGAGCGGGCCGGTGGGCCGGGAACGACGAGGTGGTGCCGCATCCCTGTGCGGGATGCGGCACCACCTGCGACAAACGGTCGATCTGACCTTGCACGACACCGCTGAAACCACGTCAGAATCCGGACGCCGCGGGCCTTTTCGCACCGCGCCTGTCAGGGACACGGACCGACAAGTTCCGGTCACGCAGCGCGTATCCGCTGGTGTTCGTCGCAGGCGGCCCGCGTCGCGACGCGCAGCGTGCCGGGCCGTCCGGTCCCACAGGTCACCTCTGCCGCTGTCCCTGCTCTCGCTGCCGTTCGGCCTCGCGAGCGGACTTGTTCACACCGTCGAGCATGTAGCGTCGCCACAGAGGTCCTACGGCCCGGCGCAGAAGCAGTCCGCGTCCGGGCAAGGGCTTGAACTCGTAGGTCCAGCGGATGAGGGTTCCTTCTCCGTCGGGAGTGAAAGTCCACTCGCCGCGTACCCCGCTCACCAGATGGCGCATCGTGCCGGTGAAGTCGGTGAGTTCGTAGGCGAAGGAGTGTGGGGCGGTGTACTCCGTCAGGCGTTCGGCGGCGGTGGAGCCGTCACTGAGGTCCGGGTTGCGCGATTGACCCGCCGCGTCCCAGGCCCCGGTCTGATTCTTCGCCCCGCGTACGCCCGGGAAGGGCCCCCACCCCGTGAAGACGAGGGAGAGATCGATGGGCACGATGACGTCGAACACCTCCTGAGGGGGGGTTGGGGTGCGGATCTGCACGGTGACCGGGACAGTGACGTCGCTGCTGTTGATCAGTGTCATGGAGTGTCCTTACGAGTTGACGGGGGCGAAGCGGCCGACGAAAGGGCTCTTTCCGGCCGCCGGGCTCTCGTCGCGAGTACCACGACCGCGTCGGTTCCCGCCGTGAGCGTCTGTTTGTGTGCCGACGCGGCTTCGTGTGCCGCGATCTCGACGGCACCGCGGTGACGGACACGTAGTCGGTGACGTCGATCTGTACGGAGCGGGTCTGGTTCCCCGGCGGGGGCCCGACCGCGTTCACGGCCGCGGGCGCCAAGTAACACGGTGTGTCCGGGCGATGAGGCGCGGGGCGGTCTCGGATCCGTGTCTCTTGTCGGCGCCGGTGATGAAGGTGACGTTCATGGGCCCCAGCATCCGCACGCGGAGACAGAGCATCCAGGGAGAGGTCTACCGTAGGAAAACGGGTACCACCCTCGCCGGGCGGCTGTCGCGCACAATGAGTTCATGAGCGCAGATGTGACCAGTCTGGGAGCCACGATCCGCTCCTGGCGCGAGCGGCTGACCCCGGCGGCCGTCGGGCTTCCCGCCAGGCGATCCCGCAGAGCCCCCGGTCTGCGCCGGGAGGAACTGGCCGAGTTGGCCGACCTGTCCGTCGACTACGTCGTGCGTCTGGAACAAGGCCGTTCCACGACCCCGTCGGCCCAGGTCGCGGGGGCCCTCGCCCGTGCGCTCCACCTGAACCGCGACGAACGCGACCATCTCTACCGTCTTGCCGGTTTGGGACCGCCGAACGACGGCACGATCACCGAGCACATCCCGCCCGGCATACAGCGCGTCATCCAGAGGGTGGGAGAGACACCGGTGGCGGTCTTCGCCGCCGACTGGCGACTGCTGTGGTGGAACCGCAGCTGGGCTTCACTCCTGGGTGATCCCGCCGCGGTTCCCGCGGACGACCGGAGCCTCGTGCGCGCCCGCTTCCCCGTCAATACAGACAGCGGACGCCTCGTCACCTGGCCGGTCACGGAGCAGGATCCCGAAGCATCGGACCGCGCCATCATCGCGGACCTGCGCCGGGCCTCCGCCCGCTATCCGGGCGACCCGGGGCTGGCACGCCTCTTGCGTCGCACCATCGACGGGAACCCGCGCTTCGCCCAGCTGTGGCGGGAGGGCGCCGTCGGTACCCACTCGGAGGACCGCAAGACCATCAGGCATCCGGCCGTCGGCAGCGTCACGGTCGACTGCGACGTCCTCACCGACGCGGACACCGACATCAAGATCGTTATCTACACCACCGTCCCGGGCAGTGAGGATGCCACCAAACTCGACCTCACGCGCGTCAGTGGAATCATCGGCGCTCCCGGAACAGCAGCGCGGTGAGGTGAAGCCACCGAGCTGTGGCTCCGGCCGATGCGGGTCAGGGCATGCACAGCCTCGAACAGCCTTCGGGCATGCCGCCCGGCCCTGCTGTCCGCCGCCGCGTTCTCGGCGGTCTCCCCGACGGGAGCACGCACACGGACGTCCACCGGCCTGTGCCGCGGCCGGCCCGCCTCAGCGCACGGTGATGACGAGCTTGCCCGTGGTGCGGCCCGTCTCCCCCAGGGCATGGGCCCGGGCGCCTTCGGCGAGGGGGAAGGTGCCGGAGACGTGGGCGCGGAGCCTGCCCCGGTCGACGAGTTCGGCGACGGCGCGCATTCCGGCGTGGTCGTGCTCGACGATCAGGCCGACGGCGCGGACCTGTGCCTTCTCCGCCGCGGCCCGGGTGTCATCGGCGCCCGGCACCAGGGAGACGAGGACGCCGCCGGGGCGGAGCACACTCACGGAGCGGGTGGCGGTCTCCCCGCCGAGTGCGTCAAGGACGACGTCGTATCGCTCCTCGGTGTCGGTGAAGTCCTCGGTGCGGTGGTCGACGCAGGCATCCGCGCCGAGTTCGCGCAGGAAGTCATGCTTGGGGGCGCTCGCCGTCCCGGTGACGTGCGCACCGCGCTCCTTGGCGATCTGTACGGCGAGATGACCGACTCCGCCGGCCGCGGCGTGGATCAGCACCCGCTGTCCGGCCCGGAGGTCCGCGGTCTCGACGAGGGCCTGCCAGGCGGTGAGCGCGGCCAGCGGCAGGGCCGCGGCCTGGATGTGGTCGATCCCGGTGGGCTTGGCGGCGAAGGCGCGGGTGGGGCCGGTGACGTACTCGGCGTGGGAGCCGGCCCCGTACGGGTAGGGCAGCATGCCGAACACCTCGTCGCCGGGCCGGAAGAGCGTGACGCCGAAGCCGGTCTCCGCCACGGTGCCGGAGACGTCCCAGCCGAGGGTCATTGGCGGGGGCGGCAGGAAGATGCTCAGGGCGCGGTGCTTGAAGTCCGTGGGGTTGAGTCCGGCCGCGTGCACGGCGACCAGGATCTCGCCGGGGCCGGGCGAGGGCCGCGGAAGCTCGGTCAGTCGCAGGACCTCGGGGCCGCCGAGCGCCGTCTGGTGCAGGGCGAGCATCACGGGCGCGCCCTCTGGGGCGGCGGGCGGGGAGACCGTGGCTGCCGCCGGGGCCGGGGAGTTGAGGTTCTCAGAGGTGTCCGTCGAAGTCATGCCTCGATCCTGGCCGTACAGTCCGGCCCGGAACGATGGCAAGAAAGTCATCTTCCGATACATTCCTGCCATGCCCCTCGACCCTGCCACTCGTCCCGCGTCCGCCGCGCCGTCCCGGGCCCGTGACCTCGCCGACCGCGCCGCCGAGCTGGACAGCCGGCTGCGCCCGGATCTGCGGCCCGACGCCCACAAGGTCGTCGTCCTTGCCCTCGACGGCGTCTACCCCTTCGAACTCGGCATCCCCCACCGGGTCCTGGGGTCCGCCGACGGCCGCTACGAGGTGCTGACCGCGAGCGTGGACGGGCAGCCCGTGCGTACCGACTCGGACCTGACCGTCACCCCCGGGCACGGCCCGGAGGCGCTGGCCGGGGCGGACACCGTGGTCATCCCTCCATACGCGATCTCCCCGGCCTCGGCCGCCGCCCCGGACCCGCGGGCCCTCGCCGCCCTCGCGCGCGTCCGCCCCGGCACTCGCCTGGTGTCCATCTGCACCGGCGCCTTCCTGCTGGCCGCCGCCGGTCTCCTGAACGGGCGCCGGGCCACCACCCACTGGGCACTCACCGACTACTTCCAGGAGCTGTTTCCCCAGGTCGAGGTCGACGCCTCCGTGCTCTTCGTCGACCACGGGGACGTGCTGACCTCTGCCGGGGCGGCCAGCGGCGTCGACGTCTGCCTGCACCTGGTGCGCCAGGACCACGGCAGCGCGCTGGCCAACCACGTCGCCCGCCGCTGTGTGGTGCCGCCGTACCGGGACGGCGGGCAGGCGCAGTACATCGAACGGCCACTTCCGCCTGCGACCCGGACCGGCACCGGACCGACCCGCGACTGGGCGCTGCAACGGCTGCAACTGCCCCTGTCACTGCCCGAGCTGGCCGCGCACGCCGCGATGAGCCCCCGTACCTTCGCCCGGCACTTCCGGGAGGAGACCGGGCTGAGCCCCGGCCGCTGGCTGACCCAGCAGCGGCTGCGACGGGCACGCCACCTGCTGGAGTCCAGCGACCTGCCCGTGGAACGGGTCGCCCACGAGGTCGGCTTCGCCACCGCCACCTCGCTGCGCCGGCACCTGGCGGCGGAGGCGGGGGTCGCCCCGTCCACGTACCGACGCACGTTCCGCGCCTCGAGCCCGGCCGCGGGCAACGTCAGGGAAGCATCAGGACCTGAGGGTTGAGGGGCTCAGTCCCAACGGCCGCCGACCTCACGGGCCAGGCCGGTCTCTCACACCACACCGGAATCCGCGACCTGACCGCATCCCCCGGGTCATAGTGGTTCGCGCGTGCGTGGCGACGCGCCTTCTGCGGGTCGGTTCCGCCGCTTCAGATGCGCCAGGCTCTCACCGCGTCGGCCACGTCGAACACGTCCGCGGAGGCGGCGTTCAGATCGGTGCAGATCTTGATGAGTTCGCCGAAGGGTGCGTCGATGCCCTCTCCGTTCAGGAACATGTACTCCACCGCGCACAGAGCCCCTTAGTGCTCGTTGCGCGTGGGCAGGGGGCGGCAGGTCACGATGGTGCCGAGCAGGGCGGCGGCGCCATGGACGCGATTCCCCGCGCGCGCATCCACTGTGTCGGCAACACACCGGAAGACCTCACTCGCCGCCCCGCCCCCACACCCGGCCGCCGCTGCGGCGGGAGTGCGCCACAGGCCCGTCGTGCACATGAAGGCCTTTCATCGCCACGGGGAGAGTGACGAACCAGGGCGGAAGCCACACCTGCCCGGTCCGCCCGTCCTCCTGGTCACGGTCGCCGCCGCGTACGACGCGCCGGAGGTGATCGGCGCGCATTGAACCGGCGTGCGGACCACTGTGTCGCCGAGGAACGCCCCGACGGCATCGGTCGGGAACTCACCGCATTCTTCACGTGGTTCGGGCAGGTCCCGGCGGGTGATGACGGGTCCAGCTCCCACGGATCGCATCCACGCCGGTCGGTCCGCGGGGTGGTACGCTCGCATTCAGTACCGATCGATTCCGAACGTTGGCGCCTGTACGGGATCAGGTCCAGTGAACGCAGTCCGGCCGGTCACGGAGGGCTCCCGCGCATCGCCCACCGCACCAGCCGCCGTATCCGGGGCGGTGCCGCCCCGTCGGAGCTGGGTCCCACGCCTCGGGAGCGGGCGCCTCACAGGCCAACCTCGGCGAACGCGTCACCCCTCACTTCCGCGGACCGGGGCTTCGGCACATCTGCCCGTCCATGGCCGCACAGGGGCGCTCGGCGCCACGTAGAGCGACCGGACAACGAGAAGGGATGTCATTCATGCGACAGCGCACCATCGGAGATGTTCATGTCAGCGCCATCGGGCTCGGCGCCATGCTGATGTCAGTAGAAGGTCGCCCGGACGAAGAGCGCTCGATGGCCACGATCCACGCGGCTCTCGACGCCGGAGTGACGCTCATCGACACCGCCGACGCGTATCACCTTGGCGCTGAACTCGTCGGGCGTGACGAGACCGGCCACAACGAGGCACTCGTCAGGCGAGCTCTCACCTCATGGGGCGGTGACACCTCCGACGTACTCGTCGCCACCAAAGGAGGACACCTGCGCACCGGTGACGGCACCTGGATCCTCAACGGCCGCCCCGAGCATCTCAAGCAGGCGGCGAAAGCTTCAGCCGCCCGGCTCGGCATCGACACCATCGGTCTCTACCAGTTCCACCGCCCGGACCCTGACGTGCCCTACGAGGACTCGATCGGGGCATTGGGCGAACTGATCGACGAGGGCGTCATCCGCATGGCCGGTATCTCCAACGCCGACCCCACGCAGATCCGGCAGGCCAACGATGTCCTCGGCGGCCGTCTCGCGTCTGTGCAGAACCAGTTCTCCCCCGCCTTCCGGTCCAGCCGACCCGAGCTCGAACTCTGTGCCCAACTGGGCATCGCGTTCCTCCCCTGGAGCCCTCTCGGAGGTATGCGCCACGCGGGAGAGCTGGCCGAACGCCACGCGGCGTTCGCCGAGATCGCGAAGCAGCACGACGCCAGCCCGCAGCAGGTCTGCCTGGCGTGGGAACTCGCCCTGTCCCCTGCGGTCGTCCCGATTCCCGGCGCCTCGCGCCCCGAGAGTATCCGTGACTCTCTCCGCTCACCCGACCTGGCGCTCACCGCCGAAGAACTCGCGACACTGGACGCGAACGGCTGAAGACAGCCGCGTCAGGGTGCGGTCTGCCGGGCGAGGGCCGGGTCGTGACGCCGGGTATCGCCCGGCAGGGACATGCCCTTGAGGCGGCAATCACGCAGGATCCTCCTGTCGTTCCGTCACGACAACGCGTGTGCCGGCCGGGCCGGGTGGGGCCTGGCGATGGTGGTGTTCCTCTACCGGCCGATCCGGAGGCCGTTTCGACACAGCGCCCCTGACCCTGGGATCGGCCCCTCCCCGAGCCGGCCCCTCGCCGATGTTCCGGACAGTTGGAGGACATCCTGGCCGGCCTCCCCACCGAGCCGACAGCACGCGGCTGAACCGTGGAACGGATCGAGACCGATCCGCTGCCCGGATGGTCACTGGCACCGGCCCCGCCAGCGGTGATCAGTGCGAGGCCGACGTTTCTCAGCTGATTTCTGAAACCCGGCGTCGGCCGCTCGACACTCTCGACGGATACGCTTCCGGAGTTCGGTGCCGTCCGACAACACGGGTTTGGTCAGCCTGGGGACCGCCACGATCGACAGGTCCGAGGTCGACGGCTCCACGGCCCGCACCGTCGCCAAGACCTGCCGCGCGAACCTGACCGCCGAGGAGCTGTTGTTCCATCGGTCGCGGACGTGAGGGTGCCGTCGGTGGACGTGGACGACGGACTCCACGTATCGAGACCTGCGGTGCGGAGGCAGGGACCGCGTGTTCGATTCGCCGCCGTGTCAGGCCGGTTAAAAGTCGTCGGACTCAAGGCGCAGTCTTCCTCGCTATGACGCGCACGAATCGCGCGCCGAGCGCTGCCGCGGCCTTCTCGCCCCGCTCGACGTCGCGCGCGCCGATGTAGACGACGTGGCCCAATTCCTGAAGCTGTTTGGCTGCCTCGAAGCCGATGCCTTTGTTGGCTCCGGTGATCAGTGTGACGGTCACGGTTTTCCTCTCGAAGCATGCGGCCCGAGTGGGCCGTTGGGTTCGCTGTGCGACAGGTGGTCCGAGTGGGATGTCGCTCACGCTGTGCGTGGCTGCTCGCCCCTGACCGAGCGCGGAATCCCCGGACCGTTCTCCGGGGCGCCTACGCCGGTCCCGCGGATCAGCCGGTCATCTGCCGGAGCAGTTCGCCGGCGTCGTGCAGGGCCGTCATGTGCACGAACCGCCCGTCGCGGACTTGGTAGATGGCGTACTCGGTGATCTCGAACGAGGCGCCGACGGGGGCACTCCGAGCCACTCCTTCACCGGGGTACCGGTGTTGACCAGACGCGCGGCCAGCCGGTCATCGTCGAAGAGCAGTTCCTTGAGCTCCCAGTGGAAGTCCGGAACCGCGTCCACGTCGTGCTTCTGGACCGCGAGGAGGTCGTGCGGGTGGCCGACTCACCGTTCAGGGTGGTCCGGTCGTTGATGAACTCGTCCATGCCGTCGAACTCATGGGCATTGAGCGCCTTGATGTAGCGCAGGTAGAACGCGCGGGCCCGGGGCGGTGCGCCAGGAATCGTTCAGCGGGCTGTTGTCCACGGTGCCGAAACCGAACTGGTCGTACAGCCGCCTCGCGAGCTCGACGGCTTCCGCGGCATCCGCGCCGCGTGCGGCACGTGCTGACGGGCCGAGTTCGGCGAAAAGGCTCTTCAGGGTCTCGGGCCCCCGCGAGTTCGCGATGACGACCTTGTAGCCGTGCCCCATTGCCGCGCGGGCGATCTGGCTGCCGATCTCGCCCGCGCCGATGATCCCGATCGTCGTCATGGGTGGCTCCGCCTCTCAGATCTGGTTCAGGCCGCCGTCGACGTACAGGCTCGAACCGGTGATGAAGCCGCTCTGTTCGGAGGCGAGGAAGGTCACGGCGGCAGCGATCTCCTCGGGGCGCCCGAGCCGGCCTAGAGGCACACGCGCGGCCAGTTGCTCCTTGAAGCGCTCAGGGGTGGGGGTGGGCGCCGACACGGCAGGGGTGTCGGTCGGGCCGGGCGTGACGGTGTTGACCCGGATGCCGCGCCCCTTGAGTTCGTTGGACCAGGTCCGGGAGAACGAACGGGTGGCGGCCTTGGTCGCCGCGTAGACGCCGAGCGCCTGGTCGCCGACGTCCGCGTTCGTGGAGCCGTTCAAAATGACCGAGGCGCCCGTCGTTGAGCAGTGGCAGAGCCTTCTGAACGGTGAACAGCCTGCCCCGGACGTTGATACCGAAGAGGGTGTCGAAGTGCTCCTCGGTGACCTGCTCAAGCGGCACGAGCGAGGCGGTGGAGGCGTTCGCGAACAGGACGTCCGGGCCCCGCCCCCGGCTGCGGATCGTCTCGTAGAGCCGGTCCAGGTCGGCGAGGTTCGATATGTCGCCGCTCACCCCGGTGACCGCTGAACCGATCACTTCGACGGCCGCGTCGAGTTCGGTCTTGCGCCGGCCGGTGATGAACACGTGCGCGCCCTCGACCGCCAGCTGTACGGCACTGGCCAGGCCGATTCCGGCGCTGCCCCCGGTGACGAGAGCGGTCTTGCCCTCAAGTAGTTCCACGCGAACAACCTCCCCGAACTTCTGCGGCGATCGCTACAGAAGTCGACGCTAGCACTTCTGCAGCGATCGCTGCGAGGTAGGCTGCGGGGGTGGAGACGAAACGGAGCGGCCCCATCGGTCGGCCGCGAGGATTCGACGCCGACGAAGCTCTCGAGCGCGCCATGCTGGTCTTCTGGGAGCACGGCTACGAGGGGGCGAGCCTGACCACCCTGACGGACGCGATGGGCATCTCCAACACCAGCATGTACGCGGCCTTCGGCAACAAGGAGGAGCTGTTCCGCAAGGCCCTCGACCGCTACACCGAAGGCCCGAGCGCCTACCTGGTCCGGGCCCTGCAGGAGCCGACCGCCCTCGGCACCGCCACCGCGATCCTGGCCGGCACCATTCGCACCACCACTCTCCCGGCCCACCCCCACGGATGCCTGGGCGTCCAGGGCGCCCTGACCGCCAGCAACGCAGGCCGGGACGTCCGTGACCTCCTCGTAGCCTGGCGCAACGACGACTACTCCCGCATACGGGAGCGGTTCCAGCGAGCCGTCGACGACGGCGACCTGCCTCCAGAGACCGACCCGGGACTCCTGGCCCGCTTCGTCACCACCTTCGCCTACGGCATCGCCGTACAGGCCGCGAGCGGTGTCGGCCGCGACGAACTCCAGGAGATGACAGACGCCGTCCTGCGCAACTGGCCGCCCTCCTGAACGCGCCCCACGTTCCCGTCACGGGCCCGAGTCGATCATTCGTCAGATCGTCGGTCCCGGGGGCTCAGCTCGCCCCTGCCCCTGCCCCCACCCGTGGCCCCGGTCGACCTGGTCCCGCGTGGCCCGCTTCCGCAGCCTCTCGAGGCTGATCCCGGTCACCTGCGGTGGGAGCGGACCGATGTGCGGCCTGCACCCGATACCGCCCCGGCGTAATACCGAACTCCCTTTCGAAGGCGTGTGAGAGTGCATACGGACTGCCGTAGCCGACTCGGCCGGCGATGGTGGCCAGGGTTTCTGGGGTATCGCGGAGCATGGTGGCGGCGAGGATCACGCGCCACCAGGTGAGGTACGTCATCGGAGGGCGGCCGACCAGGGTGGTGAACCGGCGCGCCAGGGTGGGGCGGGAGACGCCCGCCTCCGCGGCCAGGCTGTCGTTGCTCCACGGCGCGGCCGGGTGGGAGTGCATCGCCCGCAGGGCGGCGGCCGTCACCGGGTCGCCCAGTGCGCCGGGCCAGGCACCGCTGGTGGCGTCGGCCATCCAGGAGCGGATCATGTAGACGAGGAGGAGGTCGAGCAGGTTCGGGAGCGCCACACAGGAGCCGGGCCGGATCTCGTCCAGCTCACCGGCGAGCAGGTCGATGGCGGCGCGGAGTTCGAGGTGGCTGCCCACTCGGCTGGGGAGGTGGACGACCTCGGGCAACTCTGCCATGAGGGGGTGCATGCGGCTGCAGTCGAGCCAGTACGTGCCGCAGAGTATCTCCGTCTCGTTGCGATCAGGCCGGGCTCCCGGCCCCGTCCCCCCGAGCCACTGCTCGAACGGCACCGCTTTCTCCTCCGCGACCGCCGCGTCGACAGGGGAATCGGCGATCACATGGCCCGCACCATGAGGCAGCAGCACCGCGTCACCCACGCCGAGAGTCACCCGGGCGCCGCCGTCGGTCAGCAGCCAGCAGGTGCCCTTCAGTACGACGTAGAAGCCCGCACCGTCGTACGGCTCCAGCCGCGCACACCAGCTCCCACTCGTCCGCACCCGGTGGGACCAGGGGTGCCCGAGGTGCACCACAGAGATCGCGTCGCTCACCACATCCATCCACCCAGGATATCTCCCGCATGAGAGACGGATACGTATTCGAATGGGCTGGATGTGCATCGAGAGGGTCGTTCGACCACGCCGGCGTGGCTCCGCTCGCACTCGTTGGCACACTCGTCCTCGGGCAGGCTGTGAACACCGCCGGGCCCGCAGAAGCCGTCAGCACGGTGAGGACGACAACCCGTCCACGCTCGGCCGCGCCCTTGTCGGCGGCGCCGACCCGAGCGTCATCAGGGAACCGACGAACGGGCCGTCGGGCTGCCCGCCGTCGCCGCAGTCGTCGGCGCCACGGCCCTGGTCGCCGATACGTACGGCCCGCGGACGCTTTCGGCCGCGAACGCCTCCATCCGTACGCTCGCTGCCCGGCACCGGGCCAACAACACGAACGCCGCGACGCGTTGGGGCAGCGGATGGCAGACCGCGCCGTGGGCGTACTACACCGCACTGGCCGGCTGGCTCTTCTGGGACCGGCGAACGCCTCCGAGCGCGATCACCTGGCCGCCACGATGATGCCGGGCCAGGCGAGCCGGGTCCACGCCGCCTCGCGCGGCCAGATGGTGCGCGAGAGTGGCGCGCAGAAACTGCCTGGACGTCGGGCCCGCCTCCTCCCACGTCAGCAGCCGCGCGGTGACCGCCGCGTCGACCAGAAGAAGTGGTTCGTTCGGCGGCTCGTCCTGGATCTCGGCGAGAACTCCGATGTCGAGCCACTCGCCATCCACGGCGGCGCTCCGAAGCAACACCCTTACTGGATCGGGCAGTTCAGCCAGCCGGAAAAGGGCCCTGCCGCGCACGGCTGTGGGCACCCTGGCCAGCGGTCCAGTGCGCCGATCGGGCGGGAGTTAGAGCAGCTCACCCCGCGTGAAGGTCGTCGGCGGTTCACACAGCGAGCGGCACAGCGATGTGGCCGTCTGGGACAGCATCGACAAGCCGCGTCAGCAGCGAGTGGAGTTCCGGCGGCGCCGAGTCGAGCCTTTCGAGCACTGTCTCTGCACCTCCCCGCACCGCGTTCTCAGGGGCTCCCTGTCGCAGAGCTTTGAGGAGTCGCGGCCGGGGAGGGCCGTGGGCCTCCCCCGTTCTGTACGGGCACCTGACCACCGTCGACGCGGGCCACGGTGAATCCCGAGGCGCGCGAGCGGACCACCGCCTCGTCCAGCAGCCGGGTCTTGCCGGAGCCCGACTCGCCAGAGAGCACCGCCCACGTGGTACGCCCTGCGGCGGCGGTCGCCAGGACGGCCGCGAGCTCGGCGGTCTCCTCGGCCCGCCCCACCAGCGGAGCGGAGAGTGGACCGGGTCTACCGGCAGGGAGACGTCGGCGGGAGAAGGGCGGAACTCGTTGAGAATCTGGCTGTCGTGACGCACGATCGCGAGGTGCAGACGGCGATCGGCACGATGAGGCCGCCCCGCCGCCGCGGCCATGCTGTCCGGCAGGCGTTTTGAACCGGGCGGGCGGCTGATGCGTTGTGGGTGGCGATGGAGTCGAGTCGGCGACAGCTGCCGACGTCATGAGAACCTCAAGCAGGCTTGCCCCTTTTGTCACTTAGTGACAATATGACCGCGTGACAGCACGGCGTCGACCCTACTGTCGGCGCCAACCCGGTCGACCGACGCCGACGGCAGCCGAAAACACGCCCGAAAACGCTTCCCATCCGCATCGCCACGCGGACGGTCCGGCGCCGAATGAGCCGCTCCGGCCGCACGACAGACCGCACTTACCACCCGACCCTCGCCCCCCGCCCTCCCCGTTGGTTTTCTTTGGGGGCAGGTGCTTGTTTTCCGGGACCCGGAGGAAAAGCGGCACCACACAGGGCGAAGACGCCGTGGCATCCCCACGGTGGTGGCGGTGCCCCCGTTCAGTCCGTTCCGCGTCGAAAAGCGGCGCCTTCCGCAGTTGGCCACACGTTTTCCCGTGGCTTCGCGCGCGCCGCTCCCGTCGGCCCAGCCGAGGCCGACCGGACACGTCAAGAGGCAAGAAGAGCGAGTGATGGCACCCATCCTGAAACGCGAGGCCGACCGCCGGCGGGCGCCGGAGGCCAAGGGCTTCCTTTCTTGACATCAGCCGTCGTCGACTTTTCAGGAGTGACGGGCGGCTCGGTGAACTTCGCCATGAGCGGCGGCCTGGGGGCCGATGCGGTGCCCGCGCCAGGACGCGGGTGATCTTTCATCTGCCCCCCGAGGCGACACTGGCGTCACTTACTGCCATTATGGCATTTACTGCATAATGGTGAACAGGGAACGGAGGGGCGGGTGTGGCATCGGCCAAGCCAGGCGGGGGCGGGATGAGTGACAAACGGCGTCATCGTGTGCGGCTGGAGATCTCACGGGAAGCGTCCCGCTTGTTCTGGGAACAGGGCGTGGACGCGACCAGCGGTGAACAGATCGCCGAAGCCGTCGGTCTGTCGGTACGTACCATCTGGCGCTACTTCCACGGCAAGGCGAGCTGTGTGGAGCCCATCGTGACGCGGGGCGTGGCTTGGGAGATGGCCATGTTGCGGAGTTGGCCGCGGCGCCTTTCCCTTGAAGAGCATGTCGCCGCGGAAGGCGTCAGGTATGAGCGTGAAGCCATTCCCGTCGAGCGGGCCGACGACTTGCTCGCGGTGAAGATGATTCGGTTGGCCGACATAGAACCAGGCATTCGCACCGCCTGGCTGATGGCCTGCGACCAGGTGGAGCGCGAGATGGTCGAGATCATCGCGCTCCGGCTGCGGCTCCCGGCAGACGACATCGAAGTACGCCTGCACGCCGCGGCGGCCTCGGCTGCTCTGCGAGTCATCAACGAGGACATCGGCGCGGCTCTTCTGGAGGGTGTTGATCCCAAGGAGTTCGCCGACGCCCCCGACCGTGTCGCGCGGGCTGTTCGCAGAGCCACCGGAGGAGCCGTAGGAGACCCGGTCACCGCTGATCGGCACTCGTCGAGGGCGGCAGCGGAGCCAGTGCTCCAGCGCCGGCCCCTGTCTGCTGACATACGGCGCCACGCGGGTGAGGCGCCCCCCGGAGCGTGGACATGAGGGATCATGCTGCGAGTGTGGGTTTGCGTTCTCTCTGCTGTTGTTGTTCGAACTCGGCTGGCGAGTAGCACTTGAGAGCGCTGTGGCGCCTGACGTGCGTTGCAGTAGGCGAGCCGCTGGAAGATCTCCAGCCTTGACGGGTCTTCGCGCCGGCGCGCCACCGGTAGTAGCCCGAGCGCGAGACCCGAAGGACCCGACTCCGAGCCGGCGACCGTCCACGACGTCGACGTCGTCCTTGTTCGCGCCGGTGAACGCGGCTACTTCCGGCCGTGCCAGTCGAGCTCCGCCCCCGCAGAAAGACGCGGCCCGCTTGAGCACCTCGTTCGCACGACGCAACTCACGGTTGTCCTGCTCCCGCACCCGCTGCCCCTCGACCGTGCTCACGCCCAGCGTGACGCCGTCGTCGATGTCGGCCTGCTTCACCCGAATCCGCGCCGACTCGACCCCGTAACCGAGCTGCGTCGAGACGCGCTGCACCGTTCCCTGCGTCACCCCGAGCTCCGCGCGCAGCGTCCTCACCCTCCGCACCGCGGCGGCCTTCTCTAGGAGAGCGCGCCCAGCGGGTCCCCCGTACACGCAGTAGCTGTATCGTCCTGGGACCTGGCCGGGGTGTCGACCTTGCCAGCCGTCGCCGCCCGCGAGTGGATGCCGCAGCGTGGAGGGCGAGTGCACGGCTTCCCGCCCGGTCGCCACAGAAAGGTTCCCGCACGGGTGAACTCTGCCCGTCGATATGCCGTAGCGGAACTGGATGCCGGGGGTACGCACACCCTTCTGCTGCCTGGTCACCCCCTACAAGGAGCAGTTGCAGCGGCATCCACGCCCTCCCACCTCAGGAAGGCCGGCTCAGGCCGTGTGCTGGTAGGCCGGGTAGGTCAGATAGCCGGCGTCGCCGCCCTGGTAGTACGTGGCCGCGTCCACCGGAGCGATCGGGAGTCCCGTGCGCAGTCGCTCGACCAGGTCGGGGTTGGCGAGGAAGCCGCGGCCGAAGCTGATGAGGTCCGCTCCCAGTCCCAGCCAGTGATCGGCGTCCTCCCGTCCTGTCTGCTTCGCCCCCATCGGGACCACCGGATTCATGAGCAGGGTGCCCGGCCAGGTGCGGCGCAGGCCGACCAGGATTTCCTCGTCGGCAGTGGCCTCGATGTGGACGTAGGCGAGCCCGAGGGGCGCGAGCTCGGTCAGCAGCGCGGTATAGAGCTCGGGAACGTCGGCCTCCTCGACACCCCAGAACGCCCCGGCCGGGGAGAGACGGATGCCGGTCCGGTGCGCGCCGACGGCTTCGACCGTCGCGGACACCGCCTCGACGGCGAAGCGGATCCGGTTGGCGACCGGGCCGCCGTAGCGGTCGGTGCGCAGGTTGGCGTTGGAGGAGAGGAACTGCGAGATGAGGTAGCCGTTGGCGCCGTGCAGTTCCACTCCGTCGAAGCCGGCGTCGAGGGCGCGGCGGGCGGACCGGGCGTAGGACAGGGCGTGTTCGGGCACTTCGGCCGTTTCCAGGGCGCGCGGCGTCGGCGCGGCTTGGAGCCCGGTCGGCGTGAACACCTCCCCGACGGCGGGGACGGCCGAGGGTCCGACCGGCGTCATGCCTGTGGTGTCGGGGTGTGAGACGCGTCCGCCGTGCATGAGCTGGGCGAAGATCCGCCCGCCGTTGGCGTGCACGGCGGCGGTCACCGGCCGCCACGCGGTGACCTGCTCGTCGGTGTGGAGCCCCGGCGTACCCGGGGCAGCCTGGCCGACCGGAGTCGGCTGGACGCCCTCGGACACGATGAGGCCGGCGGTGGCCCGCTGGGCGTAGTACGTCGCCATCGACGGTGTGGCCAGACCGTCGGCGGTGGCGCGGACCCGTGTCATCGGGGCCATCACCATCCGGTTGGGCAGCGTCAGGTCGCCGAGCTGGTAATTGCCGAAAAGGGACGTCACTTCGGAGCTCCTTTATGGTCCGCGGCACGGATTTCAACCCGCCACGGTTTGATGACATATAACCTGACGTGGTGTCAGAGGAGAGAGGAAATTTGCCGCGGGATCACAGGGATCAGCCGGGCATGCCAATCGGCGTCGTAGGCCGGGGTGAGCGTCCGTTCCCTGCGCCGTTACGAGGATCCGGCGAGGACAACTCCGATACCGCACTGGGACACAGGGCACAGGGGCATGAAAAGCTGTCCGCGTACTTTGAAAGACCTCATACGCACCAGGGACGTTCTCGGCACCACATCAGGACCCTCACCACCATGACGCCTGGAGGGAGTGGCGTCCAGACCACAGCCTAGGTCCAGCTGATCCCCCCTCAGCGTCCTCGCGGTGCCGTACGCGCGCCACACTGGGGGCATGGGCCAGAACGTCGAACTCGGAGAATTCCTCCAGTCCCGCAGGGCGAGGCTTCGCCCTGCGGACGCGGGCTTGAGTCCAGGCAGCGGTCCGCGTCGAGTACCAGGACTCCGCCGGGAGGAGGTCGCACTTCTGGCCGGGGTGAGCACCGACTACTACGCGCGCCTGGAACAGGGCCGCAACCGGCATGTATCGGACTCGGTCTTGAACGCGGTCGCTCGCGCCTTACGGCTCGATCCCGTCGAGCAGGGCCACTTGAGGAAACTTGCCCGGCCACCTGTCTCCGGCGGGGGTCGTCCTTCGTCCGTGGCGCGTGTACGGCCCGAGGTCCACCACATGCTGGACGTCCTCAACGACGTCTCCCCGGCATTGGTTGTCAACCACCGGCGGGACGTACTCGCCTCGAATCACCTTGCGCGTGCGCTGTTGGCCGACTTCGACGCCCTGCCCAGTCGCGAACGCAACATAGCCCGCTTCACCCTGCTCGACCCGGCCGCGCGCACGCTGTACAGGGACTGGGAGGCTGTCGCGGAGGGCTTCGTGGGCGCTCTCCGGCTGTCGTCGGGGCAGCACCCCGACGACCGGCTCCTCAACGAACTCATCGGTGAATTCTGCGTGAAGGTACCTGAGTTCAACCGCTGGTGGGCCGCCCACCAGGTACGCCAGTGCAGCCACGCCGACGAGCGGTTCCTGCACCCTGTGGTGGGCGAGATGACCCTTCATCACGAAGCGCTGACATTGCCCGTCGACGCCGGCCAGACCTTCTGCATATACACCGCACAGACCGGGACAGCCTCTCAGCAGGCCTTGCGCCTGCTCGCGAGCTGGACCGCCCCCGATCACGCGCCGGCCTCGCCTCACACCGCGGTCGACGAGCGTGAGCGGGATCGCCGCACCTGAGCACGGCGCCGTCGCCCCGTCCGCCCCCGGTGCATGTCGGTCGCCGCCACCATTCGCCAAATTTCGGCACTAGGAGAAGAAATGCCAAGCCCTGACCTTCGGCGAGCCTCATTCGAGGAGTTCCTCGACGGAATGCACCACGCGGACGTCACCAAGATTTCCCGTCGACTGGCTGAGAATGTGGTTCTGAACAGCCCCATCCTCGAAGAGGCCATTTCGGGTCGCGAAAAAGCCACAGCGCTCCTTGAGAAGCTCTCCTCGCTCGCTGACGATTTCACCGTGCACCAGATCCTCGTCGGCGAGACCCAGCTGGCGGCGTCCTTCGGGCTGCGGGTCGGCGAGACCGCCCTGGACGGCATTGACTACGCACGATTCGACGCGGACAACAACATCGTGGAACTGTCCGTGTACTGGCGACCCCTTCCACGCATCGTGGAGATGCAGCAACATTTCGCGTCCGCCCTTGGAGCCCCCGCATTGGAACTGGTGATCAAGGAGTGAGCCTTCTCCGTCCTCGGTCGGCGGTTGACGGTCTGCCGACCTGTTGAAAGCGTCCCCGTCGACTGCGGCGGGGAACGCGGAGCGAGCGTGCCCCGGCGCCCTGACGTCTCTCAGGGTGTCCCGTGGTCCTCTATGGATCACGGGACAGCCCATTGTTTGCCCAGCACGTGACGTCGGCTTCGGCGAGAGTGCCGCCCCCGCCGACGGGCCCGGCGATGTCGTGGACCGCGTCGCCCGCGACATCACCGCCCTGCCCGAGGGCGTGACCGCCACGGTAAAGCACGCCCTCGCCACCAAGGGCCTGGCCGGGGGCCTCCTGCCGGAGCACGAGGCCCGGGCCGGCCAGCTCGCCCGCGTCCCGGGGCGCCGGTCAGCGCACCAGGCGTTCGATCAGCGTCTGCCAGGCGTCGCCGAGAAACACGCTGATCTCCGCCGCAGCGTTGTCGCCGATCTCCGGCTGTGAGAAATACAGCAGGAGGGGCCCCTCCAACGCGGCGGTGAGCTGGATCGTCACGCCGTCCAGTCCCGGTATCGCCGCTGCCTGACGGAGCAGCACGCGGATGTGGAGCTGGGACACCGACGGGTTGCCGACCGGCTCGGGCCGGTTGCGGTGGAAGGAGGCCCGCGCGATGGCGTGGCGGTCGAGGAGAAAGTCGATGCGGGCGCGGCCGTAGGCGACGAGGCGCTCAACGGGTTCGGCGCCGGGCCCCAGTGGCGGAGGTCCGGACAGCACTTGCTCCTGGAACCGGATCTCGTCGTCCTCCAGGAGCGCCCGGAAGATACCGGCTCTGGTGCCGAAGCGGCGGAAGACGGTGCCCTTGCCGAGTCCGGCACGCTCCGCGAGTCCGTCCATCGTGACCGAGTCCACTCCGCCCTCCGCGATCATGTCGCGCACGGTTCGCAGCAGGCGCTCCCGATTTCGTATCGCGTCGGCGCGTTCACCGCGCGGCTTCCCGAAGGGGACCACAGGCACATTCACAGGTTCAACCTACCTCCGGAAATTTAAGCGGGGTGAAGTCCGATTATGCTGGGGAGAGCCGTGACCTGTTCCGTCTGGACGCCAGCATCGTTCCCGGCGTCTCCGCCAGTGCCGAGATCGCCGACCTCGCCGAGGCCGAGTGGGTCGCGGCGCACCCCGGCCCAGCGCAAGGCCCTCGCCCTGGCCTCGGTAATGGCCGACGAGGTGCAGAACGCCGACGCCGCGATCTTGAAGGTGGGAACGAGGAAGACAACGATGCTCCCTACGGGATGCCCAGAGCGCCGGATTTCCTGGCAGGTCGCGCGAAGCGTGAAGGGAGGCAGAGTGACGGAGCGGTGAGCCGCTGCACCCTGCGGACACGAAAGACTGCCCCTGCCAGGCGCCGTGGCGTGCGTCACAGGACGTCCTGCTCTGTGGGAGGACGCGCTCCCCTCTCAAACCTACCGATCTGACCTGCGAGAACATGCCCTTGCTCGGGAATCTCGTGGTACTGCGGGCGCTGTTCTCCTAGTGGTTGAGCGAGACACATGAACCCGACCAACGACGCCGTCATGAAGTTCCTGGCGCTGCCCGACGCCCCGTCAGGCCGTGAGTTCCAGAACGCGGACTCGGCTCCCCTGCCCACCGACGGGATCCGTGGTCGCGATGATCGCTCCGTCGGGGGCGGTCCGGGGTCGGTTGCGCCGCGTGCCGGCTGGGTGCCGCGGCCGGCGCTTTCTGCCGCGCCACCGCCAACGCCGCGGCAAGGTCGAGATCGAGAACCGTGACGCCGGGCAGCGCGGCCAGATGCTCCGCCTATCGCGCTGGCATTCAACGTCACTAAATGTCACTATGGCACTCTAGGGAGGCGTGGAGTAAGGAGCGGCGAGATGGCCGACGAGGCATCGACCAAACGCAGCGTGGGTGGGATGAGTGAGCGTCGGCGGCACCGCATCCGATTGGAGATCTCCCGAGAGGCATCACGTCTGTTCTGGGATCAAGGCGTGGACGCGACCAGCGGCAACCAGATCGCCGATGCCGTCGGTCTGTCGACCCGCACGATCTGGCGCCACTTCCGCAGCAAGGAGAGCTGTGCCGAACCCATTGTGATGGAGGGGGTCGAGCTGGAGATGTCCACTCTGCGCAGCTGGTCTCCGGAGCTCTCGCTCGAGGACCACTTCCTCGCGGAATCGAGGAAGATCGGCCGAGAGGCCGATCCGGTGGCGGTGGCTGACAGCGTACTCGCGATGAAGATGATCCGGCTCGCCGACAGCGAGCCGGCCATCCGTACAGCCTGGCTGATGGCCTGCGACCAGGTGGAACGGGAGATGGCGGAGATCATCGCGCGACGACTCCAGCTTCCGGCCCAGGACATTGAGGTACGCCTGCACGCCGCGGCGGCCTCCGCCACACTGCGGGTCATCAATGAGGATGTGGGCGCGAGCCTCCTGGAAGGCGCCGATCCTCGCCAGTTCGCGGACACCTCTGCCCGCATCGCACATGCGGTCCGCAGGGCTACCGGCGGAGCGGTAGGAGACCCGGTCACTGTCTGAGTCGACACCCAAGGGCTGTCCCGTGATCCCCGGCGGGCGCACGACGACAGCTACGGCACTTCGCCGCGTTGTCGGATCGTCCGAATACGCACCGTATGAGAACGACCCTCCACCTTGCGACGGGGGATGCCGAGGCCTCTCGCCGGTCGGGATGCGGAGGCGGCCGAGCGCCACGGGACCACCACGGGGTTGACCACCGCATACGCCGAGAGCCGGTGTCCGGAGTCGAGGAAGTCATGTAAGGCTCCCGTCACATCGCCCTCGGCGGCGCGCAGGCTCCCACAGGCGTAGAGAAAGCGACTCAGTGCCCAGGAGTCCGTCGCTTCGTGCAGGTCGACGCTCCGAACGAGGCGCCACGCGTCCTTGAAGCTGCCCATCTCGGTGAGTGCGTGCAGTGCGTGGGAGTTGGCGCTGGTGGGACCTGGCCGTCGAGTGGTGGCAGCCGTCGCCGCGTGTTCCGTGAGCAGCAGTTCGTGGTCTCCGCGCAGCGCGGCGACCTCGGCTCGCACGCCGCGCAGCATCTGCGCGGCCGGGTGCAGAAGTGTCGGGGACAGTTGCCTCACCCCGCGTTCGGCCAGACTTTCCGCCTCCCGCGGACCGTCCGCCCATAGGGTGACCGTGGCGGCGGTTCCCAGGAGGAAGGGCTCCAGAAGTTCGTCCGCGGGCTCGTTCAGCATGACCCGCAGTCGCGCCGTCGCGCCGGCGGCGGAGAGCTCTCCGGCCATGGCCGCGTGCCGGACCAGCAGAGCCCGCCCGGCGACATCGACTGCTCCTGTCGCGTCTGCGGAGCCGTCCAGGAGCCTGCGATATCCCGCCGCGCGCACGTTCTGATCCTGATCGGCGAGCAGAATGGCTGCGGTCCGGACGCTTTGGGCCGCCACCGGATGCCCGGTGAGTTCCCGCTCCGCTTCACACAACAGGCTCATGGCCTCACGCGCTCCACCCCGTCCCGTCAGTGCGGTGCCCAGCGCGATGGCCGTCCCCGCCCGGTCATGAGGCTCGGCTGCCATGAGCAGTGCTTCGTGGAGCCGCTGGATCCCCGCCGAGGTGTTGCCGGACGTGTACTCCTGAAGGAGCGACTGACTGCTTCCCGGAGCTCCGCCGGCCAGTCCCCGAGTACGGCGTCGCGCAGCCGGGGATGGGCATACCGCAGCGAACCGTCCGTGTTCTCGCTCAGGACGCCGAGGCGTGTCATCGCCGCGAGCCAGCCGAGCGTACGCGCCGGGTCGGTGCCGGACGCCCCGGTGAGCAACTGCACCAACTCCCGGCCCGGCTGCCGCAGCCCGTCGCGGTCCGCGACCGCGAGCGCGCGTGCCACGTGGGGGGCCGTTCCGGCGCTGCCCAGCCACCAGCCGACCGCCGCCGGGTATGCCCCCGGACAGAGCGCGGCCGACGTCTCGGGAAGGGGCGAGGCACGGCTGTCTCCCACATCTTCCAGGAGGGCGGAGCGGCCGGTTCCCCGGGACGGGCTGCCAGATTGTGTACTTCATAATCCAGAATGGTGTGGTCGTCCCGGTCGGCGCGGCGTTCAACCGGGGTTGACCAGTCCCTCACGCTACTCGCGGCGTGGTCACCGCTCTCCGCGGCCGGACGGGGGTTACGTCTCGTTCCGGCCGTCTCCGATGTGCTTGCGGAAGAAGCACTCCACCGCGCTGGACAGGGCGATCAGGTTCTCCGGGTTCTCGATGGCGTGGCCTTCGTCCGCCATGAGCATGTACTCGACCGGGATCCCACGCTCGCGGAGAGCGTCGACCATGTTGTCGGACTCGCCTTGTACCACTCGGGCGTCGTTGGCGCCCTGGCCGATGAGCAGTGGTGCGCGGACCTGGTCCACCCGGCTGATGGGTGAACGGGCGCGCATGTCGGCTGCCTGTCGCGGGTCCGCGGGGTCGCCGACGTAGCGGTACCAGTTGGAGGCGAGGGCAGGCCGGACGAAGGCAGGCTGGTTGCGCAGGAAGTTTTCGAGGTCGGAGATGCCGACGATGTCGACCGCGGCGGCGAAGACGTCGGGTGTGAAGGTGACGCCGACCAGTGCCGCGTAGCCCCCGTAGGAGGCGCCCATGATCGCCACCCTGCCCGGGTCCGCGTACCCCCTCTCGAAGGCCCAGTTCACACCGTCGATGAGGTCGTCGTGCATCTTGCCGGCCAGTTCCCCGATGCCGGCCTGCGTGAACGCCTTGCCGTACCCGGTGGAGCCGCGGAAGTTCACCTGCAGCACGGCGTATCCACGGTTGGCGAAGAGCTGGACGACGGGACTGTAACCCCAGCTGTCCCGCGTCCAGGGGCCTCCGTGCACGAGCAGGACCAGCGGCAGCCGACGCGGCTCGATCCCGACCGGCAGAGTCAGGTAGGAGGGGAGCACGAGACCGTCCCGGGAAGGAATCGTCACTGGTGTCATCGGCGCCGACTGCCCGGGATCGAGGTGCCCCCTGGGCCGGAAGAGCAGGCGGCTCTCGCCCGTGGCGTGGTCGTACAAGTAGGTGACTCCGGGATCGCGGTCGTGGACGAAGGTGACGACCCACCGCCGCTCGCTCTCGTCGGACGAGATGTCGCCCAAGTCGCCGTCGGACAGCTTCTCCAGATTCTTCAGGACCTCGGCGAAATGCCGATCCAGCGCGTGGATCACCTGTCGTTCTCCGAGATATCGGACTCCGATGAGCTCACCGGTGCGCCGACTGCGGATGAGCGGCGACGGCAGACGGGGGAAGGCGCCGGCCCGCGTGTCCAGATCGTGGACCGGGTGGGAGTCGACTTCCGTCTCCTCGCCCGTGGCCGGGTCCAGCCGTACGAGGCGGAGTTGGTCGGTGCCCCGGTACGAACCGACCAGCACGCCGGTGCCGTCGGCGGTGGCCTCCATCGGATACACGCCTACCGGATAGTCCGCGCCGTCGAACAGCGCGACCTGGCTCAGGGTCTTCGTCGCCTCGTTCCAGCGCGAGAGCCGAAGGTCCCCCTCCTCGGTCATCTCGGTGACGAAGGGGTCCCCGTTGCCGCCGTGGAGAAGGCCGGTGGTGGCGCCGCCGGGACTCGTCGCCAGGGTACGGAGGTCACCGGTCGCGATGTCCAGTTCGAAGAGGTCGAACTCGGCGGGCGTCCGGGTGTTCGCGGAAAAGACCGCCTTTCCCGGCCGCGCGGCGGGCAGCGCCAGATCCGCGATGCGCGCGCCGGGGAAGGGGGTGAGGTTGATCGCCGCGACGTCAGGGGCGTCGAGGTCGACGCGGTACAGGTGACAGTTCTCGTCGCCTCCCTGGTCCCGGGTGTAGAGCAACCACCGCGGATCGTCCGTCCAGTAGTAGCTGAGCAGGCCGCGGTCCTCGGCGGTGACCCGCCGCGCGTCCCCGGGCGCGTCGACGCCCTCGATCCACAGGTTCATCCGGTTCTCCCAGGGGGCCAGGTAGGCGATCCTGGTGCCGTCCGGTGAGAGGGAGGCACTCGCACGCACGGGTGGGGCGAAGAGTTCCTCAACGGTCACGGTCCTCGGCAGTGCCATGGGGTCCTTCCTGCGGCGGGCCTGAGCGTGACGGGGCGACAAGATCCCTGGAGCCGCGCACAGTGGCTGACACCGGTCGACGCCCTGAGGATGTCACTCAATGACAATGTCATTAAGTGACATCGAAGGCAACTACATGGCGTATGGCAGCACTCCTTGCCATCTCCGGCGATGAGCACGGAGGGCGAGAGGCTTGCCGAGCGGGCGACGTGGACGTGGGTACACGGAAGCCCCGGCTCCGAGGGCGCGCCCCCGAAGTCCCCGCCGCACCTTCCCGGCGTCCCGTGCACCGATGACCCGAGGCACGCAACAGTATGACCTGGATCACATAATGATGGGTAGCTCAAGATGTCACTCACCGACATAATGTCATTCGGCGACGCCATGAGATCGTCATTCGGCCCCAGGTGAACCCCAGAGAGTTGATCACCATGCAAACCACCACCCACCAGGAGACGGCGACCGCTGTGCAGATGAATCGGACGACAGATCAGCGCAGGAAACCGACCGCCCTTGAGCAGGCGGGCGGCACCAAGGGCCTGGTCTATTCAGCACTGCCCGTAGTGGCATTCGTGGTAGCCAACAACGTCGGCGGGCTGAAGACGGCGATCATTGTCGCCGTCGTCGTTGCGGTGGCCATCGCCGCGAACCGGCTGCTGCGCAAGGAATCCCTCCAGCCGGCGCTCGGCGGGCTCTTCGGCGTGGCGATCGCCGCCGGCATCACCTGGTACACCGGTTCCGCCAAGGACTACTTTCTCATCGGCATCTGGGCGAGCCTGGCCGGCGCGGTCCTCTTCGTAGCTTCCGTTCTGGCGAGGTGGCCCCTGGCCGGCCTGATCTGGAACGCGGCTACCGGCAGGGGTACCGTCTGGCGCGCGGACAGGCGTTCGCGGCTCTACTACAACATCGCCACCTTGGTGCTGGCCTTCATCTTCGGAGCCCGGTTCGTCGTCCAGCAGTACCTTTACGAGGCCGACGAAGTCGACTCGCTGGGCTACGCCAAGATAGCCATGGGCTATCCGCTGCTGGCCGTGGGCCTGCTGGTGGTCGCATGGGCAGCCCGAGCATCGGACAAGCGGCTGAAGGCCGTTGGTCTGCTGCCTGCCCGCGGCGCCTGACGAGTCTGTCGGCCGCGTCGGTGAAGCCATCGATCGATTCTCCGGCGTACCCGTACGCCTGCCGCCGCTGCCGGACGTTTTCGGGACTTCCGGTAGCCGATCGCGGCTGGCATCCAACCGCGCCTGCATGGCAGCCATTTGGTCCGGATTTCTTCCTCTCACCGTCGGTCTGGAACCTACTACTCTCTTGAAAATCACGTGCGGTGATACGCGTCGGCGCGGTTCATGCGGTCTGTTCGCGCGCGCCGATGGTGACGTCCATGCCGAGGGCCGCGAGTTGGGCGATCAGCACGCTGGCACAGATGCCCGCACTGCGGGCCGGCGAACAGCGTCTCGTGCCGTACGCCGAATGCCTGACGTCCGGGCTCGGGCGGTTGCCGTCGTACCGCGGGGCCCTTCCGCGTGGCCCCGGCGGCCCGATCGGCCATGGCGACCTGGGGCCCGGCAATCTGCTGTGCGACCGGCGCCGTCGAGCGGGCTGCCGCTCGCCCCCTCCGGGAAGAACCGGATCGCGGGCGTCGCCTTCGCCATCTGGTCGATCACCGGCCGCCGGGTCCGGCAGCTTCAGGAAGGCGGTGACGAGGTCGTCTTCGCCCCCGGCACCGCGTTCAGAGTGCTGGAGGTGCCCCCCGGGTCCTGCTGCGCCAAGTACGTGGCGCGAACGGCTCGTCCACCTCCCTGGAGGACGCGGACGAGACCGCGCTGGAGCGCCTGACGACGTTCGATCCCGGCACGTCCGACGACCCGCCCCCGGTCTACAAGGCCGAGTCCCCCTCGCCGAGCGTCCAAGCCGTCCCTTGCGGCGGGAACGAAGGCCGCGGGGGAGAAGCCCGCAGCCGGGAACATCACCGAGAAGGCGGCCACACCCAAGGTCACAGCGCAGCCAAAGGCCGGGGTGAAGAAGACCCACGGCCCCACGTCCCGAGAACTGGCCAACGGACAAGCCACTGCGACGATACGGGCTCGGGCCACCAGCGCTGGTGGACGGAGCCGCGTCCGGGGGCCCTACGGTTCCGCCACGCCTCCAGCAACCTGTGTCTGGCGGTGGACGGCGACAGGGCCGCCGGAGACGACGCCAGGCTCAAGGTGGTGGACTGCGGCGACACGGCTCAGAGCGCGGAGCGCTGGTCGGTCGTCTCGGTCGCCAAGCCTTCCTCCTGACGAAAGTCGCCTGAAGAAGGGTGGGGCGGCCTCTGTTCGCAGGGGCCGCCCCTGACCTGTTCCCGCCGAGGGAACACAGCGGCGGCCCACCTGAACCGGGCACGCATCACCCTCATCATCAGGCGACTGACCCGCAGAGGTCCAGGCACCCCTGGAGCAGGAGAGGACCGCGAAGTTCAACGCGCTGCTCACGAACGCGGTGATCCGAGTACGCGCGGGCAGAATCCGATGGTGGCGGCGGCGACCTCGTCGAGGTGGCTCTCCAGGAGGAAGTGGCCACCGTCGGCCATCGACGGGGCGCCGTTCACCTTCGGCGGCCGGCGCTGGTTCGTCTGGTCCGGCTGGTCCGGCTGGTGCGGCGACACCAACGTCGAGCAGAACCTCTACATCGCCCGGATGAGCGGTCCCACCACGACCACGGGCGCACGTCACGTCATCTCGCAGCCGCGCGAGCCGTGGGAACGAGTCGTCGGAAACCCGTACATCAACGAGGCACCGCAGCCCGTCGTCGACCCCGGCGGGCGGTTGCACATCGTGTACTCCGCCAACGGCAGCTGGAGCAACCAGTACTGCATCACCGACCTGCGGCTGCGCGCCGGTGGCGATCCGACGTACGTATGGGACTGGTACAAGAGCAACGGGTGCCTGTTCGGCTCGCACGCCGCGACCATGATGGCGGGCGGGGACCCCCTACTGAACGTCGACGTCCCCGCCGCCAACACCACCGTCGGCCACAGCCTCAAGTTCTTCGAATAGGAACCGACTCCGGGCTCGCCGCGCCCCCAGCGAACCGTCGGCGTGCTGCCGCCAGCCAAGCCTCGTGCTGTCCGATGTCCCTCGCGAGTAGGAGTCCGCCCATGTTCGACCCGCCTGCACTTTCCCGACGTCGCTTCCTCGGAGCGACAAGCGCGAACAGCGTCATCCCCGTCAACTGGCCCGACCGGGGCTCCTACTCAGGGTTGGATGCCGCCGGGACCCGGGTGACAGCCTGCTGGCCGCGACAGCCAGACCGGCCGACCTCACCAGCGACAAGACCATCAACGGCATCCGACTGTCCACCTGGCTCCAGGGCACGAACATCACCGAGGACGAAACGCTTCACAACCACGAACGGCTCCACCCGCTGAATGGTCGCCCTCGACCAGAGCCTCTACCAAGGCTTCGTCATCGACCTCACCAACCGGACAGCTCCGAAGGCCGCGCCGTTGCCATGGGCATCACCAAGCCGAGTCTGTACGCGGCTTTCGGCAACAAGGAGCAGCTGTTCCGCAAGGCGCTGGAGCGCTACACCGAGGGGCCGTCCTCTAACGGGGTGCGCGCCTGGAGGAGCCGACCGCGCGAGGCGTGGTCGAGGCGATCCTGCGCGGAGCGGTTCGGACCACACCCCTTCCCGGGTGCTCAGGGCGATGCGGCGGCCGTGACTGACGTTGAATTGCCCGGTCGGGCGCTGTCCGCCGCTGTGGGACACGACAGCGCCCGGTTCCGGTGGCCTATTTGCCCCAGCCTCCGCCGACACCCCTGACCACCAGGAAGGAGTCGCGCAGGGCCTTGCGCAGTCCGGGGGCGAGTTCGTCGAAGCGTTCGGCGAGCGCCTCGAGCGTGCGCTTGTGCTCGCTCATCTCTTTCCAGGTGAAGACGCTGACCATTTCGCATTCGACGGGGAGCACGGTCATGGCCAGCTCGTCCGCCGGGACGGCTGCCGGATCGGTGCCGGCCAGCACGGCGTTGCGTGCCGTCTCCCGCAGGGCGAGGACCTGCTGCGGATCGTTGACGGTCACTTGATGGGAAGCGATCGGCGACAGCAGACTCCGCTTGGCACGCAGGGTGATGACGCCCGCTTCGGCGAGCTGGTCGCGCACGGGTTCCTCCGCCGTGGCGGCCTTGTTGTGCACGTACTGAAGCCAGTTCTTCGGCTTCTCCGCGGGTACGTCACGCCACACCCCGGCGAGGAACTCATCGCTCGGTGTCTTGTCGGGGCGCCGAACGACCTTCTTTCCCTGGACGCCGAGCAGCCCGTCAAAGGTCAGCTCGGCCAGCGCCGCGGTGCGCACCAGCTGGCCGCGCCCCTGGAGATTGACGGCCTCGAACTTTGCTTTGTCCACGGTGTAACAGAGCAGGTACATCCGCTGTGGAAGCGTCGGGTGCATTTCGTCTTTCGGGTCGGGCCGATGGCGTCGGTAACGGGGGCGATGGTTCCTCGGGCCGGGCCGGAGCAGGGTGTGCCGGGCGGGAGCCCAGGCGTTGTCGCACTCGGTGGGGTCGTCACCGGTGAGGAACGACCTGCACATGTGCTCCTCTGGCAGCCGCAGCCGCAGCCGCCACAGCGTGTGCATACGCGCCTGAAGATCACCGGTCGGGCGCCCCAGATCATCAGTGATGATGATGCATTTCTCGCATCTCACCCGCTCGCGGGCCATTAGCTGCGCCATGCGGAGGTATCGGGTGCGCCTGATCATTTTCATCGCGAGCCTCTCGTCGATGAGAGCCCTGCTTGATGATCGGCCCGGCGCGGCTCTCGCTGCGAGGCAGCGCCTCCGGAGGGTGCGCGTGGACAGACCCCCTTCGGTTGCGTTCTGACCACCGCTGCTCGCCCACCCCTCTCCACTGCGCCGCTTCGCGGACATGACACCCGACTTCTGATGTCACTAGAGGACTTTATATCACTCAGTGACACTGATGCCATCTCCACCTGAGCTGACCCTTTAGCCTTTCGGGCGTTGTAGGGCGATACGCCCCTTCTCGCGGCGGACGGCTTTTTCACGTTGAAACATCCGCCGGACCCGGACGGTATACGCGGTCAGCATCGGCCGACCCTTGGACCTTTGCGATCCGCAGACCGTTCGAAGAGCGAACGGGAAGTAGCGAGCGCCTATCTGAGTCGAATTTTGTGAATCCAATCCAGTACAGCCGCCAAGAGAAGATCCGCCACCCACTGCAGCGGGCCGCCGCGTCCGGAGGGCTCGCACGCCCTGCTCAACGGGTGGATGAAGAACGCTGAACTAATGTCATTCCTCACCCGGGAGGAAAAAGATCTGATTAGTAAGGCCCGCAAAAAAACAAGCCACAGCAGAAAGCGCCACAATATAGCCAAAAGGGAAGGTTGAGGATGCGCAAGGGCGGTGTTCGCGGTCCGCGTGCGGCCTGCTTGGAAGTCCCGCGGGCGGATCCCTGTCGGCAGGGGCCCGGCCCGAAGGCCGGCCCCCTGTTTCGCGGGCAGGTCAGCCACCTTGAGGGGCAATTACTCCCGCCCGTCAAGGCCTGGGGTTACGCGAAGAAGGCGGTGAGTTCCCGCACGATGTCATCGGGGCGTTCCTCAGCGAGATAGTGCCCCGCCCCCTTCAACTCGACGTAGCGCGCGTCTGCCGCCAATCCCTCCATCTGTGCGAGAAGGAGTTCGTAGTACTTGCCACCGATTCCGAGCAGGGGCATGGTCAGTACCGGGTAGTCCTTCAGATCGGCTATGTCCTGCTGAAAGGCCTGGTACCAGCCGTTCCCCCCGCGGATCGCGTCCGGCGTGTCGTACGCGGCGGCGTAAATGGCTCGGGCCTTCTCGCTGAAGGCCTTGGGGTCCCCGCCCTGAAAGTCGATCAGCCAGTCGACGATCAACCGGAACCGCCCCTCAAGGAGCTGCTCGGGCAACTGGTCGAGCACGTTGAACGCGAACCACCACGGTGCCGGTTGGCCCGGCTGGGGCAGCATGCGTATTTCGTTGAATACCTCGGTGGGATGCCCGGTCTCCCACAGAGCGACCTTCCGGGTCGCTTCGGGGTGGTTGGCGGCGAAGCTGAAGGCCACCTGCGACCCGATGTCCTCGCCGGCGATATAGGCCTGGCTGTGTCCGAGGGCGCGAAGCAGCTCGTAGATGTCTCGGGCCATGGTCTTCTTGTCGTACCCGCCCGCGGGCTTGTCGGAGTCGCCCATGCCGCGCAAGTCCGGGGCAATTACCTGGTAGCGCCGCGCCAGCGGCGGCATGATCTTGTGGAACTGATACCAGGTGCGCGGCCACCCGGGGAGCAGCACCAGAGGGTCACCCTGGCCACCGGTGACGTAGTGCAGCCGTGTGCCGTTGACCTCGGCGAAGCGGCTTGTGAAACCTTTGACCACCGGTGTCCTTGGTGTCTGGGCCCTTGGGGCGGCGGCTGCGGGGCCGGCCGGCAGGCCGAGCAGGGCCGCAGCGCCGGCACCCGCGGTTACGCCGAGCACGTTGCGTCTGCTGAGTCGGTGGGAGAGTTCGGGGTCGTCGGACTTCTTGAGGCCCATGTGCGGAACTCCTTCGCGTTTGGGGTGCTTTCGTCGTGTTCGAATGCCGCAGAGCGGCAGCGCTTAGGCGGTTGTCTCGGCAAGTGAGCGCATCCGCCGCGCCCCTCGGCAAGAACTGGGCCTGGCCGCCGTCGACCCAGGCCCTGTCCGGCGGATCTTCGTGGATCAGCCCGCGGCGTCTGGTGCGGTGCATCGCACGATGGAGGATCGCGCGCGTACCCGGTGCACTTGGGCGATTGAGACAGAGCGGCGCGGTGCCGTGCCAGGCGTCACGAGCCCGCGGAGATCCGTCGGGCAGGGCCCACCACTCGCCGCCGGCGACGACGGCCGTCTCGCTGCCACTCCGCCCACGCCCATGCCCTCCACACACCTGCACATCGATCGGTACCGATCGGTACCGATCGACATGGAGGGAGCGTAGCACTTCCGAAGCGATCGGCACGGAAAGGGTGGGCCTACCAGCTGGGACACCGCCGGTTTCGACGACGCGTCCTGGACGGGACCTCTCCTGGGTCCTGAGCGCGTACACGCTCGCCTTCGGCGGCCTGCTGCTGCTCGGGGGCCGCGCGGGCGACATCCTCGGCCGCCGCCGCGTCTTCATGGCCGGCATCCTGCTCTTCACCTTCGCCTCCCTTCTGGGCGGTTTCGCCCAAGAGCCCTGGTGCTCCTCGCCGCACGGGCACTCCAGGGGGTCGGTGGCGCGATCGCCTCACCCACCTCACTCGCCCTCATCACCACGACATTCCCCGAGGGACCGGCACGGAACAGGGCGTTCGGAGTCTTCGCCGCCGTCTCGGCGGGCGGCGGCGCGATCGGCCTGCTGGCCGGCGGCATGCTCACCGAATGGCTCGACTGGCGCCGGGTGTTCTTCGTCAACGTGCCGATCGGCGTGCTGATAGCCGTCCTGGCACCGATGTACATCGGTGAGTCCAAGCGCCATCCGGGCCGCTTCGACCTCTCCGGCGCCGCGACCTCCACCCTGGGCATGGCCTCGCTCGTCTACGGATTCATCCGGGCATCCGAAGCGGGCTGGCGCGACTCGCTCACCATCGGATCGTTCGCGGCGGCCGTCATCCTGCTCGCCGCCTTCGGCGTCGTCGAGTCGCGGGCGAAGGAACCGATCACTCCGCTCAGGATGTTCGCCGACCGGAACAGATCGGGCACCTACATCATCGTGCTGAGCCTGGCCGCGGCCATGTTCGGGATGTTCTTCTTCATCGTGCTGTTCGTGCAGAACGTGCTCGGCTACAGCCCGATCGAGTCCGGCCTCGCGTTCCTGCCCGTGACCCTCGCGATCGGCCTCGGAGCGAGGCTCTCGCAGCGGCTGCTGCCGGTGCTCGGCCCGAAACCGTTCATGGTCGCCGGCTCCACCATCACGGGGGTGGGTCTCCTGTGGCTGACGCTGATCGGCTCGGACAGCTCGTATCCGAGCGGTGTGCTCGGTCCGATGGTGATCTTCGGCTTCGGCATGGGGCTCAACTTCGTGACGCTCACGCTGACCGCGGTCTCGGGGGTCGCGCAGCACGAGGCGGGCGCGGCGTCGGGGCTGCTCAACGCGAGCCAGCAGGTGGGCGGTTCGCTGGGACTGTCCATCCTGGTCACGGTCTTCGGCACGGCGAGCCGCGACGAGGCCGAGAAGCAGCTGCCCTCGTTCATGGCGGAGGCGTCACCGGCCGAGAAGTCGCAGTTCGCCACCCCCCACGAGTTGCCGGGCCGCTGGGGTCACGAGGTGCTGACACAGGGCATCTCGACCGCGTTCACGGCCGCCGTGGGCATGGTGGTCCTGGCACTGCTGACGGCGACGCTGGTGGTACGCGTACGCAAGAGCGACCTGGAGGCGCTCAGCGGCAGGGCGAGCGCCGGCGGGCCGGCGGCGTAGATCCGTACGGGACGTCCCGCGGGGGAGGGCGTCCCGTCTGTAGGAGGTGGCAGCGTACGGGCGGGGCCGGGTGGCCGCCGGGCGGGCCCCGGTCAGTAGCCGTCGCCGGTGCGTCCCTCGTCGTACGGGTCGCGCTCGCCGCCCGAGTCGTTCCGCGTGTTCATCGACGAGCACTCCTCCCACTGAGGATCGATCGGCCGCTCGTCGAGGATGTCCCTCGCCCTCGACTCGCCCCAACTCGTGGCGTACCACGGCTCGTCCGAGTCGCCCAGTTCCCTCTCGATGCCCTCCAGCGCACAGGAGCGCAACGGCTCGGGAAGCGTGTCGAGTGCCGGTACGGCGTCGGCGGAGAGCTGCTGGAAGTAGTTGACGTCGATCTTGTCGGAGGTCCGGTAGCGCTCGACGTTCCGTTCGGCGACGAGCGCGTCCGGCGAGATGAGGCCGAAGATCAGAACGCCGGCCGCACCGCTGACGGCCACGGCGCGCGGCAGCCAGCGCCCGCCGAACGCGCCCGCGGCCATGATCAGGACGATCACCAGACCGAGCCACAGCTCCATCGCCGCCACCGAGACACGCAGCCGGGTGAGCCCGTACGCGTCCACGTACAGGTCCATGCGGCGCAGCGCGGAGGCGACGACGACCAGCGTGAGGACGCACAGCACGCCGAGCACCGCGCTGACGAGTGTGCGGTCCCGCGCGCCGTCGCGCGGTGCCCAGCGCCGCGCGAGACCGATCACGAGCAGGGTGAGGAGGGTGGCGCCGAGCAGCTGCCAGAAACCCTGTGTGGCGTATTCGGAGTAGGTCAGGCCGGTCTCGCTCAGGACCTTGTCGTAGCCGCCGAACAGCACGGTCAGCTGGACGCCGATGAACACGGCGAAGAGCAGGTTGAGCACGATCAGCGGCAGCGCCCACTCGACCCGGCCGCGCGGGGCGGCGGGCCGTACGGTGATCCGGTCCCAGTGCAGCGGCGCCGCCGCCGTGTGTGCCGCGGCGAGTGCCCCGACGACGCCAAGCGCGAAGAGCAGTGTGCGCCACGGTCCGTCGGCGACCGAGACATCGGGTGTCAGCCCGCCGAGCAGATCGGCGAAGGCGGCGTCAGCGCTCGCGAAGAGGGCGCCGAACACGATCAGCAGTACGACCGCGACCGCCGCCGTACGGAGGACGGGTGCCCACCGGCCGCGCGAGCCGTCGGCACGCTCGCGCACACCCTGGAAGCCCCAGAACAGACCGGTGCCGAGCGAGCCGAACAGTCCGAACGGCCCGAGGATGACGCCGAGCCAGGTGCGGCAGCCGTGCAGCGCGAGCGAACCGAGCGCCAGCGCGGACGTCACGGCGAGGAACGTGGGCCAGCCGGCGTCGCGCAGGGCGGGGACGGAGAGCAGCGCGACGCCGCCGACGGCCCAGACCAGGGTCCACGGGCGCAGCCGCCGTCCGGCGCCCCGCGCGGCGAAGTACGCGCCGAAGGCGGTGGGCACGGTCACGATCAGCAGGTTGAGCCCGAGCCCGTCGCCGAGCAGCAGGGCACTGAGCAGGCCGGTGACAGCGACGCACCACAGGGTGGCGACGCTGATGCGCGCGGGCTCGTCGGAGCTGATCTCGCCGATCCAGACGGGAGGATCGTGCGGGGTGGGCTGCCACTGCTGCCAGTTGGCCGCGTGCTGCGCCTTCGGCGGGCGTCCGGTGTGCGTCGGTGCGGGCCGGCGGGGCGCGGTGGGTGTCCGCGCCGCTCCGGCCCGCACCGGAGTACTCGCGTGCGCCGGAGTCCCCGCCCGCGGGGGTACGGCACGTGCGCTCGGCACCGCGTCCTGGATGTCCTGCTCCCCGGCGGCGGCCGGCTTTCCGCCCGGTGCCTGTTCCGGTATGCCACTCGGATTCGACGGCGTGTCTGACACGAGCCCCCCTCACCGCCCGGTGCCATGCGCACGGCAACAGGTCGGCGCTGGATTCCGGGCTCACGTAAACGCACGCCCGTCGATGATCAACGAGGCGGCATGGGCCGAGGCTAGCGTCATGCGGCGGGAGCGCTTCCGGCGGAGCGAGTCTGTGGCGGGACCGTGACAGTCGGGGAGGGCGCTCCTCCTAAGAAGGCGACGCCTTTGACCGCTTCACCGAGGTCCGGCCGGCAGCCAGTCGGGCAACGCCTCCGTCTGCTCCACCCACCGCGCCGGCGGTGCGCCGGTGCTCACCGCGGCCACCACTCCCCCGACGATGGCGCAGTTCGTGTCGACGTCGCCGCCCACCTGCGCGGTGGTCCAGAAGGCCTGCTCGAAGTCGCCGAGCGAACGGGCCGCCGACCAGAGCGCGAACGGAACGGTGTCATGCGCCGTCGTACGCCGTCCACGGCCGAGCACGGCGGCGACCGTACCGGCGTCGTCGTAGTCGAGCATGTCCCGCGCCCGGCGCAGCCCGGCTCCTACGGCGCTGCGGGGCACCAGCGCGATGACACCGTCGAGCAGGTCCTTCGGGGCGGGTGGTCCCGCCGCGCCGGCGGCGATCGCGGTCGCGGCGGCCACCGCCATCGCACCAGCCACGGCCTCGCGGTGCTGATGCGTCGTGTACGCGGAGATCTCGGCCTGGTGCGTGGCCTGTTCGGGGTCGTCGGCGTACCAGGCGCCGAGCGGCGCGATACGCATGGCGGCGCCGTTGCCCCACGAGCCCTGCCCGTTGAAGAGTGCGGCGGCCAGCTCCCGCCAGTCGCCGCCCTCCCGGACCAGCCGGAGCATGCGGTTCACGGCGGGACCGTAACCGCGGTCGAAATCGTGGTGCGTCGCGAAGGAGTGGGCGAGCGCGTCCTGGTCGACGCGTCCGTGGACGGCGAGGACGGCCAGGACGGAGGTGGCCATCTCGGCGTCGTCCGTCCACTGCCATGGGCCGGGCGGTGCCTCGCGCCGCTTCAGCAGCGGATAGTTCACGGGGACGAAGAACTGGGAGCCGAGCGCGTCCCCTACGGACAGCCCGCGCAGGCTGGCCAGGGCGCGCCGGAAGCGTGGGGCGGACGGGTCGGGCGAGTCGGACGGAGGAAGTGTGGTGTCAACGGTCATCGCCCCTTCACTCTAACCGGTGATGCCATACGGCTCCGGGGTCCGCCAGCGCTCGAACGGCCGGTCCAGCGTGTACCGCCCGTCCTCGCCGAGCAGCAGGGTCCGGGACTCCCCGTTGCCGGGGTTGGACAGCGACTCGAACTCGGCGACGGACCAGTGGAACCAGCGCATGCAGAAGAGTCGCATGGTCAGGCCGTGCGTGACCAGCAGCACGTTCGCGGGATGGTCGGGCGCCTCGAAGCTCCGGTGGAGACTCTCCAGGAAGGCACCGACCCGGTCGTACACGTCGGCGCCGGACTCGCCCTGGGCGAAGCGGTAGAAGAAGTGCCCGTAGGCGTCGCGGTAGCCCTTCTGGAGACGTACGTCCTCGTGGTCCTGCCAGTTTCCCCAGTCCTGCTCGCGCAGGCGGGGCTCCTCGCGTACCCGCACCAGGTCCGGGTCGAGGCCGTAGGCGCGGAAGGTCTCGTGGGTGCGGCGGTACGGCGACACGTACACGCTCACCCGCTCGCGGCCGAACACCTCGCGCAGCCGTGCGCCCGTCTCCTCGGCCTGGCGCCAGCCGGTCTCGGTCAGTCCCAGGGCATGGTCGGGCTCACGTTCGTACACCGTGTCGTCGGCATTGCCCTCCGACTCGCCGTGCCGGACTAGGACGATGCGTCGCGGTCTCACCATGGGTCGACCCTAGATCGCGTGGCTCCGGACCGGGCGGCGGCCCCCGGCGTCACACCGTCCAGCCGGGTTCGAGCTGCACGACGTCGCCCGCCAGCGCCGCCACGTCCGCGGCGGTCTGCGCGCGCAGCGAGAGCCGTTCCACACGCTCGATCCGGTACTTGCCGTGTTCGGCCGCCGACTGCCACATGGAGAGCACCAGGAACTCGTTGCCGGGGGCGTCCCCGAACACTCCGCGCACCATCCCCGGCGAGCCGGCCATCGCCGGATTCCACACCTTCTCCTGCATCAGCGCGAAGTGCTCGACGCGGTCCTCGTGCACCTTGCAGTGCGCGACCCGCAGCACGTCGGCGTCGGTGAACCTCGGCTCGAAGCCCGTCTTCACATCGAAGCGGTAGTCGAAAAGCTTGGCCTGGACGTCCCTGAACGTGCCCGACTGCGCGGCGGCCAGCCGGTCGTGTGAGCGCGCCATGAAGGAGTCGTAGAAGGCCCGGCTCTCCCAGAACGCGAAGATGTGCGCCACCCCCGGCCGCCCCCTGCTCCACCCCCCGCCCTGCCCCCGGAATCCCGGCTCACCGAGCAGCCCCGCCCATTTCCGCTGCCCCCGTTCGAAACCACGTCGGTCCGTCACCGTGCAGCGAATCCACTTGACCAGCACCGCGCCATCGTACGGGGCCGTACGTGGCCCAGGTCACGCTCCGGGAGGCCCGGTCCGGGCCGGAAGGCCCGTGCGGCGCTGTTTGTGGCGAGTCATGGCCAAGTGGCGTCAACTGGCCGGTACAGGGGGTGTGTTGTCGGTCTCGCGGACTAGCCTTGTGCGCAGAGGTATTGGCGTACGGAGGGGATGACCGGTGAGCAGCAGTCTCAAGAGGGGCGTCGAAAAGGTTGAGGTCAGCCTCAAATGGGATCCGAGTCCGCTGGGCCGGGCGCCGCACGATCTGGACATAGTGGCCGCGACGTACACCTCGGACGCGCCGAGCGACCGGCCGACGTATCTGGTGCACTTCGACAGCCGCTCACCCGACGGGACGATCATCCTGGAGAGGCAGAGCCGGACGGGCCAGGGCTTCGGCTCCGACGAGGTGATGACTCTGGAGCTCGACAGGCTGGGCTCGGACTTCGTGCGTGTGGTGGTGGGGGTCGTCATCCAGCAGCGCGAGGGCCGCCGAACGTTCGGCGACATATCGGGTGTCGGCGTCCGTGTCCTGGAAGGCCTCGCCGAGCTGACGGCGAGCGATTTCACGGAGGTCGCGGGGGCGACGGCGGCGACGATCGCCGAGTTCACCAAGGACGAGGCGGGGACGTGGGACTTCCGCCCGGCGCTCCGCGGCTTCGACGCCGACCCGCAGGAGTTCACCGAGCGGATGGGCGGAGCCTGACGGCACCGTCCCCGTCCGGCCGGATCTCCCGGCCGGACGGGGACAGCCGCTGATCTCAGCTGCAGCCGCTCGTCGACCCGCAGCCCTCGCAGATGTAGCAGGACCCGGCCCGCTGCATCTTCGTACCGCACGAGAAGCAGAGCGGCGCGTCGGCGCTGATGCCGAGTTGCATCTCCACCAGCTCGGCCGAGGTGTGCGCCTGCTTGGGAGCCGGTGCCTCCGCCGCGCTCGACGTGACGCTCGATGTCACGGTCGGGCCCACCGACTTCAGCGGCTCCACCTGGCGTGGAGCCGACTGGGCCAGGGTGTCGACGTCCATTCCCTCGTCGTCCATGGACGGCTCGTAGGAGCCGGTCTCCAGGTGACGCTGACGCTCGTCCGCCGAGTGGATCCCGAGGGCCGAACGCGTCTCGAACGGCAGGAAGTCGAGCGCCAGCCGCCGGAAGATGTAGTCCACGATCGACTGGGCGAGGCGCACGTCGGGGTCGTCCGTCATGCCGGCCGGCTCGAAGCGCATGTTGGTGAACTTCGAGACGTACGTCTCCAGCGGGACGCCGTACTGAAGTCCCACCGACACCGCGATGGAGAAGGCATCCATCATGCCCGCGAGAGTCGACCCCTGCTTGGACATCTTCAGGAAGACCTCGCCGAGGCCGTCGTCCGGGTAGGAGTTCGCCGTCATGTAGCCCTCGGCGCCGCCCACCGTGAAGGACGTGGTGATGCCGGGACGGCCCTTGGGCAGGCGCATCCGGACCGGGCGGTACTCGACCACCTTCTCCACCGCCTGGCGGATGGTGTCCTCGGCCTTCTCCGCGACCTGCTCCTTCTTCTTCGCGGAGAGCGGCTGGCCGACCTTGCAGTTGTCGCGGTAGATCGCCAGCGCCTTGACGCCGAGCTTCCAGGCCTGGAAGTAGACCTCTTCGACGTCCTCGACGGTCGCCGTCTCCGGCAGGTTCACCGTCTTGGAGAGCGCGCCGGAGATCCACGGCTGGATCGCCGCCATCATCCGGACGTGGCCCATCGCGGAGATGGAACGCTCGCCCATCGCGCAGTCGAAGACCGGGTAGTGCTCGGTCTTCAGGCCGGGCGCGTCGATCACGTTGCCGTTCTCGGCGATGTGGGCGACGACCGCCTCAATCTGCTCCTCCTGGTAGCCCAGGCGGCGCAGGGCCTGCGGCACCGTGCCGTTGACGATCTGCATCGAACCGCCGCCGACCAGCTTCTTGAACTTGACCAGCGCGAGGTCCGGTTCGAGGCCGGTGGTGTCGCAGGACATCGCGAGACCGATGGTGCCGGTGGGCGCGATGACCGAGGCCTGCGCGTTGCGGAAGCCGTTCTTCGCGCCGAGACGGATGACGTCCTGCCAGGCCTCCGTGGCCGCGGCCCAGATCGGGCTGTCCAGGTCGTCGACGTGCACGGCCGCGCTGTTGGCGTCCGCGTGCTGCTTCATGACGCGCTGGTGCGGCTCGGCGTTGCGGGCGTAGCCGTCGTACGGGCCGACGACCGCCGCAAGTTCGGCGGAGCGCTTGTACGAGGTGCCCGTCATCAGCGAGGTGATGGCACCGGCGAGCGCACGCCCGCCGTCACTGTCGTACGCGTGGCCCGTCGCCATCAGCAGGGCGCCGAGGTTGGCGTATCCGATGCCCAACTGACGGAAGGCGCGGGTGTTCTCGCCGATCTTCTGGGTCGGGAAGTCGGCGAAGCAGATGGAGATGTCCATCGCCGTGATGACCAGTTCGACGACCTTGGAGAAACGGTCGATCTCGAACGACTGGCTTCCCTTGCCGTCGTCCTTGAGGAACTTCATGAGGTTCAGCGAGGCCAGATTGCACGACGTGTTGTCCAGGTGCATGTACTCGCTGCACGGGTTCGAGCCGTTGATCCGGCCGGATTCCGGGCAGGTGTGCCACTGGTTGATCGTGTCGTCGTACTGAATGCCGGGGTCGGCGCAGGCCCACGCGGCTTCGGCCATCTTGCGGAAGAGGGACTTCGCCTCGACCTCCTCGATGACGTCGCCGGTCATCCGGGCGCGCAGGCCGAACTTGCCGCCCTCTTCGACGGCCTTCATGAACTCGTCGTTCACACGGACCGAGTTGTTGGCGTTCTGGTACTGGACGGACGTGATGTCGTCGCCGCCCAGGTCCATGTCGAAGCCCGCGTCACGAAGGGCGCGGATCTTCTCCTCCTCCTTCACCTTGGTCTCGATGAAGTTCTCGATGTCGGGGTGGTCGACATCGAGGATGACCATCTTGGCCGCACGGCGCGTGGCACCGCCGGACTTGATCGTCCCGGCGGAGGCGTCCGCACCGCGCATGAAGGAGACGGGACCCGAGGCGTTGCCGCCGGAGGAGAGAAGCTCCTTGGAAGAACGGATCCGCGAGAGGTTCAGGCCGGCGCCGGAGCCGCCCTTGAAGATCATGCCCTCTTCCTTGTACCAGTCGAGGATCGACTCCATGGAGTCGTCGACGGCCAGGATGAAGCAGGCCGAGACCTGCTGGGGCTGAGGGGTACCCACGTTGAACCACACCGGCGAGTTGAAGCTGAAGATCTGGTGCAGGAGGGCGTACGCCAGCTCGTGCTCGAAGATCTCCGCGTCCGCCGGCGAGGTGAAGTACGCGTTGTCCTCACCGGACTTCCGGTACGTCTTCACGATCCGGTCGATGAGCTGCTTGAGGCTCGTCTCCCGCTGCGGCGTACCGACAGCCCCGCGGAAGTACTTGCTGGTGACGATGTTGACCGCGTTCACCGACCAGAAGCCGGGGAACTCGACGCCACGCTGCTCGAAGTTGACCGAGCCGTCGCGCCAGTTGGTCATGACGACGTCCCGGCGCTCCCAGACCACCTCGTCGTACGGATGCACGCCGGGGGTGGTGTGGATTCGCTCGATACGCAGGCCCTTGCCGGCCTTGGTTCCCTTGCTCCGGGAACCTCGTGCCGTCGGACCGCTCGCCGTCTCTGTCATGCCGCCTCCCATATACAGGCGAAAACGCCCTGAAGTGCCACGTTCTTCCCATGGCACAGTGATGTGTCCGGTGCCACGGGCGCCTTACGGGGCGCTCGTGGCGGGTCTCATCGCCGCTTCAGCGCCCGATCGCCAATGATCGGTCGCTGAGCTGTCGCGATAGGTCGGTAACCGATCGATGACCGATCGGCCGTCACCGTGCGATACGTCGGTGACGGTGAGCCGGTGCCCCTGACGGTGTCCGGTCAGTCGGCAGCGGTGACGGGCTCGCGGACCCCCGGGGTCGCGCCGGGCCCGCCTCCCTCGGTAGGAGGTCGCGTGCGCAGCTCCGCCACGGCGGCCTCGAAGTCTTCGGGCGAGTCGAACGCCCTGTATACGGATGCGAAGCGCAGATACGCGACGAGGTCGAGTTCCTGCAAGGGGCCGAGTATGGCCAGCCCGACATCATGGGTGGTCAGTTCGGCGCTGCCGGTGGCGCGCAGCGCCTCCTCGACCCGCTGGCCGAGTTGGGCGAGAGCGTCCTCGGTGACCGGTCGCCCCTGACACGCCTTGCGCACACCGGAGATGACCTTGGTGCGGCTGAAAGGCTCCGTGACTCCGCTGCGCTTGATCACCATCAGCGAGGCGGTCTCCACCGTCGTGAAACGGCGGGAGCAGTCGGGGCACTGACGACGGCGTCGGATGGACGTCCCGTCGTCGGTGGTGCGACTGTCGACGACACGGCTGTCGGGGTGCCTGCAGAAGGGGCAGTGCATGGCTTCCGACCCTCCTTCACAGCACGACTGAGAAGCCTCGACGAGCCCTGGACGGGCCGTGCGAAGCAGTCTCCAGCATAGGCGATGGCCTCCGTCAGGAAAGACTCGGGACCACTACTTCTGGGCGACTGAGCCAATCCAACCACTACATGTGGGGCTCGCGCACGCTTCGGAGCGGTCGCGCGTGTCGCGGCGAGCACCGGATCGAAGGCCGTACGGCGCCAGGTTCGAGGCCGTGGGCCACCGGGGACGAGACCGCCCGGCGCAGGGGCGGGAGCCGGCCCGGCACGAGAGTACGGGAGGCCGGAACGTACCGCGATTCCGGGCCGCCCGATGAGACACTGGGCGGCGTCGGCGTCTGCCGCGGCAGCAGCAGCGGCACCGGTGAGGATTACCGCAATGGGCCGTGGACGGCCGGCGGGTGAGCCGTGGACAACCCGCGCGGAGGGCGCCGAATACGCGCCACATACACCCCGGAAATTGCCACGTCAGCGCTTCCGGGGATTTTCACTCGAACGTGTGTTTGGCGCAACCTTTCGAAAGCAACTACCGTTGTCCAGCTAGGGAGAACATTTCGAGAGGGGCCGACGTGACCACCACCGCAGACAGCGCCACCATTACCACCCAGGACCGCTCCCAGAGCCGACTTGAGCCGGTGCATCCCATGAATGACGCAGCCACGAATCCGGAGGGCGTAAAGCCCACTCGTTCGTTGCCCGGCCGACCTCCCGGAATCCGGGCGGACAGTTCCGGTCTCACGGACCGGCAGCGACGGGTCATCGAAGTCATCCGCGACTCCGTGCAGCGGCGCGGATATCCGCCGTCGATGCGCGAGATCGGCCAGGCCGTCGGTCTGTCCAGCACGTCCTCCGTCGCCCATCAGTTGATGGCTCTGGAGCGCAAGGGATTCCTCCGCCGGGATCCGCATCGCCCGAGGGCGTACGAGGTCCGGGGCTCCGACCAGCCGAGCACCCAGCAGACGGACACGACCGGCAAGCCCGCGGCGTCGTATGTGCCGTTGGTCGGCCGCATCGCGGCGGGCGGACCGATCCTCGCCGAGGAGTCCGTCGAGGACGTGTTCCCGCTTCCCCGCCAACTGGTCGGTGACGGCGAGCTGTTCGTCCTCAAGGTCGTCGGAGACTCGATGATCGAAGCGGCGATCTGCGACGGCGACTGGGTGACGGTCCGCCGCCAGCCCGTGGCCGAGAACGGGGACATCGTGGCCGCCATGCTGGACGGCGAAGCCACCGTCAAGCGCTTCAGGCGCGAGGACGGCCATGTGTGGCTGCTCCCGCACAACGCGTCGTACCAGCCGATTCCCGGTGACGACGCGACGATCCTCGGCAAGGTCGTGGCGGTCCTGCGGCGGGTGTGAGGGCTCGCCGGCTCAGGCCGGCCCCGGGACCTACTGCGCCGGTCCCGGGGCCTCACCATGTCCGCCACGAGCCCGCCCGCCCGCACGTCCCCATCGGTGGGCTGCGGGCCCGCTACCGGCCGTCCGCCTTGGCCCGTGCGTCGATCGCGGCCAGCGAGCGACGGGCCTGGTTGCGGTCCGTCGTGTACCAGAAATCGGGCATCGAGGCCCGCAGATAGCTGCCGTACCGCGCGTTCGCCAGCCGAGGGTCCAGTACGGCCACGACACCCTTGTCCCCCGAGGCCCGCACCAGCCGGCCGGCGCCCTGAGCCATCAGCAGGGCGGCATGGGTGGCCGCCACGGCCATGAAGCCGTTGCCACCGGCCTGCTCCACCGCCTTCTGGCGCGCGCTCATCAGCGGATCGTCGGGACGCGGGAACGGAATCCGGTCCATCACCACCAGTTGTGAACTCGGTCCGGGCACATCCACGCCCTGCCAGAGCGAGAGCGTCCCGAACAGACACGTCGCGGGATCGGCCGCGAACGCCTTGATCAACTCGCCGAGGGTTTCCTCCCCTTGAAGCAGGATCGGCGTGTCGAGTCTGCCGCGCAGTTCCTCGGCAGCCGCCTGGGCGGCCCGCATGGAGGAGAACAGTCCGAGCGTACGGCCGCCCGCCGCCTCGACCAGCTCCGCAAGTTCGTCCATCATGTCGCCGCGCGAACCCTCCCGGCCGGGAGGGGAGAGATGCCGCGCGACATAGAGAATGCCCTGCTTGGGATAGTCGAAGGGCGAACCGACATCGATGCCCTTCCACTGCGGGACGTCCTCCCCCTCCGTCCCCTCAGGTGCCAGCCCCAGCGATGCGCCGACACCGTTGAAGTCGCCGCCGAGCTTGAGCGTCGCCGACGTCAGGACCACCGAGCGCTCGTTGAAGAGCTTCTCGCGCAGCAGGCCCGACACCGAGAGCGGAGCGACCCGCAGCGACGCGCCGAACCGGTCGTGCCGTTCGTACCAGACCACGTCCCACTCGCTGCCGTTGGCGATCCGCTCGGCGACGCTGTGGATGGATTCGACGGACGCGAGAGCCTGCTTACGGACGGCGTCCTCGTCCTGCACGGACTTGTCGCGGGTGGTGCCGATCGCCGAGATCACCGTGCGCGACGCGTCACGCAGGGCCATCAGCGCGTAGCCGAGGTCTTCCGGGACCTCTTCGAGCCGGCCGGGAAGCGCCAGCTCCATCAGCCGCTCGAATGTCTCGGCGGCCGTCTGGAGGGCGTCGGCCGCCTTCTCGTTGACCAGCTTGGCCGCGCGGCGCACCGCGCGGTTGACCTGGCCGGGCGTGAGCTCGCCGGTGGCCACGCCGGTGACCCGCGACACCAGCTCGTGGGCCTCGTCGACGATCAGGACCTCGTGCTGCGGGACGACGGGGGCGCCCTCGATCGCGTCGATGGCCAGGAGCGCGTGGTTGGTGATCACGACATCGGCGAGCTTGGCCCGCTCGCGCGCCATCTCGGCGAAGCACTCGGCGCCGTAGGCGCACTTCGTCGCGCCCAGGCACTCACGGGACGACACCGAGATCTGCGCCCATGCCCGGTCGGAGACACCCGGCGTGAGATTGTCCCGGTCGCCGGTCTCCGTCTCGTCCGCCCAGTCCCGCATCCTGAGCAGGTCCTGACCGAGCTTGCTCGTGGGAGCCGCCGCCTCGAACTGGTCGAAGAGGCCGTCCTCCTCTTCCTGCGGCACGCCCTCGTTGAGGCGGTGCAGACAGAGGTAGTTCGAGCGGCCCTTGAGCATGGCGTACTCGGGCCGCCGCCCCAGCAGGGGGCTCAGCGCGTCGACCGTACGCGGAAGGTCACGCTCCACGAGCTGCCGCTGGAGGGCCAGCGTCGCGGTGGCCACCACGACACGCTCGCCGTGCGCCAGCGCGGGCACCAGATAGCCGAGTGACTTTCCGGTGCCGGTGCCGGCCTGCACGAGCAGATGGGAATTGTCGTCGATGACCTCCGCGACGGCCTCGGCCATGGTGACCTGGCCTGGGCGTTCCACACCGCCGACAGCGGTGACGGCGGCATGGAGGAGCTCGGAGAGAGATGGCTTCGTCATAGCCCGACCACCCTAAGGCTCACCACTGACAACGGCGATCACGTACCGTTCGCACCGCTCGCCGGGAGGGCGAGCGGATTTGGCACCGTCCCGTGCACGGCGGCATGCGGGCGGTCGGCGCGGTCGCGATATCCGTCGAGATGCAGCCGGTTGCGGTTGAGACAGAGCCGTGCGATACGGGGCGTGAGCAGGTCGAATGTCTCGAAGCGGTCCCGCAGTTCGGGGAACCGGGCGTGGTGGCGCAGGATTTCGGCCCGTACGAGTGACCAGAACGTCCGCTCCGGTACGTCCAGTTGCTCCTGGCACAGCGGTGCGAGGAAGCGGAAGACGCCGACGAAGAGTCCGGAGTGGATGAACTGGGTGAGGAAGGACGGCTCTTCGGTAAGGAGGGTGTCCCTGACCTCCTGAGGCATCGCCTCGTGCTCCGGCAGCGGCTCGGCGCTGATGTTCACGTCGTCCACGAAATCCTTGATCGCGAGGCGGACGGGGACGTCCCTGTCGTCGAAGACGACGACGGCGTTCTCCCCGTGCGGTGAGAAGACGGTGCCGTAGCGGTAGAGGAAGCGCAGCAGGGGCGGCAGGAGCGCGGCGAAGAGTCTGCGGAGCCAGACATCGGCGGGGAGCCCGGACCGTTCGACCAGTTCGGCGGTGAAGGCGCGGCCCTGAGGATCGGTGTGCAGGAGGGAGGCGAGGGTCCGCGCGCGCTCGCAGGTGGCGAGCCGGGCGGGGAGGGGCTCACGCCAGATCGCGCCGAGAAGTTCCTTGTACTGGTAAGGGACCTCGGGAAGGTGGTCGTAGAGCGGGTGGGTCACCGTCACCGACGCCACTTCTCCGAGCAGAATCACTCCGCATTCGTCGCGGAGGAAGGGGTCCGACTCGTACAGCCCGCGCATCCAGGCGGTGACGGCCGGAGCGGCGAGGGTGCGTTCGGTGGGCAAGCCGCGCCAGACAAGGGTGTTGAGGATCGACAGCGGCAGTTTCACTGTGTGCCGGTCCGGGCGGGTGGTGTTGAGGAACGTACGGATGGACTGCTGCGGCAGTCTGACGTCGCCGTCGGTGGGGAGCGGGACGATCGCACCGTCGGCGATCTCGGCGGCGTAGAGCGGCAGCAGCACCTCGTCCCACTGCCAGGGGTGTACGGGGAGATAGAGGTACGTGTCCGGGTCGAGGCCGCGGGAGCGGAGCACGAGGGCGAAGGCCTCGCGGGTCGCGGCGTCCAGTTCGAAGCCGTAGAGCTGCGCGGGAGAGGACAGGGACGGGACGCCCCGGTAGGTGGCGAGGGCGGTGCTGACCGCTATCCAGGGGAGTCGGGAGGGGGTCCGGGACTCGGGTGCCCAGCGGGTGGAGTCGGTGGCGGAGAAACCTATGCGGCCCTTGTTGAGCGTGAGCCAGGGGTGGCCGGTCTGGTGGCCTTCGAGGTCCGCGTAGTCGAGGTCGGCGAGCTGGGCGGCCGTGAGCGCGTTGCCGGCGATCCGGGCGTCGGCGACGAGGGTGGCGTTGAGTTCGCGGACGAGGTGGCCGAGGGTGGCGCCGTCGATGGCGAGGAGGCGTCGGGCGAGTACGAAGAAGCGGAGGGGGTCGCGGAAGGGCCGTCCGGCGTGCTCGACGGAGTGCGGGTCGACGCGCCAGCCGCCGTACGCGCCGCGTCGGGCGGTGAAGGTGAGGGACGTGCCGTCGTCGAGCGCGAGCGTGTAGCGATCGGGCGCGTCGCCGTTGGCACCGGCCCCTGCGACGGGCTCGATGATCTCCTCGTACGCGAATTCGCCGAGGAGTTTCGCGAGGAGGCGGGTGGCGGCTCCGGCCCAGAGTCGCGGGGTCAGCTCGGGCGGGGTGAAGAGAGGGACGGGGCGGGTGGGGTCGTCGGTGTCGTGGTCGCCGGGAGAGTCGGTGCCGGGGGTGTCGGTGCCGGGGTCGCGGGCTTCGGGGTCGCCGGCTTCGGGGCTACTGGTGGTGGGGCCGCTTCCGGTGGTGGCGGAGGCGCGTGTGGTCGGTGATGTCGGCACGGGGACTCCTCGGGACGGAACCGATAGGGATCGTGCGGTGTATGGAAAGCAGCGGGTCGTTCACAGCAGGTCTCGCAGGGCTCGTTCGCGGATCATGAGGGCGGCTCGTTTGCGGGGGAGGTCGAGTTCCGCGGAGAAGCGGAAGCCGGCGCTGAGGAAGGCGGCGACGGAGGGGGTGTTGCGCAGATCGGGTTCGGCGATGACACGGCCGCAGTGCGGCCGGTGATCGAGGACGAGTTCGGAGACGGCTCTGAGGAGCGTGGTGCCGACACCGCGTCCGCGGTCGGCCACGCCGCCGATGAGGAGATGGAGTCCGGTGTCATGGGGACGGGCGGGGTAATGACGGGCAAGAGGATCGAGATCGGCGCGGTAAAGCTCCCAGTAACTCATCGGGACACCGTCGAGCACACCCAGGCACGGAACGCTGCGTCCGTCGCCGCGCAGCTGGGTGCGCAGATGGTCGGCGGTGACGGCTTCGGGTCCCGCGAGTTCCCAGAAAGCGGCGACGGCCGGGTCGTTCATCCAGCGGCTGATGAGGGTCAGATCGCGCTCCAGCCGTACGGGCACGAGTTGGAAGACACCGGCCGACGTGCCTGCTGCTCCCCACCTGGCGGGGCAGTCGAGGAGGGCGGACTCGCCGGCGCCGCCCGGCGGCGGTGTGTCGGTCGCCACCGGCTCACCGGCTCCGAACAGCGCGACGAGGTCCTCGGTCAGCCGCAGGTCGAGGGTGTCCTCGGCGCCCCCGGCCGCCGGGCGCGGCCCTGGACCGGTGCCGGTGCCGGTGCCGGTGCCAGGACCGGTGCCGGTGCCCGCGCTCACGTTGGTGCTCGCGTCGGTGGGAGGCACGGTGGCGATGGTCTCCTCTCGGCAGTTCGGTCGGGGGCGCACGTGGATCAATGACGGAGGGGGTTGACGATGGAGACGTAGACGGACTGGGTGTCGACGGGGCCGACGAGTTCGTCCAGGCCGTGCAGTCGCGTGAGCAGGTTGGCCTTGCAGCGCAGGGTGGTCGCCTCCAGGAGTTGGCCGGGCAGGGGTGAGCCGAGTGCTGCGTGCCGGGTGAGGAACTGGCGGAAGGCGGCGATCAAGAGGCGTTCGTCGGCGAGTCGCTGGGAGCCGAATGCCCCGATCAGGCCGAAGACGTTGTTGATGCCGAGGTAGTAGGCGAAGCGTTCATCCGTGATGTCGTCGGGGACGAATGTCTCGCTCACCTTGCCGATGCCGGGAAGGCGTCGGTCGAGGACGTCGCGGTGGGATTCACGGAAGTAGTAGCCCTGGTTGTCGCGGTAGCGTCCGCCGATGGGCCAGCCGTCGGGGTCGAGGACCACCAGAGTGTTCTGCTGATGGGCCTCCAGGGCGACACCCGCTGTGGCGTCGAGCCAGAGCACCGGGCGTACGACATGGTCCAGATAGCGCAGGAACCACTCCGCGGCGACCGCGCCGGTGGGTCGGCCCGTGCGGGTGACGAGGCCCGTCACGATGTCGGCGAGCCGGGAACGCACGCCGGGGCGGCCGGGCCAGGGGCGCGGGGTGACGAGCCCGGCTACGCAGACGGCGTCGTTGTCGGGGCGGAACGGGTTGTGGCGCAGCATCACGTCGAGTCCGGCGACCGGTTCGCCGTCGGGAGCGTCGACGGCGAGCCAGGCGGGGTCACGCACGATGTCGAAGCCGGGGTGCTCGGCGCGCCACTGCTGGGCGAGGCCGCCGCGCAGCAGCCGATGGACCTCGACGCCGCGGTGGAGTTCCTTACGGAGGTTCTCCCGGCGGGAGTTGGTGATGCGTACGCCGAGGGACAGTTTGAGCATGGCGGGTGCGCCGGTCCGGTGCACCGTCCGGACGGAGGAGGTGGGGTGCCAGGGGGCACCGTACGGCCCGAGGTCGTGGAGCAGGCCGGCGTCGAGCAGCGCGCGTACGGCGGGGCGGTGCGTCAACTCGCGTGCCTGCCACGGGTGCAGAGGCAGCGGGACGGTGTGGTCGGGGAGTGCCAGGTCTCCGGCGAGACGGGCGGTGAGCTGCTCCGCGTGCACGGCGCGGCCCTGTTCGGTCCAGGCGGAGTCGGTGGCGAGGACGGATCGGTCGACGGCCATCCAGTGGAGGGGGAAGGAGCCGCGCAGTTCGGGTGAGAAGTTGCGGTGTTCGGTGTCGGAGAGCCCTTCGCGGCTCTTGGGCGTGGGATGGAGCGGGTGGCCGAGCAGGAGGGACTGTTCGGCGGTGAGGAAGAGGTCGGTGCCGGTCGTGCCGGGGGCTCTGCGTCGGTCGGTGAGGAAGTCGGCCGTGCGGCGGGCCGAGTCGGCGACTCTGGCGACCAGTTCGGCGCCCTGGCTCTGACCCGACTCGCGGCCGAGGAGCGCGGCGACGGTGACGGCGTCGGCGGGGGCGGAGTCAGGTCCCGCGCTCTCCAGGAGGGGCAGGCCGAAGCGGTGCCAGCCGGTGGCCGACCAGTAGCGCACGGGGACGAGCAGGGCGGTGCCGCTCGCGTCGAGCGGGATCCTGAGGGTGTGTCCGTCCGGCCGGGGGGCGTTGCTCTCTCTGACCCAGCACCGCAGCAGGTTCTCCACGGTCGCGGCGTCGGCGGCCCGTCGCGGGTCGGGGTCGTCGAGATGGTCCAGGTCCTCGGCCACCGTCGGGGAGGCGGCCGGGTCCGTGGCGCGTGCGTCCGAGGTGCGGGAGTCGGCCTCCGCCCCTGCGCCCGCGGGCAGTTGGCGGGGCACCGTGGCCGCGCCGATCGTTACGGGCGCGGCCGTCACCGGGTCGTACGGGTCACCAGGTCCGGGGGCCTGAGCGGTGGAGCGGCCGACGATCTCGGGTGCGTCGGGTGTGGGCGTGGAGTTCACGGGAGGACTTCCTTGTGTGGGGGCCGGGTCAGAGAGCGCGTGCGGTCACTGACCGGTGGTCTTTCCGGTGGTCGTCACGGCGCGGGTCCCCGGACCGGAGGGAGGCGTCGCCGACGGGGACGACGAGCGGTGCCGATGGAGGAAGTTCGGTTACGGTCACGGCTGTCGGTCCTCCCGCGGGAACGGTTACGTCACACGTCGACGCGGCGGGTCGAGCGCCGCGGTGCGTGTGGTGAACGCCGACGCCGAGTCCCCCGTAGATACCAACGACGGGAGGCGCCCCGGAGCACGGCCGATCGGAAGATCCTTCGACGGCCGGAACCACGGCCCTGCCGTCCGCCGTCCCCAACGGCACCGGCATAGTGGGGGCCGACTTCCGGCTCCGGTCTCCGCGACCGGGCCGATCCGTCCGGTTCAACCCGGTTGATCCGTCAGTTCAGAACAGTTCCGAAGTCCCAGGGGGATCCCGACATGCGAGCCATTCGCCCACCGTTCACCACTCGCCGTGGGAGGAGCGCGCGGCGTAGAAGCTCCTCCGCGGTCGCGGTCGCCTCGTTCGCGGCTGTCCTGGCTCTGACGGCCACCGCCTGCGGACCCACCGAGGAGACGAACTCGGCCGACAAGCCCAATGGTTCGTCCGGCGAGTCGTCCGGCGACAAGGTCACCATTCCGGCCGATCTCCAGGACCGCCTCAAGGAGCGCGGGATCGACCTGGACAAGTGGAAGGACGGCGAATGGAAGAACTGGGACAAGGACAAGTGGCTCCGTGAGGCACGGGACTACGTCAACCCGATCATCGAGGACCTCTGGGACCCGGACCGGATGAGGGACGCCGAGGAGCCCGACAAGCCGGTGGTGGAGGAGGACATCTCCGGCGACGCGGGTGTCACCGACCCGACTCCGGAGCCGGTGGAGGCGACGGCGGTGAACGCGCCGTACGACGGGGACGTGCCCGAGGCGGGCAAGCTCTTCTTCGACGGACCCGAGGGCTCGATGGTCTGTTCGGCGACCGTGGTGACCGACCCCGCCAACCCCGGTAAGTCCAACATGGTGTGGACGGCGGGCCACTGCGTGCACGCGGGCAAGAGCGGCGGCTGGTACCGGAACATCGCCTTCGTCCCCTCGTACAACAACAGCGGCCTGCCGATCTCGGAGCTGGAGACCGCCTCCAAGGAGCGGATCGCCCCGCACGGCATCTGGTGGGGCGAGTGGGCGCAGACCTCCGAGGAGTGGATCTCGCAGGGAGCGGCGACCGGCGGCCTGGGTGCCCCGTTCGACTTCGCGGTGATCCATGTGACGCCGGAGAAGGGCAGTGACGGCAAGTCGCTGGAGGAGACCGTCGGCGCGGCGCTGCCGGTCGACTTCAACGCGCCGGCCACGCCGGAGATCGACTCGATGACGGCGACCGGCTATCCCGCGGCGCCTCCGTTCGACGGCCAGAAGCTCTACCAGTGCGCCGGCAAGCCGGGCCGGCTGTCCATCAACGCCCAGGACCCGACGATGCACCGTATCGGGTGCACCATGACCGGCGGTTCGTCCGGAGGCGGCTGGATCGCGAACGGCCAGGACGGTAAGCCCGCCCTGGTGTCGAACACCTCGATCGGCCCGGTGACGGCCGGCTGGCTGGCCGGCCCGCGGCTCGGTGACGAGGCCAAGGGAATCTACGAGGCGGTCAGCGAGAAGTACGCCGGCCGGTAGGACTCGGTGTGCGGTCCGCCGCGTCCCGGGCATGTCGGGCATGTCGGACCGCACACCGGTACGCCCTGAGCGGCGAGCCCGGCAACGGGCCGCATAGGGTGAGGACACCGCAAGGTGGTCCGCCTGAGGACCACCTTTTTGCGTGACACGTTCATGGCAAGTGAGTCAAGTACTTTCAGGGGGAACGGTTTTTATGCGATCCATACGTCCGCTGCTGGCTGCCACCAGCCTCGCCGCGGCCCTCGCGCTGACGGCCACGGCCTGCGGCGGTACCGGCGAGGACAAGGCGGCCGACAAGGCCGCCGCCTCAACTCCCGCCGCCGACGAGGCAGGTGCGGAGATTCCCGCGGATCTGGCCGACCGGCTCAAGGAGCACGGTGTCGACCCGGAGAAGTGGAAGGACGGTGAGTGGAAGAACTGGGACAAGGACAAGTGGCTGCGCAACGCCTCGGACTTCGTCAACCCGGTCATCGAGGACCTGTGGAAGCCCGAGCGGATGAAGACGGCGAAGTCGCCGACGAAGACGCTCGCCGCCGGTGACATCTCCGGTGACCAGGACGTCACCGACCCCGAGCCCCAGCCGGTCCGGGCGGAGCCGGAGAAGACGCCGTACACCGACAACGCGGCGCCGGTCGGCAAGGTCTTCTTCGACGCGCCCGAGGGTTCGATGGTCTGCTCGGCCACCGTCGTGAAGGACCCGAAGAACCCGGGCAAGTCCAACCTGGTGTGGACCGCGGGCCACTGCGTGCACGCGGGCGCGGGCGGCGGCTGGTACCGGAACATCATGTTCGTCCCCGCCTACAACAACATGGGCAAGTCCGCCGACGCGCTGCAGAACGCGCAGCCGCAGGAGATCGCCCCGTACGGGCAGTACTGGGCCGACTGGGTCGCGACCTCCAACGAGTGGATCAGCGACGGCGGCCCGACCGGCGGCGACGGAGCGGCGTACGACTACTCGGTCATGCACGTCACCCCGGAGAACGGCGGCAAGTCGCTGGAGGAGACCGTCGGCGCGGCCCTGGACGTCGACTTCGACGCGCCCGAGGCGAGCAGCATCGGCAGCCTGGGCGCGTGGGGTTATCCCGCGGCCCCGCCGTACGACGGGCTGATCATGCACAAGTGCGTCGACAACGCCGGCAGGCTCTCGATCGCCCCCGGTACGCCCACGATGTGGCGCATCGGCTGCTCCATGACCGGTGGCTCCTCCGGCGGCGGCTGGATCGCGGCCGGACCCGGTGGCGACTCGGTGCTGGTCTCCAACACCTCCATCGGCCCGGTCACTTCGGGCTGGCTGGCCGGCCCCCGGCTCGGTGAGGGCGCCGAGCAGCTGTACACGATGATGAGCGACAAGTTCGCGGGCCGGTAGACGCCCGCGACGCGGCTGGCGTTAGGCCGGTACGGCGGAAGGCCCGCCCCCTCGTGATGAGAGGGCGGGCCTTCCGCCGTACCTGTGCGGGAACGTGGCGCGGTGCGCGGTGCCGCCGTCAGCCGATCGCGGGAACCGGCACGTACACGGCGAGCGCCGCGGCCAGTTCCTCATGGACCTGCGCCTTCAGCAGCGTGCCCTCCGGGGTGTGCTCCTCGGACAGCACCTCGCCCTCGGCGTGCACCCGCGAGACCAGACCACCGTCCGTGTACGGCACCAGGGCCTCGACCGTGATCTCGGGCCTGGGCAGCTCGGTGTCGACGAGCGCCAGCAGCTCGGCCATACCGGCGCCCGTACGTGCCGACACGGCGATGGCGTGCCGCTGCGTCCGCAGCAGCCGCTGCAGGACCACCGGGTCCGCCGCGTCCGCCTTGTTGATCACCACGATCTCGCGGACGTCCAGCGCGCCCACGTCGCGGATCACCTCACGCACGGCGGCCAGTTGCTCCTCCGGCTCGGGATGCGAGCCGTCGACCACATGCAGGATCAGATCGGAGTCACCGACCTCCTCCATCGTCGAGCGGAACGCCTCCACGAGGTGGTGCGGCAGATGCCGGACGAAGCCGACGGTGTCGGCCAGCGTGTAGATCCTGCCGCTCGGGGTCTCGGCCCGGCGCACGGTCGGATCCAGGGTGGCGAACAGCGCGTTCTCCACCAGGACGCCCGCGCCGGTGAGGCGGTTGAGCAGCGAGGACTTCCCCGCGTTCGTATACCCGGCGATCGCGACCGACGGCACCTTGTTGCGCCTGCGCTCCTGCCGCTTGATCTCGCGGCCGGTCTTCATCTCCGCGATCTCCCGGCGCATCTTCGCCATCTTCTCGCGGATCCGGCGCCGGTCCGTCTCGATCTTGGTCTCACCGGGACCACGGGTGGCCATTCCGCCACCGCCGCCGCCACCCATCTGCCGGGACAGCGACTGACCCCAGCCGCGCAGCCTCGGCAGCATGTACTGCATCTGGGCCAGCGCGACCTGTGCCTTGCCCTCACGGGACTTGGCGTGCTGGGCGAAGATGTCGAGGATCAGGGCCGTACGGTCCACGACCTTGACCTTGACGACGTCCTCAAGATGGATCAGCTGACCGGGGCTGAGCTCACCGTCACACACGACGGTGTCCGCTCCGGTCTCCAGCACCAGGTCGTACAGCTCACGTGCCTTACCCGAGCCGATGTAGGTGGCCGGGTCGGGCTTGTCACGGCGCTGAATGACACCGTCCAGCACCAGCGCGCCGGCCGTCTCGGCCAGCGCCGCCAGCTCGGCGAGCGAATTCTCGGCTTCCCGCACCGTCCCCGAGACCCAGACGCCGACGAGCACCACGCGCTCCAGGCGCAGCTGCCGGTACTCGACCTCGGTGACGTCTTCGAGCTCGGTGGAGAGGCCCGCCACGCGCCGTAGCGCCGCGCGGTCGGAGCGGTCGAACTGATCGCCGTCCCGCTGTCCGTCGATCTCTTGGCTCCAGGCGACGTCCTCTTCCATCAGGGCATCGGCCCGAAGGCTTTCCGTGCGGGTGTCCGCGAAGATCTGCTCGTCCTGGGAAGGGGAAGAAGAGGAGGTCATTGGATCCTTACGTCGAAGAGGAAATTCGGGTGGTGGACATCCTGCCCACCCACATCGGTCACAACGCGTGACGGCCCGGATTGATTCCCGGCGTCACGGGCCCGCTGTCCCGGCCCCGGAGTCCCGGTCCCGGCAGCGCCGCCGACCCCTTGATGGTGGCACGTCACGGCCGGGACCGTCATTCGGGTTTCCCGCGCCTACTTCGGCGCCTCGGACTTCCAGTCCGGGTGACCCGGCATGGCCGGTGTCTTGCGCCCGTACAGCCACGCCCGGAAGAAGTCGGACAGGTCACGCCCCGCGATGTCCGACGCCAGCCGTGTGAAGTCCGCCGTGCTCGCCGTCCCGTCCCGGTGGTCGCGCACCCAGTCGCGCTCCAGCCGCCGGAACTCCCCCTCGCCGATCTCCTGGCGCAGCGCGTAGAGCACCAGGGCGCTGCCGTCGTACACAATCGGTCGGAAGAGGCTGATCTGCTCGCCGGGCGAAGGCGGCTCCGGCGCGGCCGGCGGGCCGCCCGCCGCGCGCCAGCCGTCGGACAGCCGGTACGCCTCACGCATCCGCTTCTCCAGCGGCTTGTCCGCGTGCTCCTGCGCGTACATGGCCTCGTACCAGCTCGCATGCCCCTCGTTGAGCCACAGGTCGGACCACGCGCGCGGTGAGACGCTGTCGCCGAACCACTGGTGCGCCAGCTCGTGGACCATGACGGAATCGACGTACCACTCGGGGTACTCGGGCCGGGTGAACAGCGACCGCTCGAAGAGCGACAGCGTCTGCGTCTCCAGTTCGAAGCCGGTGTCGGCGCCGGCGATCAGGACGCCGTACGTCTCGAACGGATACCGCCCGACCTGCCGCTCCATCCACTCCAGCTGTCCCGGCGTCTTCGCCAGCCACGGCTCCAGCTTCTTGCGGTCGGCCGCCGGGACCACGTCGCGTACGGGCAGCCCGTGCGGCCCCGTCCGGTGCACCACGGCCGAGTCGCCGATGGAGACCTGCGCCAGTTCGGTGGCCATGGGGTGACGCGTGCGGTACGTCCAGCTGGTCGTGGCGCCGTGGCGGGTCTTCGCCACCCGCAGTCCGTTGGCGACGACCGTCAGCTTGCTCGGCGCGGTGACCCGGAAGGTGAACGCGGCCTTGTCGGCGGGGTGGTCGTTGCTCGGGAACACGCGGTGCGCGGCGTCGGCCTGGTTGGCCATCGCGAGGCCGTCCGTGGTCCGTACCCAGCCGCCCTTCCCGCCTCTCGGGTCGCTGGTGTGGGTGACGGTGACGCGTACGCGTGAGCCGGCCTCGACCCTCTCGCGTGGCGTGATCACGAGGTCTTCACCGGCGGTCGCGAAGTCGGCGCGGGCGCCGTCGACCTCGACGGAGCGGACCACTCCATGGGTGAAGTCGAGGTTGATCCGGTCCATGCGCCGGGTCGCGCGGGCGTCGATCCTGGTGACCGCGTCGAGCGGCTTGGTGTTCTTGCCGTGGTAGGTGAAGCCGATGTCGTAGGCGAGGACGTCGTATCCGGGGTTGCCCAGGTGCGGGAAGAGCGGGTCGCCGATACCGAGCGGCCCTGGGGCGGGGGCGGGGAGCGTCGCGGCGACGAGGGTGGCCGAGGCGGTGGCCAGCAGGGCGGCGCGCAGCCGGCGGGAGGTGAGCAGCATGGACCACCGCTACCAGCGCGCGGCATACGTATGAGGGCGGCGCGCTTCACGCCCACCCGAAAGGGGGGACCCGGCGTGAACGGGGGGCGTGACGTTTCGACGCGTCTGTTCAGGGGGCCGTCTCGTGTTGCGCGCGACGTACGTCGAACACTCCCGGCACGTCCCGCATCGCACGCATCAGGCCGGGCAGCCCTGCCGCGTCGGGCAGTTGAAGGGTGTACGTGTGCCGTACCCGCTGCTCGCTCGGCGGCTCCACGTTGGCCGACACGATCGCCGCACCCGCCGTCGCGATGACCTCGGTGAGATCGGCGAGGAGCCGCGGCCGGCCGAAGGACTCCGCGTACAGCGTGACCCGGCACTCCGCCTCGTCGCCCCAGCTCACCGCGACGGGCGAGCGGCCGAGCGCGGTCATCCTGCCGACGGCCGGGCACTCCGCGCGGTGCACCGTGACGGCGCCGCCGCGGACCGTGAAGCCGGTCACGGCGTCGGGCGGTACGGGCGTGCAGCAGCCGGCGAGCCGCACCGTCGCCTCGGGCACGTCCACGACCACATTGGCCACGCCGCGCCGTCCCGCCGTGACTGCGCCGGGTGGTCGAGGCGCGGCAGCGGGCACCTTCAGGCTCTCCGGATTCGCGGCGAGCCAGCCCGCGATCGCGATCCGCGCGGCGGGCGTACGGGCGTGGTCCAGCCACTCGGGGGAGGGCCCGGGAGCGGCGTCGTGCGTCTGGCCGGTCTCGCTCCCGCTGTCGGTCTCGGTCACGGTCTCCGGCACGGAGCCGTGGGCCAGCAGGAGTTGCACCGTGTCGCCGTCCGTCAGGACCGTACTCAGCGTCGCCAGACGGCCGTTGACGCGCGCTCCGATGCAACCGTGCGCCCCGTCGCCGTACTGCGCGTACGCCGCGTCCACACACGTCGCCCCGGCGGGCAGCCCCAACATGCCGCCGTCCGCGAGGAAGACGCTGATCTCCCGGTCCTGGGCGAGATCGGCGCGCAGTGTCGTCCAGAACGTGTCCGGGTCCGTGGCCGCCTCCTGCCACTCCAGGAGGCGGGAGAGCCAGCCGGGCCTGGTCGGGTCGGCCCGCTCACCCTCGGCCGGCTCGGCCCCCTCGACGGGCGCGTACGGGTTGCCCAGCGCGACCACACCCGCCTCGGCGACCTTGTGCATCTGGTGCGTACGGATGAGGACTTCGACGACCGCCCCGTCGGGGCCGGCGACCGCCGTGTGCAGCGACTGGTACAGGTTGTACTTGGGGGCGGCGATGAAGTCCTTGAACTCGGAGATCACCGGTGTGAAGCAGGTGTGCAACTCCCCCAGTACGGCGTAGCAGTCGGCGTCCTCCGCGACGAGGACGAGCAGGCGGCCGAAGTCCGTGCCGCGCATCTCGCCGCGTTTCAGGCGGGCGCGGTGCACGGAGACGAAGTGCCGTGGCCTGATGCCGACTTCGGCGGTGATGTCGGCCTCGCGGAGCGTCCGCCGTACGTCCACGGCGATGGTGTCCAGGCCTGGCCCCGTGGCGCCTTTGTCGGCGATGACGGCGCGGGTGCGCTCGTACTCCTCCGGCTGGAGGATCGCGAAGACCAGGTCCTCCAGCTCGGTCTTGAGCGCCTGCACGCCGAGCCGTTCGGCGAGCGGGATGAGGACGTCGTGGGTGACCTTGGCGATACGGGCCTGCTTCTCCGGCCGCATCACACCGAGCGTGCGCATGTTGTGCAGCCGGTCGGCGAGCTTGATCGACATCACCCGGACATCGTTGCCGGTGGCGACCAGCATCTTGCGGAAGGTCTCGGGCTCGGCGGCGGCGCCGTAGTCCACCTTCTCCAGCTTCGTCACGCCGTCGACCAGATAGCAGACCTCGTCGCCGAACTCCGCGCGGACCTGATCGAGCGTCACGTCGGTGTCCTCGACGGTGTCGTGGAGGAGCGAGGCCGTCAACGTCGTGGTCTCGGCGCCGAGTTCGGCGAGGATCAGAGTGACGGCGAGCGGATGCGTGATGTACGGCTCGCCGCTCTTGCGGAACTGTCCGCGGTGCGAAATCTCCGCCAGCACATACGCCTTGCCCAGTACGAGCAGGTCGGCGTCGGGGTGGTGCGCGCGGTGGGCGTCGGCGACATGGCTGATCGCGTCCGGCAGCCGGTCCCTGGACGCGGGTCCCTGCAACGCGGCCCTGCCCAGCCGTCGGAGGTCGATACTGGTACGGCCGCGCCTGCGGCTCCGGGCACCAGGGCTGGTGGCCTCTGCGCTCATGGGGCACCTCCGGCAGCGTCGACCGGCGGTGGGAAGGGCAGGAGCGCCCTCCCGGCCGGTGCTTGATGCTACCGACCCCACCACGTGCCTCCGGCCACCTCTCCCCCAGCGTGAAGCGGATCACCCATTCGAGGGAACCTGTGGGCGGTTTCGGAGGACTTCGGAGCGTGTCGGCCGCTCGCAGCGGGCGGACTTCGGCGATTGCGGAATTCGGCGCGCGCGGGACGTCAGCGGGTGGCGAGCAGCGCCGCCCACTCCGCGTCGAGCAGTCCCTCGGCGACGATGACGGCCGGGCCCGTCATCTCGATCTCACCGTCGGGACGTTCGGTGATGACAAGCCGTCCGCCGGGCAGGTCCACGGTGTACGTGACGGGCTCGCCGGTCACGGCGGGGTCGTCGCCGTCCCTGCGGGCCGCCGCGACGGCGACGGCGCACGCGCCCGTACCGCAGGACCGCGTCTCGCCGGAGCCGCGTTCGTGGACCCGCATGGCGACATGGCGCGGGCCGCGATCGACGACGAACTCGACGTTCACACCGTCCGGATAGACCGAGGCGGGGCTGACGGGCGGAGCGGTGAACAGATTCCCCGCGTGGTCGAGATCGTCCACGAAGGCGACGGCGTGCGGATTGCCCATGTTGACGTTCCGCGCGGGCCAATCGCGGTCCCCCACAACGACGGTGACGTCGTCTTCGGTAAGGACGGCGCGTCCCATCTGGATCGTGATCGCTCCGGGAGCCGATTCGGAGTCCTTGGCGATGTGCGCCTTCTTCACGCCGCCACGGGTGGCGACGGCCAGGTCACCCGCCTCCACGAGCCCGGCACGCTGGAGATACCGCGCGAAGACCCGGGCCCCGTTGCCGCACATCTCGGCGACGGATCCGTCGGCGTTCCGGTAGTCCATGAACCACTCGGCCCGGTCTGCCATCGACCGCGCCTCGGGATGCGCGGCGGACCGTACGACACGCAGCAGCCCGTCGCCACCGATGCCGGCCCGGCGGTCGCATAGCTTCGCGACGGCGGGGGCGGACAGAACGAGGGCGTTGTCCGGGTCGGGAACGATCACGAAGTCGTTCTCGGTCCCGTGGCCCTTGAGGAACGGGATCGGAGGCGGCTGCGCGGCGGGCCGGTAGGTACTCACGCGTCAATCGTACGAGGTGGGACCGACAGCGCGAACACGGAAGGCCATGGGGGGCGCGGAGCGGCCTCCGTACGGAGGCGCGCGGCCCGGCCCGCCCCGGTCAGCGGAGGCGGGCGACCCGCCAGACGGCGAGGGCGACGAGGGCGGCGCCCCCGGCCACGTACAGCGCGAGAACCCGCCAGTCCGGGCGCTCACCCGACCCACGGGCCGGCAGACCGGGCCAGGCGTGGCCGACGCGGCGGGCGGCCATCATGCCCCAGCCGGCGGCGCAGCAGCTGATCAGCAGGCCGAGCATGGCGACGACGGCGCCGCCGTCGCCCGTGCCGAAGGCGAGAGGGAAGGCGAACATCAGTGAGCCGACGGCGGCGAGCATCACGATGGGGGCGAGCTGCCAGATCCGCAGGCGCCGCTGCGGACGCAGCTCGACCTCCACCTCGGGCGTCGCCGCGTCTTCGTCGGGTCCGTCAGGACTCAACCGCGGGGCTTCATCCTGAGGATCCTGTGTCCCCTGATCCGTGTTGCGAGGGCCGGCCTCCATCGCCACGCGCCCTCCCAACTCGGACTCCACTGGTCGATCGATGCTCGATGATGGCATGGCCCCGGGCACCGGATTGACGGCCTGAGCGTCCCGATGCCATCACGTGATCAGGCTGTGACCGCTCGTTCGACCAACATCAGCGCGAGGTGCGGGAGTTCCTCCCGGTCGTCGGCCGCGCCGCTCAGCCAGTGCACGCGCGGGTCGCGGCGGAACCACGAGTCCTGGCGGCGCGCGAAGCGTTTGGTGGCGCGTACGGTCTCGCCGCGCGCCTGGTCCTCGGTGCAGTCCCCCGCGAGGGCCGACAGCACCTGCTGGTAACCGAGCGCACGTGAGGCCGTGCGGCCCTCGCGCAGGCCGCGCGCCTCCAACTCGCGTACCTCGTCCACGAGGCCGGCCTCCCACATACGGTCCACGCGCAGCGCGATGCGCTCGTCGAGTTCGGGGCGTTCCACGTCGACGCCGATCTGCACGGTCTCGTACACCGCGTCATGCCCCGGCAGACTGGCGGTGAACGGCTTCCCGGTGATCTCGAACACCTCAAGCGCCCGGACGATGCGGCGCCCGTTGCTGGGGAGGATCGCGCGGCCGGCCGGCGGATCGGCGGCGGCCAGCCGGGCATGCAGGGCGCCGGAGCCACGCAGCTTCAGTTCGTCCTCCAGGCGGGCGCGCACCTCGGGGTCGGTGCCGGGGAAGTCGAGGGCGTCGATGGCGCCCCGTACGTAGAGGCCGGAGCCGCCGACGAGGACGGGTGTACGGCCTTCGGCGAGGAGCCGGTCGATCTCGATCCTGGCCAGCCGCTGGTACTCGGCGACATTGGCCGCCTCGGTGACGTCCCAGATGTCGAGGAGGTGGTGCGGGACGCCGCGACGCTCGTCCGTCGTCAGCTTGGCGGTTCCGATGTCCATCCCTCGGTAGAGCTGCATGGAGTCGGCGTTGACGACCTCACCGTCGAGTTGCCGGGCGAGATGGACGCCCAGGTCGGACTTGCCGGCCGCGGTGGGGCCGACGACGGCGATGACCCTGGGTGCTGGCGCTGCGCTTCTCACGGCCCCAGTCTCGCAAACCCTGTGGCCGCTTCCCGAACGAGTTACGTGACGGCCCTCGTCCGGGGTCGTTGGCCGTTGCGAGATTCCGCCTGCCGGTTTTCGGGCCGGTGCCGCCGGGCGACGCAGCGGGACGCTCCGGGCGACGCGGAATTTCGCCCACACGAGTACGATATGGAGCAGAAATGGGCGTTTTTGCACGGCTTCGTCGGAAGTCCAAGCGGACGGCCGAGGAGGCCCGGTCGGCTTCAGCGGCGGCCGGAGCCACCGCGGACGGCACCTCAGGGGCGGCCGAGGCGGCACCTGACAACGACCGGGATGCGGTTGCTGCGGCGGGAGGCGGAAGCAACGCCGACGGCGGTACGACCGTCGCGGAGAGCGTTGACATCCCGAAGCAGCAGACCGTCGACGAGGCGGCCGACAACGAAGCCGGCGAAGGCGCCCGCAAGTAACCGGCAGAGAGCCGATGGCCCCAACGGGCCGAGGGAAGGTGCCCCATGAGCTTCAAGGACTCATTGAAGGCGAAGCTGTCCCCTGCCAGGGACAAGGTCTCCGACCTCGCGCAGCAGCACGGGGGAAAGATCGGCGAGGGTCTGGACAAGGCCGCGAAGACGGTCGACCAGAAGACCAAGGGCAAGTACAGCGACAAGATCGAGTCCGGGACCGGAAAGGCCAAGGGCGCTCTGGAGCGGATGTCCCACAAGGGCGGCGACACCGGCGACACCGGCACCCCGCCCTCCTCGTCTCCCCCGCCCCCGGCCTCCTGAGGCACGGCTGAACCGCGGCAGCCGCGCGACTGCGGCTGCCGGGCGAGCGACGAGTCCCGTCAGTGACGGCTACGGCCGCGAAGCTCTGAGAAGGGCTTCGCGGCCGTCGCCGTCACTGAAGCGTGGAGGGCGGCCCCCTACGACCAGGTCGCCACGAGGTAGCCCACGCCGTACGGAGCGTCCTCGTAGAGCAGGCTGCCGTTCAGGCTCGTCCCCTCGGCCGCCCCCGCGAGGACCTGCCAGCAGGAGCGGCCTGCCGCCTTCAGGTCGGTGGCCAGCGTCTCGTCCAGCGCGGCGAGCGCCGTGACGTCCGCCGTGGCCAGCGCCCGTGCGACCTCGGCGTCGAACGCGGCGGCGCGCTCGTCGAGATAGCCGGGCGCCTTGAGGGTGCGGCACGCGCTGGCATCGCCCATCACCAGAAGTGCCACCCGCTCGTCCGGCGCCGTGAGGTCCCTGCCGGTTTCGATACACCGCTCGCGGGCGAGCGGTTCCCGGACGCCGAGGCCTTGGATCGGTGAGGCGGACCAGGCGACGTGAGCGAGCAGCCAGGCGGCGACGGCGAGCGAGGCCGGCAGTTCGTCGCCGGATCGTCCACCGCGGTCTCCGGGCCCCGCCGGCGTCCCGCCGAGCGTGACGCCGACATCCACCCCGTAGCCCCGGAACGAGCCGTGCGCACCCTGCGGGTACGGCTCCAGGTCCTGTGGACCCGCCGACGGCCCGACGACGATCAGCCGGGCGGGCCGGGCGGCGGCGAGCACGCCCAGCGCGTCGGCGCAGGCGTCCCGCGCGGCGTCGAGTTCCGGTGCGGCGCCGGCGGCCACGGCGGGGACGAGCAGGGGCGGGCAGGGGCACACGGCCGCGGATACGAGCATGCTGCGCAGACTAGGTCACGGCTGAGGAACGACCGGCCGGCGCCGTCACATCGCCGAGCAGCCGCCCGTCGCCGCCGGCAGGGGCGGCGGGGCGCCGATCGAGGGCAGGCCGAGCAGCACGCCGGTGGGCTCGGGCGGGGCCGCGTTGCGCCTCTCCCACGCGTCACCGGCGCGGGTACGGCGTACCCGAGTCGTCGGCCCCTCGGCGAGCAGATGGTGCGGAGCCGCGTACGTGATGTCGACGGTCACCACGTCGCCGGGCCGCACCTCCTGGTCGGGCGCGGTGAAGTGCACAAGCCGGTTGTCGGGCGCGCGGCCCGAGAGCCGGTGGGTGGCACCGTCCTTGCGTCCCTCGCCTTCGGCGACCATGACCTCAAGGGTGCGGCCGACCTGCGTCTTGTTCTCGTCCCAGGAGATCTCCTCCTGGAGTGCGACGAGGCGCAGGTAGCGCTCCTGCACGACCTCCTTGGGAATCTGCCCGTCCATGTCGGCGGCGGGCGTTCCGGGGCGCTTGGAGTACTGGAAGGTGAAGGCGTTCGCGAAGCGGGCCTCGCGCACCGTGTGCAGCGTCTGCTGGAAGTCCTCCTCGGTCTCGCCGGGGAAGCCCACGATGATGTCGGTGGAGATGGCGGCGTGCGGGATGGCCGCGCGCACCTTGTCGATGATCCCGAGGAAACGCTCCTGCCGGTACGAGCGGCGCATCGCCTTCAGGACGGTGTCCGAGCCGGACTGGAGCGGCATGTGGAGCTGCGGCATGACATTGGGCGTCTCGGCCATCGCGGCGATGACGTCGTCCGTGAAGTCGCGCGGGTGCGGCGAGGTGAAGCGGACGCGCTCCAGGCCCTCGATCTTCCCGCAGGCCCGCAGGAGCTTGGAGAAGGCCTCGCGGTCGCCGATGTCGGAGCCGTACGCGTTGACGTTCTGGCCGAGCAGCGTGATCTCGGAGACGCCTTCGGCGACGAGCGCCTCGACCTCGGCGAGGATGTCGCCGGGGCGGCGGTCCTTCTCCTTGCCGCGCAGCGCCGGGACGATGCAGAAAGTGCAGGTGTTGTTGCAGCCGACGGAGATGGAGACCCACGCGGCGTAGGCGGACTCGCGGCGCGTGGGCAGCGTGGAGGGAAACGCCTCCAGCGACTCGGCGATCTCGATCTGCGCCTCGTCCTGTACGCGGGCGCGCTCCAGCAGGACGGGGAGCTTGCCGATGTTGTGCGTACCGAAGACGACGTCGACCCAGGGCGCCTTCTTGACGATGGTGTCGCGGTCCTTCTGGGCGAGGCAGCCGCCGACGGCGATCTGCATGCCGGGACGCCGGGTCTTCATCGGGGCGAGCCGGCCGAGGTTGCCGTACAGCTTGTTGTCGGCGTTCTCGCGTACGGCGCAGGTGTTGAAGACCACGACGTCGGCGTCGCCGTCGGCGCCTTCGGGAGCGCGCACGTAGCCCGCGTCCTCCAGCAGTCCGGACAATCGCTCCGAGTCGTGGACGTTCATCTGGCACCCGTAGGTGCGCACCTCGTAGGTCCGGTCAACGCCCACGTCGTCCACTGTTCCGGCCCGGTCACTGCTACTGGTCACCCGTCAAGGGTAAGGGGGTGCCCGAGGTGGCCCGGCCAGTGGAGTCGAAGGGCGGGTGCACCGTGGCGGCGCCGCCGAGGCCGTGGCCGACGCCCCCGGCAGCGTGATCACGCTCCAGGTGCTGGTCGGCGAGGAGGTACTGACTCTGGAGAAGGGCGACTTCGTCGCCGTACCGCCGTACCGCCGCACACGCCGCACGCCTTCGCGCCCGCCCCGGACGCGAAGGCGGAGGTCCTGGTGGGCTTCACACCGGGGATGGACCGGTTCGGCTACTGCCGGCTGCTCGGCCGCGTGCACGACGGCGAGGCGTCCGTGCGGGACATCAAGGAGTCCTCCGAGAGATGCGACAACCACTGCGCGCGCAGCCGGGCGAGGGAGGACCGCGCCTGATGGCGACCCCTTGGCTGCCCGGCCGGATCAAGTCAGCTGTGTTCTGGGTGGTTTGGCCGCGGAAGTCGTGGGTACAGCCTCTGGGCTGCGCCCAGCGCCGGGCCTGGGGAGGTCTGAGGCGCTGGTCGACCCGGTCCTCGGACCTGCGAAGGACGTGGACCGGGGCGCAGTGCCCTTGTCGCGGGACCGGCCTGAGGGCCGGGTGGATGGCCCGGAACCGTCGTTCCGGGCCATTCCCGTACCCGGCCCTGGCGCTCAGGACGGGGCTGGCAAGGCCTGGCCATCACGGCGAGTGAGCTGGCAGGATCACCGCATGTTCCCCCTTCCGCCCCGTATGAGCCGTCGCACCGCCTTCGTAGGAGGCGTGGCCGCCCTGGTGGTGGCCGGGTTGCTGTCGTGGTGGCTGGTGCCGTTCGGGGAGCGGGAGCCGAGTGGCTCCGTCAAGTTCAGTACGGGTGTGACGAGCGGGGTCTACCAGCGCTACGGGGACCTTCTCAAGGAGGATCTCGCCAAGGATCTGCCCAACGTGTCCATAGGGCTGCTGACGAGCGAGGGCTCGCAGGAGAACATCGCACGTGTGGCCACGGGTAAGGCCGACTTCACCATCGCCACGGCCGACGCCGTCGCGAAGTACCGGCGGGACAACGGTCCCGGCGCCGACCGGCTGCGCGGCTGCGCACGGCTCTACGACGACTACGTACAGCTGATCGCGGCGAAGGACTCGGGCATCGACTCCGCGAGAGACCTGCGCGGCAAGCGTGTGGGCGTGGGCCAGGAGGGCTCGGGCGTGCGGCTGATAGCCGACGGGCTGCTGTCCGCCGCCGGGCTGCATCCCAAGAAGGACGTCACGGCGGTCTCGGCGGGCATCGACACGATGCCCGGCCGTCTGGAGTCGGGCGACCTCGACGCCTTCTTCTGGTCGGGCGGGCTGCCCACCGCCTCCGTACAGCAGTTGTCGGAACGCTTCGACATCAAGCTGGTGCCGCTGGACGACGCCCTCGTCGACAAGCTGCACGCCACGGCGCGGGTGGCCACCCGTTACTACCGCTCAGCGGTGATGCCGGCGGACGCGTACAAGGAGGCGCAGGACGGTACGGCGGTGCCGACGGTGGCCGTCGCGAATCTGCTGGTCACCACCGACCGGATCGACGCCGAACTGACCGAGGGTTTCACCCGCACCGTGATCAAGAGCCGTGACCGGATCGGCAAGAAGGTCCACCCGGCCCAGCTCGTGGATCTGCGGACGGCGATCTACACCGATCCGCTGAACCTGCACGAGGGCGCGCTGCGCTACTACCGGTCTGTCAAGCCCTAGATGAGTAAGTCCGATGTGCTGGTCAGTGGTCGTAGGCGGTCAGTGACCGGGTGATCGGTGTTCTGGTGCGGCGGTTGTGCCAGATGGCTGT